>NZ_VIOG01000016.1:0-63323 GCF_009708045.1 Corynebacterium hiratae | reverse complement strand
TGGTCGCGCAGCTTGCCTGGCTGGCCGCAGTCCGGGCACGCGCCGCTAACGGCTACGGGCGTGGCCTCAATGATGGTCAGTGGTCCGGCATCAGCGGCACCGGTGATGGCAAGTCCGATTTCCGCGGTACGGCAGATGGTGTCGGCGACGAGGTTTCCAGTAGGCTTCACAGTACGGGTCCCTGGTGGGTTTAGATGGTTGTGTAGCAACTTTCATCTTCACACCAGGGACCCCTACATGTTGTGGCGACCCGCTGAACCCGTCGCGTTCTACTTCACCCCGCTACGCACCCCGAAACCGGAAGGGCCGTTTTGCCCGACTGGGTGGCGACACGCCGAAGAAACCTTGGAATTGTTCACAGGGTCGGGGGTGGCCACTACATGTAGTACCCCCGATGATCACCCCTTAACTAGGAGATCTGTGACTGATGTGAAAGTTGGGGATGCTGTACAGCGTTTTCGCTGGAGCCCAACAAAAATCTTCCGCGACAGGTTGACGATATTTAGTGATCCGGTGTGAAATGACATCAGTGTAATCAACGGCACGGCGGGCGCGGCACCGAGAAATTGTTTCGGTGTAGGGTCGGTGCCACTGAATCAAGAGAGAAACGACCTCGGAGAAAGGAAGCGGCGTGGACAATACAACGAATAACAGCGCTATTCTCCGTGGCGGTGCTGCTGCAGAGATGTCGCTCGATGAACTCTTTGGTGCCGTCGAGCAGGAGTGGCAAGACCAGGCGCTGTGCGCCCAGACGGACCCGGAAGCTTTCTTCCCAGAAAAGGGAGGATCGACGCGCGAGGCTAAGCGCATTTGCCAGGCCTGTGCAGTGCGGGATGAATGCCTCGAATATGCCTTGGAGCACGATGAGCGCTTTGGAATTTGGGGCGGCTTGTCAGACCGTGAGCGCCGCCGATTAAAGCGTGAGATCGGTTAAGCGCAGCGGATCTAGTAGTGCAGCGTCATCGCTCCCCCTTATCGTTTGGGCCCTCAGCCCCAGCGGTGAGGGGGAGCGATGGGTTTTCAGGAGTGGTTTACCAGGTAAAGCGCGGATCGATGTCTCCGGGATCGACGTTCAGGTAATTGGCCACTAGTGCGGTAAGCACGGTCGATAGCAGTTCCTCGCGCTCCTGTGCCGACTGCACGCGCTCCTCAATGGGCATGCGGAAAATAACCAGGCGGGCGCGCGTAGGCTGACCGGCGGAATCCACGCCCGCAGGCACGATGCGCCCCAATGGAACGGGGCCGTCGGCGATGATCTCATCCGGCATGACCGTCATGTCTACCGACAGGCGCATCCGGGGCACGGTATCAACGGCAAGGTCGAGCCCGATGAGTTGTTCGGCAAAGGCGTTATGGATGGGGGCGTAGGCCTCGAGCACCGCCATATCGAAGCGCTCGGCGCTGCTGCGATAGCGCGGCGTGTTGTGCGGCAGCAGCGGCCCTCGTGCACCGCGGCCGTGGCGGTGGCGGGCCGGGCGGATATGCGGGCGGGGCGTGCTCATGCGGCTTAGTTTAGGCCGGGCTGAAGGAGGCTTGCGGCGAGGCGCGCCGCGTTGGACTATCTAAATCTCAAGTTAGGGTTTAGACTTGGGCGCGTGACTAGCTCTCGCCATTGCTCCCGCCCCGGCTGCGGCCGTCCCGCCGTGGCGACGTTGACCTACGCCTACGCGCAGCAAACCGCCGTCGTGGGCCCACTGTCCGAAGAGACCGATCCCCACGCTTGGGACCTGTGCGAAAAGCACAGCGCTCGCATCACCGCCCCGCAAGGCTGGGAGATGGTGCGTGTTGACCGCATCGAGCTCGATGAGGACGATGATCTCACCGCGCTCGCCGAAGCCGTCCGCGAGGCCGGGCGCGTGACCACTGGCCTGGTGGATGATTCCACGGCCGGCTCCGGTGCCGATCCCATTGACTACTCCGCCACCTTCGATGGCGCCGATCCGCGTAACTCAAACCACCCTGTGTTCCGCACCCGCCGAGTGCATGATGCCCGCCAGCGCCGCCGAGCTCACCTAACGGTGGTTCCGGACGCAGAGTAGCCACTCGGGCGCTTTCTAGCCCGTCGGACGCGGATTACCGCGTCGACGGGGGTATGCTTGTGGGCTATGCGAACTCGTGAACAGCTCAATGCAGTGATCAAGGCCTATGACGTCCGTGGTGTCGTGGGCGAGGACATCGATGAGAACCTCGTGCGTGATACTGGTGCGGCTTTTGCCGCGATTCTCCGCGGGGAAGGGGAGAGCACCGTGGCGGTGGGCCATGACATGCGTCCGTCCTCCCCGTCGCTGGCCGCTGCTTTCGCGGAGGGCGCTGCTGCGCAGGGGCTCAATGTCATCCAACTCGGCTTAACCTCGACCGATGAACTGTATTTTGCTGCTGGCCACCTGAATTGTGCGGGCGCTATGTTCACCGCCTCCCACAACCCGGCGAAGTACAACGGCATCAAGCTGTGCCGCGCGGGTGCTGTTCCGGTGGGCCAGGAGACCGGCCTGGAGCAGATTAAGGACATGCTGATCGACGGCACCCCGGCCTTCGACGGCGAGCCAGGCACCGTGACTGAGCGCGAGGTGCTCGGTGATTATGCCGACTTCCTGCGCGGCTTGGTGCCGCTGGAGAATTCTCGCCCGCTCGTCGTCGCGGTGGATGCCGCGAACGGCATGGGCGGCCACACCGTCCCGGCGGTCTTCGAGGGGCTGCCTTTCGACGTGCGCGACCTCTACTTCGAACTGGACGGTACCTTCCCTAACCACGAGGCCAACCCGCTGGATCCGAAGAACCTGGTGGACCTGCAGAAGTTCACCGTTGAGCAGAAGGCGGATATTGGCCTGGCTTTCGACGGTGATGCCGACCGCTGCTTCGTGGTGGACGAGAAGGGCCAGCCGGTGCCGCCGTCCGCCATCTGTGCGCTGGTGGCGGAGCGCTACCTGGACAAGTTCCCCGGTGCCACCGTCATCCATAACCTGATTACTTCGAAGACGGTTCCGGAGCTCATCGCTGAGAAGGGCGGCAAGGCCGTGCGCACCCGCGTGGGCCACTCCTTCATCAAGGCCCAGATGGCCAAGGAGAAGGCGGTCTTTGGTGGCGAGCACTCCGCTCACTACTACTTCCAGGAGTTCTGGAACGCGGACTCCGGCATGCTCGCGGCCATGCACGTATTGGCGGCCCTGGGTGAGCAGGACAAGCCGTTGAGCGAACTGATGGCGCAGTACTCGCGTTACGAGGCCTCGGGTGAGATTAACTCCACCGTGGAGGATCAGAAGGCTACGACCCAGCGCGTGCTGGATGAGCTGGCGGACAAGATTGAGTCCGTCGACGAGCTCGATGGCGTGACCGTACAGCTGAAGGGCACTGACGCCTGGTTCAACGTCCGCGCCTCCAACACCGAGCCGCTGCTGCGCCTCAACGTTGAGGCCAAGACCGCTGACGAGGTGCAGGCCATCGTCGACGAGGTGCTCGCCATCATCCGCGCCTAGTGTGAAGGCACGTGCCTTCACACTAATTCCTTGAAGAAAAACTGCCCTATCTGACGATTTTCCCCGCGTTCATTGCGGCGGGAGCGATAACTTCGTCAGATAGGGCAGTTTTAATTTGGGTCGAGCCGGCTTAGCCGCGCGAGTGGTTGACCATCTCTTCCCACTCGACGAACTTCTTGCGCTCGCGGCCCTCGGCCTCACCCAGGGCGCGCTCGGCGGCGTCGAGCTTCTTCCAGCCCTCCCAGGTCAGGTGCTCCAGCCCCTTGGACTCGAAGAGCTCGACGATGTCCTCGTCACGGGAGTGGGAGAGGTTGCCTGCTTCGGCGTCGGCAAGCAGCATGCCGATGGTCTCCGTGGCATCGGATTTGGTGTTGCCGATAAGCCCCACCGGGCCGCGCTTGATCCAGCCGGTGGTGTATAGGCCCGGCACGACCTCGCCGTCGAGGTCAACCACGTGGCCGCCGTCGTTATTGATGACGTTCTTCTGCTTATTGAAGGGAACGCCCTCGATGGCATCGGAGCGGTAGCCCACGGCCAGGTAGACGGCCTGAGCCGGCCACTCGGTGAACTTGCCGGTGCCAGAGACGGAGCCATCGCCGTTGAGCGCGGTGCGCTCGGTCTTTACGGCAGTCACCTTGCCGTTTTCGCCGATGAACTCAACCGGCTGCTCGAAGAGGTGGATCTGCAGGGTGTGCGGGGCGTCCTTCGGCTCACGGATGGCGTAGCCTTCCAGGGTCTGGCACACCAGGTCGCAGGACTTAGCCTCTTCGCGGGCCTTGAGGGAGGCTTCGTCGTAGTCGATGTCCTCCGGGTCCACCACCACGTTGATGGTCGGGGAGTGGTCGAGCTCCTTGAGCTCCAGCGGGGTGAACTTGGCCTGCGCCGGGCCGCGGCGGCCGAAGACACGCACGGTGGTGGCCTGGTTCTTGGCCAGGGACTCGTAGACGTTGTCGGGAATCTCGGTGGATTCCTTGAGCTCATCCCCGGTCTTGGCCAGGATGCGGGCGACGTCGAGGCCGACGTTGCCCACGCCGATCACCGCGACGTCAGTGGCGGAGAGATCCCAAGAGCGCTCAAAACGCGGGTTGCCGTCGTAGAAGCCGACGAATTCGCCCGCACCGTGGATACCCTCGAGATCGGAGCCTGGGATGTTCATGCCCAGGTCGCCGACTGCGCCGGTGGCGAAGACGATGGCGTCGTAGTACTCCTCGAGCTCGGAGACGGTGACATCGCGGCCCACGTTGATGTTGGAGAGAAGGCGAATCTGCTCGGTGTCGAGCACGCGGTGCAGGGAGTTGATGATTCCCTTAATGCGCGGGTGGTCCGGAGCCACGCCGTAGCGGATGAGCCCGAAGGGGGCGGGCATCTGCTCGATGAGATCGATCTGAACGTTGCCGCCGGTCTTCTTCACCAGGATGTCGGAGGCATAGATGCCGGCTGGGCCGGCGCCGATGACGGCTACTTTCAGGGGCTGCTGAGTCATGATGGCCTTTCGGAATGTTGTAGTAACTAACGAAAGCTTAGGTCTAAACAAGCGTGGGTTTCATTGAACCGGCTTGTCTGCTGGAGGGCAACTGGGCCTAATTACATTCGGAGAACATTGTGGCATAAACCCAGCGTGCTTTGCATATTCGGAAGAAAATAAAAAAGACTGCTTTGTCTACTTTAGCTAGACCGGTAGGTTTTCAGTATCCGACGAAAGGCAGCATATTATGACCACCGCCACACAGCGAAAGCCACGCGCGAAGAAACCGGAAGGCCAGTGGAAGATTGACGGCACCGCGCCGCTTAACGCTGACGAGGAGATCAAGCAGGCCGACGATGCCTTGGCCGTGCGCCAGCGCGTTATCGATATCTATTCCAAGCAGGGATTCTCCTCTATTCCCGCAGAGGACCTTGCTCCGCGTTTCAAGTGGTTGGGCCTGTACACCCAGCGCAACCAGAACCTAGGCGGGGAGATGACTTCCAAGCTCTCCAACGCTGAGCTACAGGACGAATACTTCATGATGCGCGTGCGCTTCGACGGCGGCCGTGCGGACCCCGCCAAGCTGCGGGCGGTGGGGGAGATTTCGCGCGATTATGCGCGCTCGACTGCGGACTTTACGGACCGCCAGAACATCCAGCTGCATTGGATTCAGATTGAAGATGTCCCCGCGATTTGGGAAAAGCTCCGTTCTGTGGGGCTGGATACCCTGTTGGGCTGTGGTGACGTGCCGCGCGTTATCCTCGGCTCGCCGGTAGCGGGAGTGGCCGCCGACGAAATTATCGATGCCACCCCGGCCATTGAGGAGATCAAGAATGATTACCTCTTGCGCGATGAATTCCATAACCTTCCGCGTAAGTTCAAGTCCGCCATCTCCGGCAACGCCCGCCAAGACGTCACCCACGAAATCCAGGACGTTGCTTTCGTGGGCACGAATCACCCTGAGTACGGGCCCGGCTTCGACTGCTTCGTGGGCGGTGGCCTGTCGACCAACCCGATGCTTTCGCAGTCCCTCGGCGCATGGATTCCGCTCGAGCGCGTGCCGGAGGTATGGGCCGGTGTGGCGCGCATCTTCCGCGACTACGGCTTCCGCCGCAACCGCAACCGCGCGCGCCTGAAGTTCCTCGTGGCGCAGTGGGGCATTGAGAAGTTCCGCAGGGTCCTAGAAGAGGAGTATCTGGACGCGCCGCTTTTCGACGGCCTCCCGCTCCCCATCGCCCCTGGCGACCGCGACCACCTCGGCGTGCACCGCCAGCGGGACGGCAAGTTCTACGTGGGCGTCAAGCCCACCGTGGGGCACGCCACCGGTGAGCAGCTCATCGCCATCGCCGACGTGGCCGAGAAATTCGGAATCAACCGCATCCGCACGACCCCGATGAAGGAGCTTCTCTTCCTCGACGTGGAAGAAGAGGATATCCCTGCCCTGTCCCGCGCCTTGGATGAGACCGGCTTGTACTCAAAACCCTCGGAGTTCCGCCGCGGCGTCATCTCCTGCACCGGGCTGGAGTTTTGTAAGCTCGCGCACGTGACCACCAAGGCCCGCGCCATCGAGCTCGTCGACATCCTGGAAGATACCCTCGGCGATCTCGACGTCCCTCTGTCCGTCGCCCTCAACGGCTGCCCCAACGCCTGCGCACGCTCGCAGGTATCGGATATTGGCCTCAAGGGACAGATCGTGACCGATGCCGATGGCAACCGCGTCGAAGGCTTCCAGGTTCACCTAGGCGGCGCCCTCGGCCTATCCCCGGACTGGGGCCGCAAGTTGCGCGGACACAAGGTGGTGGCGGATGAGGTTCCGGACTATGTCATTCGCTTGGTCAACAAGTACAAGGAGCAGCGCGAGGACGGCGAGCAGTTCCGCCACTGGGTCCTGCGCGCGGACGAGGAGGACCTGCAGTGAATTTCCGCCGCCAGCCCAACCCCAACCGCAACCACCCAGCCTTTTGTCCCTACTGCGCCGGAACAAACCTGTTTCCCGATGAGGAAGATGATTTTGCCTGGAAGTGCGAAGAATGCCTCCGCATCTTTTCCGTACGCTTCCACGGCCAAGACGATGCCCCCGTAGCGCCAGCGCCGGCGGTCTCCTCCGCGGAGGCGCTGCAGCGCTCTCTCGCTCGCCGCGGCCACTCCGCCGCGAAAGCTCACACTTAAGGAAACACACCATGACCGCCCCGACCGCTACCACTGCTTTACTAACCCTGTCACACGGCTCACGCCACCCCGAGGCCGCAGCGAACGTTATGGCCCTGACCCACGCCGCTGGCGAGCTAGCCGGTGCGCCGGCTACCGCCGCACACTTGGAATTCAATGACCCGCCGCTCGATGAGGCGGCGCGCAGCCTAGCAGCGCAAGGGGTACGCGAGGCGGTCGTTGTGCCTTTGCTCTTTACCGAGGGCTACCACCAGCGCATCGATGTTCCTGCAGCTTTGGCCCAGGCCTCTGCGGCGTCCGGAGTGCGCCTTCACCAAGCCCGTGGCCTCGGTACCGGCGAGGACATGGCGCGTCTGCTGGCCGAGCGCGTTCCGGAGGGGACAGATACCGTTTTGCTTTATTCTGTCGGCTCCTCCGATGAGCGTGCCAACGCTGCCGTCGCGGATCTAGCACGGCGCGTGGGCGAACTCACCGGCTGCACAGCGAAGGTTGCCTACGCCACGCGTGGTGAGCGCGAGCCCGTTGGCTCAGATGGCAATCAGGAGGTCGTCGTGCCACTCTTTGTGAGCCCCGGCCTGCTCTTAGATCGCCTCGACGAGGATGCAGGGCACAGGGGCGGGGAGTCCCGGCAGGTTCTCCCTCCGCTGGGTGAGGCACTCGCCGGCATTGTTTCCCACCGTTATGCGGAGGTGGCCCATGCGTAGCCTCATCCTCATCGCGATTGCGGGTGCCGCCGCGCAGCTTGTCGACGGCGGCATCGGCATGGGCTTCGGCGTCACTTCCACCACCATCCTGCTGCTGGCGGGTTTGGGACCGGCGACGGCCTCCGCCGTGGTGCATACCTCGGAGCTAGGCACCACCTTGGTCTCCGGAATCAGCCACTGGCGTTTTGGCAACGTGCATTGGCCCACAGTGCTCAAGCTCGGCGTGCCGGGAGGTTTGTCGGCCTTCATTGGAGCGACGGTTCTGTCTAACCTCTCGCTCGAGGCTGCCGCGCCCGTCACCTCCGCTATTCTCGTGGTCCTCGGCATCAACCTAGTCTGGCGCTTCTCACGCCCACGGATCAGTACATCGCAGGAGACCCGACAGCACTCCACTCCTTTTCTCGCGGGGCTCGGCGTGGTGGGAGGCTTTGTCGATGCTTCGGGCGGTGGTGGCTGGGGCCCGATTTCCACCTCGACGCTCATGGCGGTCGGCCGCGAACAGCCGCGGCGCATCGTCGGCACCGTCAACACCGCAGAATTCCTCGTCACTTTTGGCGCCACGGCGGGCTTCATCGTTGGCCTCTGGGAGGAGATCGTGGCTAACGCTGCCGCGGTTGTAGCGTTGCTTATCGGCGGGATGATCACCGCACCGATTGCAGCCTGGCTCATCTCGCGCATCAGCCCCACGCTCCTTGGAGGCTTCGTGGGCACGGCTATCGTGACGCTCAACATTCCGAAGGCCCTAGGGTGGGCGCTGGCGCATCAGCAGATCCTTCTTCTGCAGGTCGCTGCGCTGGTCCTCGGTTTTGCTCTCACGGTCTGGGCGAACCAGCGCCGGGCCCAGTCTGCACAGAGCTCGGAGGGGGATGCTGGCGAGCAGCAACGCGGTGGCAGCCGTGTAGTTGAAACGACGGAGCCGACCGGCCGCGAGGGCTCCGAAGCTGGCAGCTCTTCGGAATCGGAGGAAGAGCGCGTCGGAGTTGAGTAGAACTCGGGACTAGAGCCCAGCAACCTCACCGATGACGATGACCGCCGGTGGAGCCACCGAGTGCTCCTCCATGGTGGCCCCCAGCTCCGCGAGCTCGCAGCTGAAGGCTCTCTCGCCATCGAGGGAGCCTTCCTGAATGATGCGCACGGGGGTGTGGGGGGAGAGGGAGGCGTCGATCAGCGCGGCGGCGATGGCGGCCGCGTTTTTGACGCCCATGATGACGGACAAGGTAGCCCCGGAACGAGCCAGTGCTGCCCAATCCACCAAGGACTTGGGGTGGCCTGGCGGCAGGTGCCCGGAGACCACGGTGAAGGCATGGACGACGCCGCGGTGCGTCACCGGCGTCCCCGCCAGTGCGGGCACCGCGACAGCCGAGGTCACCCCGGGGACGACCTCCACCGGGATGCCCGCCGCAGTGAGTGCAGTGAGCTCCTCGAAGCCACGCCCAAACACATACGGGTCCCCGCCTTTGAGGCGGACCACGCGGCGCCCTTGGCGGGCATTCTCCACGAGGATCTCGTTGATACGCTCCTGGGCTACTTGGGCGCGGTAGGGGATCTTGGAGACGTCGATAAGCTCCTTGGCGTCAATATCGCACAGCTTATCCAGCTGGGCAGTGGGACCGAGGTGATCGGCCACGATGACCTCGGCTTCCTGCAGCGCGCGCATGCCGCGCACGGTAATCAGATCCCACGCGCCTGGGCCGCCGCCGACAAGGACTACCGGATGAATGCTCATGGACACTCATCCTAGCTATGCTCGGGCCTATGACTTCCTATGACCCCGAAACCGTGGGCTTCTTTGACATCGCCCACGAAGGCGCCCAAGCGCGCGTGGTGGCTGCATCCGTGCCGGAGCTTGCTCGCGTGCTGGGCGGACTCCGTCCGCGAAGCCTCGTCGTCCTCGCTGCGGACCAAATTTCCCGCGCTGCCGCTCACGTTGCTGTGGGCCTAGCTGAGCCCGCTGAAGTCCCCATCATGGTCAGCGAATCACTGCCGCGCTTTACTGGTGCCCTCGACGTCGTGGTGGTGGCGGGGGATAGCCCGTGGGTGGAGCGCGCGCTGCATACTGCTGCGCGCCGGGGTGCCACGACCGTCCTCCTCAATGAGATTGAGGATGCTCCCGAGGACACCATCGTCTTCGACAACCTACCCACCGCCGAAGGGATTTCCCCGGTGCGCGTGATTACAGCTGTGCACGCGGTGTACGCGGTGCTGAGCGAAGACCCAGTTCTCGTCTCCCGCCGGCTGGAGGATGTCGCCGATGCCGTGGACCGTGAGCTGGAAGCACTATCCCCGCAACGTGACTCCACGACGAACCCTGGGCGCGCGTTGCGTGAGTTCGTGGACGGCGGCCGGGTCATCCACAGCAGCGGGCCTGATCCCTATGCGCTGTCAGAAGAGCGCACGCGCGTGCACCTCGACGCGCTTGTTGCCCGCATGGCCGGCGCGTTGTGGGCAGCCCACGGGCTGGGAGGGACCGTTGTTGATGCGGAAGGCTTAGGACCGATTCTGCACACAGACCAGACTGACATCTTCTATGACCCGTTTGAAGCGGAAGAGCCTTTGGTACCCTTGAGAGTTGTTTTATGGGGACAGGAAGAGGCGAACCTTCCCCACTCTTTCGCAGCAGCGAGCGCCGATACCTCCTGTGGGGAATTGGCCCGCGCGCTGCAGCTGATTACGCGCAGTTATGCCGCGACCGCCTACGACGTGAAATAGAAACAGAGGAAGTCAATGAAGTTGCTCACCAGCGCTGCCCGCAACTACTCGTGGGGTTCGCGCACGCTGATCCCCACGCTGCTCGGCGAACCGGAAGCTAATAGCCCGGTGGCTGAGCTGTGGTTCGGCGCGCACCCGGCTGATCCCTCGACGGTGGATGGCGAGAAGCTGGATGAGATCATCGCCGCGGATCCGCAAGGACAACTGGGCAAGCGGGTAGCGGAAACGTACGGAGCCGGACTGCCCTTCCTGTTGAAGATCCTGGCTGCCGCCGAGCCGCTGTCGCTGCAGGCGCACCCGTCCAAGCAACAGGCCGAGGAAGGTTTTGCTCGCGAGAACGCGGAGGGTATCGAACTCACGGCGGCCAACCGCAACTACAAGGATGACAACCACAAGCCGGAGCTCATCGTGGCACTCACAGAGTTTTACGCCATGGCGGGCTTCCGCCCCCTCTCGCAGACCCGCAGCCTCTTCGCGGCTTTGGACTGCGAAGAGCTCGCGCACTACGAGGGCATGCTCGATCCGGACCCCGCTGCTGAAGGCGACAGCCTCCGCGCGCTGTTTACCACGTGGATCACTATCCCCAGTGCTAAGCGCAAGGAGCTTATCAGCGCAGTGGTAGCCGCGGGCGAGCGCCTGCGCGAAAGCCAAGCCGGTGAGCCGTGGATGTCTACCGTGATGGGGACCGTGTCGAAGATCAACGAGCAGTACCCGGGGGACATCGGCGTGCTGGGCGCGCTGCTGCTGAACCACATCGTCCTGCAGCCGGGTGAGGCGATCTACCTCGACGCCGGACAGCTGCACGCCTATGTGTCTGGTCTGGGCGTGGAGATCATGGCCAACTCGGACAACGTGCTGCGCGGCGGCCTGACCCCGAAGTTCGTTGACGTCCCTGAACTGGTCAAGGTCCTGACGTATCAGGCGGCAGAGGATCCGCGAGTGGAGCAAGTAGCGCACGCAGATGCAGCTGAAAAGGAAGCAGCAGGCAGCATTACGGGCGCCACGGCGTGGGCCTACCCGGTGCCGATTGGGGAATTCTTGCTGGACCGCGTGGAGCTTTCGGGTGCGGACTCCGCCGAGGTAGACAGCGATGGCCCGATGATCCTGCTGTGCACCGCTGGCGCAACCACGGTGAGCAACGACGAGGGGGAGAGCGTCGACTTCAGCGCTGGCCACGCAGCATGGATTCCAGCCAGCGACCCAGCCGTCACGATCCGTGCCGCGAAGGCCGAAGGCGCGGAGGTATTTGTCGCTCGCGTCTAGAGCTTAAGGTGCACCGCTTTAAGGATGCACCGCTGCCGGTTCGGCGGCGGGTTCCATGGGTTTCTCGCCCGGCTTAACGGCGGTGGGGGTTTCTGCGGACGGTTCCTCCGCGGCGGGGACGTCATCCGTTGGGGCTGCCGGGGTGGGGGCCTCATTGGTCCGGTGCGCCTCGGATTCGCGCGCCAGCTCCTCTAGCGCCTCGTTGCCGTGCTGGGCAGACTCGTCCCACTGCTTTTGCTCGGCTTCGGTCGGCTCACGGTGTTCCGTAACGGAGTCAGGCTCGGCGTCAGGCTTCGGGGCTTCTTGGGCGAGCCCGGCCGGCTGCGGGATGAAGGAATCAGAAGCCTTAGGGGAGTCCTCGCCCTGCGGGGAGATAGGGGCCTCGGTGGGTTGCTGCTCGGTCAACTGGGGGTTGTGCTCGCGTTCCCCGCGGGATTCCTGTGGGCCCGAATCCTGCGGTGCGGCAGTCTGCGGCTCCAGGGTGGCCGGCGGCGGCGTTGGCTCGGTGTGCTGCGGGGTAGAGCCAGGTGCCACGGATTCGGAGGCCGTCGACGAGTCAGTCGAGGGAGCAGTCGCTGGGGTGGTAGCAACCGGTGCCGGCGGGTTCTGCGGGTTCTGTGCGTTCTGTGTCGCCTGCGGTTGCTGGTTCTGCAGCGAGGAGACGTTATCCGGGCGGTAGACGGCCGTGGGGCCAGCGGGCTCCGTGTTGTTGACAACGGCGTTCGGCGCTAAGTACGGATCCTCTGCCGGTGCAGCAACCGGCGTGTGCGAGTCCTTCGACTGGGTGGTCGTCGGAGAAGCCGTGGTGGTGTAGGAGTGCGTCGCTGATGAGGACGTGGTGGCTGTGCTCGACACCGCGGTGGCGGCCGAGGGCTTAGCCACGACGGATTCGGGTGCGCTCATGCGCCACACCGCGACGCCCACGGCGACGGCACACAGGAGGCCGGCCGCCACGAAGGCGAGGATGCGGCGTGAACTGCTCGTCATGCGGGGCGCTCTCCTAACTGCACAAAGGTCACAAGTCGGTAACAACGATAGCACGAATATAGGGATAGTAAATGGCCTGGGCAATAATCCCTGTTCATACCTCTTTCCACAATGCAGGCAGGTCGGCGTTACGGAGAACTGTGGCGCAGCTGTAATAAACGGGCTCATTGGCCGAAGCCTTGCATAAGGGCGCCTAAAGAATGGTAGAAATTGGATTAGATAGCGGCTTGGCGGTGGGCGTGCCCCACGACGCCACACTGACCCACCGTGGACACAAGAAAATAGACCCCAACATAAACCCCCTATTCGCGTAAAGATGAAGGAGAAACAATGAGCTCATGGGATGAGGACATCTTCGCCGACGAAGTCAACGTCGACTTCTTGGATGAACTGGCAGACCTTGAGGACGAAGAGATCGTTGCCGCGGTCGATGATGCCTGCGCCCTGGCGGTCTCCGGTGAGGATCAGACCGAGGACGAGCAACGCAACGCGCTGGCGGCGGCCACGATCGCCGCGATTTGGGCGGGCGCCCGTTCAGCGCCGGGGAGGTGGTTGAGGACTACCCATTCATTCGTGATCTGGCCGGTTCCGGGAGCGAGAACCTCAACGAGCACGCCCTCGAGCTGCTCGAAGGCGTCGAGGAGGACTACGACCTCGAGCCCTTCATCGAGGCGCTGTCCTAGTACGCCAGCATGCTGATCAGTATTGAAGGAATCGATGGTGCGGGAAAGAACACCATCACCCAGCGTCTGCGGGAAGAGCTCGACTGCGAGGTCTCGGTCTTAAGCTTCCCGCGCTACGAAGACTCCGTGCACGCGCAGCTCGCGCAGGAAGCGCTCTACGGGCGCATGGGAGATCTCACCGATTCGGCCTACGGGATGGCCACCCTCTTCGCCCTGGATCGGTGGGGCGCCAAGGAACAGCTGCTCGCCGCCGCCGAATCCGCAGACTCCTTGCTCATCCTGGATCGCTACGTGGCGTCGAACGCCGCCTACTCCGCCGCAAGGGTGGGCGGGGAGCTCATCGTTGACTGGGTCTACGAGCTCGAATTCGAGCGTTTTGGCCTTCCCGTTCCACAGTTGCAGATCTTCTTGGACACTGACGTCGAAGTCGCCGGCCAGCGCGCCGTAGCCCGGGCGGCGGAGGATGAGGGGCGCCATCGCGATCGCTATGAGCGGGATGCGGGGCTGCAGGCCCGCACGGCCGCTGCTTACCGTCGTCTAGCGCAGCAGCAGTGGGCTGGGCAGTGGATCGCCACCGCGGATGCCGATATGATTATCCAAGCTGTCAAGGAGCTTGTAGGAGAACAATAACGTGGCACCGAAAATCTTGGTCGTGGATGATGACCCGGCAATCGCCGAAATGCTCACCATCGTGCTTGAGGCAGAGGGGCTGGAACCTATTGCCGTCAACGATGGTAACGAGGCCATCCCGGCCTTCCGCGAGCACGACCCAGATCTGATCCTGTTGGATCTCATGCTGCCAGGCATGAACGGCGTCGATATTTGCCGTGCCATCCGCACCGAGTCCTCTGTGCCCATCGTCATGCTCACGGCGAAGACGGACACCGTCGATGTGGTCCTCGGCCTCGAATCCGGGGCGGATGACTACATCACCAAGCCCTTCAAGCCCAAGGAACTCATCGCCCGCATCCGTGCGCGCCTGCGCCGGATCGACGGGGGCTCGGGAGAGATCATCGAGGTAGGGGACCTGCTGATCGACGTTCCCGAGCACACCGTCACCCGCAAGGGCGGCGAGGAAATTTCGTTGACCCCGCTGGAGTTCGACCTCCTTTTGGAAATGGCCCGCAAGCCCGGGCAGGTCCATACCCGCGAGGCGTTGCTCGAATCCGTTTGGGGTTACCGCCATGCCTCGGATACTCGCCTCGTCAACGTGCACGTTCAGCGCTTGCGCGCCAAGATTGAGCACGATCCGGAGGATCCACACATCGTCCTTACCGTGCGCGGTGTGGGGTACAAGACTGGAAAAACCGCCGAGTAAAGGACTGCCGCTATTTTTGGTTGGTTAGCGCGAGCCCGGGATGGCATCGTCGAGCGCTGGCGTACGTCACTGCAGACACGCGTGCTGGGCATGATGCTGGTGGCCTCCACGGTGGTCATGATCATTCTGGCCTACGCCCTGGTGTCGGTGCTCACGCAGCAGCTGGTGAGCCAGAAAGAGGACACCGCGCTGCAAGAGCTCGACCGCGCCCGCGTAGCCGTGGAGCAACAGATTGATGCGACAGGAACGGCTAACTCAACGCAGGTGCGTATCAACTCCGCACGCGCCGCACTGGGGCAGATGTCGGCACAGCAACCTGATGCCCAGGCCGTGTACGAGCCGGTCATCCTTGTGGAGAACTCCGACGGCACAGCCACCACCTCACCGGAGGGTTACCGCATCCCCGATGGCATGCGGGAGCTCGTCGGTCAGGGCCAAGTCGTGCAGCAGTACGCCACGGTGGACCAGCAATCGGGGGCTACCTACAACGCACTGATGGTGGGCACCCCCATTGAAAGTGATATCCCGAATACCCAGGTCTACCTCGTGCTCTCCATGGAGTCTGAGGAATCGACGATGGCGCTCATGCGCGGATTGCTCTCCGCTGCTGGAGTGGTCGTCGTGGTTCTCCTCGTGGGCATCGCGTGGCTGGCTACCCAGCAGGTGATCGTGCCGATTCGCTCTGCATCGCGCATCGCGCAGCGCTTTGCCGCCGGTCACCTGCGTGAGCGCATGGTGGTCAACTCGGATGATGAGATGGGCCGCCTTGCCTCCTCCTTCAACGACATGGCGGATAAGCTCTCCAAACAAATCACCCAACTGGAGGAGTATGGCGATCTCCAACGGCAGTTCACCTCCGACGTGTCCCACGAGTTGCGCACGCCACTGACCACGGTGCGCATGGCGGCGGATGTCATTGCGGCGGACGCGGATGAGTTCAACCCTTATACCAAGCGCTCGGCGGAGCTGCTTATTAAGGAGCTGGATCGCTTCGAGGACTTGCTCGCGGATCTGCTGGAGATCTCTCGCCACGATGCGGGCGTGGCGGATCTGTCCACGGCCTCCATCGATATTCGTTCCTGCGTAGACTCCGCACTGAGCCAGGTTGAACACCTCGCCGCCGAGCTCGATGTGGAGGTCATCGTGCATGTTCCGGAGGAACCCGTGGCCGTCGAATGCGATTCACGGCGTGTCGAGCGCATCCTGCGCAACCTGCTCGCGAACGCCATTGATCACTCTGAAGGCAAACCCGTCACCGTGGATATCGGGGCGACGGAGGACGCCGTCGGCATCGCTGTCACCGACTCCGGTGTCGGCCTCAAGGAGGGCCAGGAGGAGTTGGTGTTCAACCGCTTCTGGCGCGCGGATTCTTCCCGTAAACGCCATTCTGGCGGAACCGGTCTGGGCCTTGCCATCGCCCGCGAGGATGCGGTGCTGCACGGCGGTACGTTGGACGCTATTGGCTACTTCGGCGTGGGCTCGCGCTTCCGGCTGATCCTGCCGCGCACACCAGGCCAGACGGTTGAGTCTGAGCCCATCGCTCTGGAGGTGCCGGGCGCCCCGGAGCAGGTCGAGGCAGAAGAACAATCCGCGCTCGAGGTGACCTCGGAGCCGGGCATGCCTGTGTTTAAAGGTGAGTCGGACACAGGAATCGTGTGGCCTTCAGAGCGCGAATCCCGTGGCGTGGACACGCCTTTCAATCACAACACCGTTCCTGATTTCGAGGAGGAGGCCCAGCGATGATGCCGGCCCGCCGCCCACTCGCAGTGTTCAGCTGCGTTGCGCTCATAGCCCTCGTCGGGTGCTCGACCTTGCCGAACAACACGGATCCGCAAGTGATCGGGACTTTCGAACCGCATGACCGGGCAGACGATGCTGTCGTCGAACCGCGTACAGATAGCGAGCCTGATCTCCTCGTGCGTGACTTCTATTCGGCGGTGGCGATTCCCACCGGTAACTACGCCGCCGCCCGCACCTTCCTTTCGACGAATATAGCTAATTCCTGGGACCCCACGGATACCGTTCTGGTGGTGGATTCCATCGATCTCGTGACGTCCAATATGGAAGACGGCGACCTGGAATACTCGGTCCGCGGCAATATTATTGGCCGTTTGGCCAATGGCGGGGCTTATGTCCCCGATAATTCGCGCATCGAAGCAACCGTCCGACTGCGCCAGTTCAATGGGCAATGGCGCATCACGGATTTGCCCACTGGTGCTGTGATTGAGCGCACCGAACTGCGCAACCGCTACCGGCCGCAGTCGCTGTACTTTTTCGATACAACCCAACGCCTGCTGGTGGCGGACCGTCGTTGGCTCTATTCGGGGAAGGAGTCAATCGCCTCGGAGCTAGTGACCCTGCTGCTGCAGGGGCCGTCCTCCGATATCGCGCCGGCGACGTCCACCTTAAGCCCCAAGGACGCTACCTTCTTGGGAATCAACGATGGCGTCTACGAGTTCAGCGGGATGGCAGGAATGACCCAGGAGGAGCGCCTCAAGTTCGCCGCCCAGTTGGTCTGGACCCTCAACAACGCAGAGATCACGAATTCAGTGCGCGCCACCATCGATGGCAGCCCGCTTGTCGACGGCATGGAGGAAATGACCATCGATGACTTTGCTGAGTTCAACCCAGAGGTGGCTGCCCAGTCCGTGCCTAAGCTCTACGCGGTCAATGACGGCTCACTCCTCGAGGTTAAAGGTGAAGGCAGCACCGAGGTGCAGGGAATGGCCGGGCAGATTCACGATATCCAGTCCGCGGACGTCTCCGATGAGGGCATGGTCGCCGCGGTACGCAAGCGCTCTGAGAAGGAGTCACAGCTGGCGATGGGCGAGCTCGGCCACGAGCTCAAGGATTCGGTCAAGGGTGAAACTTTAGCCCGCCCCACCTTCGAGGTGGGAGGACAGGTGGCGTGGACCGTCGTCGACGGCAAGCACGTGGTCCGCGTGACACGCTCGCCGGCCACCGGCGAGCTGAGCACCGCGGAGGTGGACACCTCCGCATTAGAGAACGTGGAAGGCGAAATCTCCGTCATCCGGCTGTCCCTGACGGGAGCGCGTATCGCCATGATTATCGATGGCAGCATTTATACCGGTGTGGTTGCCCGCGCGACGTCGGGTGAGCGGCGCATCGTCAACGTTCACCAGGTGGGCCCAGAGCTGGCCGGCTCTGCTTTGTCGGTGGAGTGGCAGACAGACGGCTCCCTGCTCGTGGGTACCTCGGCGTCGAGCTCTCCGGTGTGGCGCATCGAGCAAGACGGATCGTCGGCCACCACACTGCCCACCGGAAATATCACCGCACCCGTGGTCGCGGTGGCCTCTTCGCCGTCGACGCTTTATGTCACCGATGCGCATGCGCTGCTGCAACTTCCCGCGGGTGGATCCGAGCGTTCTTATTGGCGCGAGGTTGAGGGCCTGCAGGGAGTGCGTTCCTCTCCGATTATCGCTCGTTAGAGGACAGCTCAGGAGTCAGGCTAGAGTTGGGCGCATGCCGAAACATCGGGGGATAGGTGAGGCCACCGCCGCGCTCATGGAGCTGTTCCTGCCGCGCCCGTGCGCCGGGTGCGGGGGTGAGACCTCTGCGGGTGGCGTGCTGTGCGCTGCCTGCCAGCACCACCTGCGCCAGATTCCGCGCCGTGTGGAACGTCCCCAGCCATTAGGGTTTCCGGCGTGGGCGCTCGGACCGTATTCCGATACTCGCCGCGGGGTCATCATCGCGATGAAGGAACGCGGACACCAGGCGGTGCGCGCGCACTTAGGCGCGGTGCTTGCCGCTGGCATCGACTACCTGCGCGCCCGCGGCGAGATTCCGGAGACCGCGCTGTTGGTGCCCGCCCCGACACGGGCGTCGTCGGCCCGCAAGCGTGGTGGTGATCCGGTGACCGCGCTGTGCCAGGCGGCGTCTGCTCGGCTTCCTGGTTGGGACGTGGTTAATGCCTTGATGACGGCCGAAGGCAGTGCGGATCAGTCGCAGCTCAACGCAGCGGAGCGCACAGACAATATGCGCAGTGCCGTGCGGTTGCTGCCGGCCGCCCGTACGTTGGCGGGGCGCAGCGTGCTGCTTGTCGACGACATCATCACGACCGGCGCGACACTCCGCGCCAGCGCAGCTCGCGTGTGGGCCGTCGGGGGTGACGTGGCGGGGGCGATTGCCCTGGCAGATGCGTAGGGTGGAGCGACATCCAGCGTCTGTAGAGGGGGCCAGTGAACCCGTTGGTTATGACCAGTGGTAGCATGAGGGGTGTCACAGGGAAGCGGACACTAAGCCCCGAATCACAGGCTTGAATGAGGTCCGCAGAATGTGCAGTCATTCAGTCCCCACGAGTAAAGGGAGGCATTACATGTCCCAGCAGACCAACGCTCAGGTCACCATCACCGGTCGTAACGTGGAGGTTCCGGAGCACTTCCAGGAACGTGTCACTGAAAAGCTAGCCAAGATCGAGCGCCTCGATCCGACCCTGACCTTCTTCCACGTGGAGCTGCAGCACGAGCCGAACCCGCGCCGCGAGTCTGAGGCAGAGCGCCTGCAGATTACCGCTACCGGCAAGGGGCACATCGCCCGCGCTGAGGCTAAGGAAGATTCGTTCTACGCGGCACTCGAGACCGCGCTGGGCAAGATGGAGCGCTCCCTGCGTAAGGTAAAGGTGCGCCGCGAGAACGTGAAGTCCGGCCACCGCGCCCAGAAGGGTACCGGTCAGATTGCTGCCGAGCTGGTCGCCGAGGCTGAAGCGGCTAAGCCCGGTAAGGAAGAACGCTACATCGATCCGTACGCAGAGACCGTCGAGGACGTTCGCCCGGGCCAGGTTGTGCGCTTCAAGGAGCACCCGGCTACCCCGATGTCCGTGGATGATGCACTCAGCGAGATGGAGCTGGTCGGCCACGACTTCTACCTCTTCATCAACGAGGAGAACAACAAGCCGTCCGTGGTCTACCGCCGCCACGCCTTCGACTACGGCCTTATCTCCCTGACGGACGCTTAAGGGCTAAGCGTCCTAAGGGCTAAGTATTAAGCCCTTCGGGAAAATTATCCCGGCTACAACACGTTTCCCCGCGCTGAACATGCAGCGCGGGGAAACGTGTTTTCGTTTATCGCCTCGCGACGCAGCTATACTCCGAATTGGCTGGACAGGTGCACTTCGGCCTCAGCTAGCTTTTGCAGTGGCAGCATGAGCAAGGCCACTGGGGCGAACAGAATCAGATCCAGTCCGAAGTTTTCGGTGGGATGCGACCCTGGGCGGTGGGAAGTGGCGATGGCATCCATGGTTCCGGTCATGATCGCGTCATAGGTCCACATGGCGCTACCACCGCGCGGTGCTTCAGAATCATCAGCCACGGCGGCGGGGGCGGTTATGGTTCTCAAAGCTAAAGCTGCGGAGGTAGCGGTAGCTACGGCAATCTTGGAGAACTGCATAGTCTTTCCTGTTCTGTCTCGTTCTGCGTCCGGGTGAGTAGGGGACTGCGGGTTGGGGACGTGGGCGCCCTTGTCGCGCCCTTATATAAACCTTCGTTGTGAGACGCGCAACTGTTAGCAGTTGGCTGCGGCGCACAGCTCTTTGGACGACTAGCTCTTCGGTTCTGAGAAAACACAGGATGGGCGCGCGTGCGGGCGCGGGTTAAGTATCGGATTTTGCGTTTTGGGTTGGGTGGCGAATCGATACGGAAAAGCTAGTGAGTACAATGGCGACGAGTTAACTTTATTGTCGCGACCAGAAGGACTATCTAGACGTGTTTGGACTTTCCAAGCTGCTCCGTGCCGGTGAGGGACGCACCGTCAAGCGCCTGGCTAAAATTGCTGATGATGTTATTGCCCTAGAAGATAAATTCGCGGCGCTGTCGGACGACGAGCTTAAGGCTAAGACAGACGAGTTTAAGAAGCGTCTGGCGGATGGCGAAAAGATGAATGACATGCTTCTCGAAGCATTCGCCACCGTGCGTGAAGCCGCCTGGCGCGTGCTCGACCAGAAGCACTACAAGGTGCAGATCATGGGCGGTGCCGCCCTGCACTTTGGCAACGTTGCCGAGATGCGCACTGGTGAGGGTAAGACCCTGACCTCACTGCTGCCGGCCTACCTTAACGCCCTCGAAGGCAAAGGCGTCCACATCGTGACCGTCAACGACTACCTGGCTAAGCGTGACGCCGAGATGATGGGCCGTGTTCACCGCTGGCTGGGGCTGTCCGTCGGCGTCATCCTCTCCGAGATGCGCCCTGCAGAGCGCAAGGAAGCCTATGCCTGCGACGTCACGTACGGCACGAACAATGAGCTGGGCTTTGACTACCTGCGCGACAACATGGTCCGCTCACTCGATGAAACCGTCCAGCGCGGCCACAACTACTGCATCGTGGATGAGGTTGACTCCATTCTGATCGATGAGGCGCGTACCCCGCTCATCATTTCCGGCCCGGTCGATGGGTCCTCTCAGTTCTACGGAGTCTTTTCCAAGCTGGCCCCGAAGATGCGCGAAGGCATCCACTACGAGGTGGACCACAAGAAGCGCACCATTGGTGTGCTTGAGGAAGGCGTGGAATTCGTCGAAGACCAGCTGGGCATTGAAAACCTCTACGCACCTGAGCACTCCCAGCTGGTGTCCTACCTCAATAACGCTTTGAAGGCGAAGGAGCTCTTCACCCGCGATAAGGACTACATCGTCCGCAATGGCGAGGTCCTCATCGTGGATGGATTCACCGGCCGCGTGCTGGCTGGTCGCCGTTACAACGAAGGTATGCACCAGGCCATTGAGGCGAAGGAAGAGGTGGAGATCAAGAACGAGAACCAGACGCTGGCGACCGTTACCCTCCAGAACTACTTCCGCCTTTACGACAAGATTTCCGGCATGACCGGTACCGCAGAAACTGAGGCGGCCGAGCTGCACTCCATTTACGGTCTCGACGTGGTGCCGATTCCGACCAACAAGCCGAACCAGCGTACCGACCACTCCGACCGCATCTACAAGACCCAGGAAGCGAAGTTCGCTGCGGTGGTCGATGACATCGAGGAGCACGTGGCTGCCGGTCAGCCGGTGCTCGTTGGTACCACCTCCGTGGAACGCTCCGAGTACCTCTCCCAGCTGCTGAGCAAGCGCGGCGTCAAGCACTCGGTGCTCAACGCCAAGCACCACGAGGAAGAGGGCCAGATCGTCGCCCGTGCTGGCCGCCCTGGCACCGTCACCGTGGCAACCAACATGGCCGGCCGTGGTACCGATATCGTGCTCGGTGGCAACCCCGAGGTCATCCTGGATGAGAAGCTGCGGGACCGCGGCCTCGATCCCTTCGAGGACGAGGAGAAGTACCAGGAAGCCTGGGACGCTGAGATCGAGCAGGAGAGGGAACGCTCCAAGAAGATGGGCGATGAGGTCCGTGAGGCCGGCGGCCTCTACGTGCTGGGCACCGAGCGCCACGAGTCGCGCCGTATTGATAACCAGCTGCGTGGCCGTTCCGGACGTCAGGGTGACCCGGGAGAGACCCGCTTCTACCTGTCCATGCGCGATGAGCTCATGGTGCGCTTCGTGGGCCAGTCCATGGAGAACATGATGAACCGCCTCAACGTGCCGGATGACGTGCCGATTGAGGCCAAGATGGTGTCGAACTCTATCAAGGGTGCGCAGGCACAGGTGGAGAACCAGAACTTCGAGATGCGTAAGAACGTGCTCAAGTACGACGAGGTTCTTAACGAGCAGCGCAAGGTGGTGTACGCCACCCGCCACGACATCCTTGAGGCTAACGACATCAAGGACAACATTCGGACGATGATCAATGACACCGTGTCCGCCTACGTGGCAGGGGCTACTGCTACCGGTTACGTGGAGGACTGGAATCTCGATGAGCTGTGGAATGCGCTGGAGTCCCTGTACGGGCCGACCATGACGCATGAGGAGCTCGTTGACGGCACCGAATACGGCGCCGCCGGTGAACTATCTGCGGAGCAGCTGCGCGATGCCCTCTTGGCTGATGCCAACTCTGAGTACGACAAGCTCGAAGACGCTGTGACTGCCATCGGCGGTGAGAACCAGATGCGCAATACCGAGCGCATGATCATTCTGCCGATCATCGATCAGAAGTGGCGCGAGCACCTTTATGAGATGGATTACCTCAAGGAAGGCATTGGCCTGCGCGCTATGGCGCAGCGCGATCCCCTGGTGGAATACCAGAAGGAGGGCGGCGACATGTTTAACGCCATGAACGACGCAGTGAAGGAAGAAACCGTCCGCCAGCTGTTCATGTTGCGCAAGCAGTTCAAGGCCCAGGAAGAGGCGAGCGCAGCGGGTGAAGCAAACGCGGAAGCGGAAGCTTAATCTGCCGCGGCTTGAAACTGCGTTGGCGCGCGGGCGCTAGAAAGCGCGGAAAGTGATGAGGCGCCGTGTGGGAAGAACTCCCCACGGCGCCTTTTTATTGGAAGCAGTTAGGTATATACTGTCAAATTATTAATTGTTCTGCTTCGGAAGGTTGAGTTAATATGCGCCGCTTGTCTCTGCGAGTAGGTCTCTCCGTGTTCGCATCTGCCACCCTGTTGGGCGGCGGCGCAGCTGCGTCGGCTATCGAGCTTGCTCCCGAGGAGCAGTGCCAGCTCTCTTCCGTCTTGAGCTCGCAGGACGATGAGTCCTCCAAGGACGCCGTGCTCAGCTCCCAGGACACCGTGGCCACTCAGTGCGGCGCTGCGTCTGCTCCGGAAACCTCCGAGGAAGCTGCAAAGAACCTGCCTGTGGTCGGAGCCACCATGTTTGGCGGTATCAGCTTGGCCCTGGTGAGTGCGTCCGCGGCGTTCGCCGGCATCGATTGGACGCCCATCTTGATCAAGCTCGGTTCGCTTTTTTAATCTCCCGCAGTTTCCAGCCAAGGTTATCCCTTGGCTTTTTGTTTAGCCTCCCGTAGCCTGCCGGTCGCTTCCAGCGATACTGGGGCTGGGGCCGACTGAGAGTAACCGGAAGGAACGTATGTGCCGCCCGGCTGCGGAGCCGGTGAAAGCACGCTGGTGCGAACCTATCAGCACTGAACCGAAGAACTCGCCGTTTGCGCGCGCATGCAAGCTGGTGAGTGCCATGCCCCCGCGGAGCTCTGCCGCTGCATGGGCCTTCCGCCACGCGCGTACATGGGTGATGATTTCTGGAGCAAAGCGCGGGTTGTTGAGATGGCTCATCGGCCGCAAAGCGGCGGCTACTTCTAAAACAATGACGACGAGCCCGTGGATCTCGTCACGCGTGGCGAGATCACCAGCAGTGGGCTCGCGCTCATAGCGGATACGCTGTGGAGCAACATAGAGCTGCAGATGGCTCATGCCGGGGATGGGGGTGTACATGCGGAATCCGGTCCTTATCCGCGATGAGCAGCGCGGAGAAAGGCGTTCGGGCAGGAGAAGGCGAGCGGAGGAAAGGAAGCTGGACGCACGTTCATTGTGCCACGCTGGCGGGATCCTCGGCTAGAAGGCGCTGCGCCTTGGCCTGTGGGAGCAGGCGGGCGGTATGTTCGCTATACTTTCGGACGATAAACACAGCTCAATGCGAAGGGTAGATAATATGCGTGGACTCATCGTCGATTTTGTAGGCGTGCTTGACGGCACCGAAGAAGACGTCAAGCGCTGGCGGGAGCTGTTCGCCGCCGCGAAATCCAACGGAGTCGCCACCGCTATTCTCTCTAACGATCCGGGCGGCCCAGGCGCTGAGCACATTCGCGAGTGGGAATACCGCGGCATCGTTGATGCCGTCGTGCTTTCCGGCGAGGTCGGTGCGGAGAAGCCGGATCGTGCCGCCTTCCAGGCTGCAGCGGACGCTATCGACCTGCCGATTAATGACTGCGTCATGGTAGATGATTCCATCGTCAACGTCCGCGCCGCGGTGGAAAATGGCATGGTGGGCATGCTCTACACGGTCTTTGACCGCACCAGCGTGGAAGTCCAGGCAGTCTTCGACATTGAAGGTGAGTTCTAAGTGTCGAAGGATGTGCGCGTCTTCCTGCCAGCCACTTTTGCCATGCTGACAGAGCTGGAAGAAACCGGCCAGCTTGCCGCCCGCAGCGGCTGGGGATTTACAGTAACCCCGGCGCTGCGCGAGTTTTACACGGAGGGCGACGAAGAAGAGATCGAATACTCTGCCTTCCTCGAGGCTTCCATGGCCTCCCTGCGGCTCTTGGCCATCGGCGATGAGGACAAGTTCCCGCACCGCCGAGTCGTCATTTCCGTCGACGTGGACGAGTCCGTAGTGACCCCGAAGCCGGACATGGGTGAACCAGTCGTGGCGCTCAACCCGGCCACTATCACGAAGGACAATCTGCAAGCTATCCACGTGGACATCGAGGAATCCGAGGCTGCCACCGCCAAGGCTATCGCCGCTATCGACAATGCTGACCTCGGCGACGAAGACGCCGAACTCGCCGTCGGTGATGCCCTAGATAACTTCATGGCTTTCTATGATCCCACCGAGCTGCCCATCCTCGTAGAACTGCTCTAGGATCACCAGCGTTAACAGCCCTAACGCGAGTGGTGGTGCTACTCTAAGCCCTTATTGCCATTGCTTGAGAAAAGGAGCACCATCATGAAGGCAACTCGCCTTGCTAGCCTTATCACCGCTGCAGCCCTGAGCGTCACAACCCTCGTTTCAGCACCAATTGCCGGGGCAGAGGAAGCAGTAGCGCCGGCAGCGCAGACAAATCAGACCGTGCAGGGGAGCTCTGCTCAGGAAGCGGCTCCCAGCGAACCTGACCCCAACAATCCGGACCCCAACATGGCCGTGATGCCTAAGACTCCGTGGCTGCGCATCGTTGAGGGCTCCTCGCAAGGACCGATGGGGGTTATCGTCGCCATTCTCTTCGGAATTATCAGCATCGGCTTCGCTGTATACAAGGAGTTCGGTGATTACCTGCCCAAGTTGGGCTAAATGCTGATAGTCTGCTGGAGTAAAACTCAGCTCGATCGAAAGGTCCCCTCAGCATGACTTCCTCTCGTCTTCGCCGCGTAGTTGCTACCTCCACCTTGTCCGTCGCACTTGTTGCTGGCGGAATCGCTGCCCCCACTGCGGGTGCGGTGACCACCTCCATCAAGAATGACAAGTGCACCATCACGTTGAGCGAGGACGAAGCCAGCGACCTCAAGAACGCGGAGTCCAAGGACAACGACGTCGACAGCAGCCTGCTGAAGGATGGCCTTAAGATTTCGCCCAAGGACGCGGAGAAGCGTGCTCGCGACGTAGAGAACCAATCGGACGAGCTCTACCGTGCTCTGGCTGGCTATGAGGCAGAGGTCGAGCTCGGTGACGAGGACGCCGTCAAGCGCGCTAAGAACAACATCAAGGTAGCCGAGACTTTCCGCGACATCGCGCCGGAGTACGTCAAGGCTCTCGATGCGTGTGCCAAGAAGGAAGAGTTCAACAAGAAGGCACCGAGCGGTGATAACACCTCCTCCAACATCGACAAGGGTGGCGCCATCATCCTCGGAGTATCCGGCGCCCTGACGGTGCTCTTTATGGCTCTTCGCGCAGCCAGCCCCTTCCTGAAGACCGTCCTGCCGCCGCAGCTGGCGGCCATGCTTCCGGCCTAAGCCTTAGGGCTTAAGGCCTAAAGAGCCGACGCTTAGGCCCCAATGGGGCCTAAGCCCAATCGACGTTGGTGCGCAGGGAGGCCAAAAGGCCCCGCACTGCATCGCGACGGCGCGCAGAAGCAGTGCCTTCCTCGATGCTCAAGTCCAACCCGCACTCCGGATCCGCGGGCGGCCCAGCATGCGTGCAGCCGCGCGGGCAGTCCTCGATGGCTTCGGCCAGATCATCGAAGACCTCGATGACGTTCTCGGCATCAATGTGGGCCAATCCAAAGGAGCGGATGCCGGGCGTATCAATGATCCACCCGCCATTCGGCGTGCTTCCTTCCGCCGGCAGGCGCAATGCCACCGACTGCGTCGAGGTGTGGCGGCCCTTGCCCACCGCAGAAACCTCACCGGTTTCGCGGTTGGCGTCTGGGACAAGCCGGTTGACCAAGGTTGATTTACCCACACCGGAGTGGCCGATGAGCGCCGTGACATGTCCATCAATTGCGGCGCAGACCTGCTCCAGTCCATCGTCGACGCCGGCCTCCACCACCGTGACATCCAAGTCGGCAAACTCTTGGGCAAATGGAGTGGGGTCGGTGAGGTCGGTCTTCGTCAGGCACAGGACCGGCTGGATATTGCCGGCAAAGGCCGCGATGAGGGCACGCTCCACGAATCCAGAGCGCGGCGGTGGATCCGCCACGGCGCTGACGATGAGCAGGCGGTCCGCATTCGCCACCACGATGCGCTCATAAGGGTCAGTGTCATCCGCGGTGCGCCGGAGGACGGAACGGCGTTCCTCCAGCTTGACGATGCGTGCCAAGGTGTCCTTGCGCCCGGAGGTATCGCCCACGACGCCGACGCGGTCGCCGACCTCGACGGGCGTGCGGCCCATCTCGCGGGCGCGCATCGCGGTGACGACTGGGCCATCGTTATCAAGGGCAACCCCCCAGCGCCCGCGGTCCTTGGTGATCACCATGCCGAACTTGGCATCCTTGTGCTTTGGGCGGTCCTTCGTGCGCGGGCGCGAGCCTTTGCCGGGCCGGATGCGGACATCGGATTCGTCATAGCTGCTCGCGCGCCTAGCCACGGATCATGGCCTCCCACATCCCGGCGAAGCCGGGCAGAGTCTTGGACGTGGTATCGATGTCCTCGACCTCGACCCCTTCGACTGCCAGGCCGATGATGGCGCCGGCGGTGGCCATGCGGTGGTCGGCGTAGGAGTGCCACTGGCCGCCGTGGAGTGGGGCAGGGGTGATGCGGAGGCCGTCGTCAAGCTCGGTGACGTTGCCGCCCAAGCCGTTGATCTCGGTAGCGAGGGCCGCCAGACGGTCCGTCTCGTGGCCGCGCAGGTGCGCGATGCCGGTCAGAGTCGATGGCGTTGAGGCCAGCGCGCACAGCGCAGTCACGGTCGGGGTGAGTTCACCGATATCTCCCATGTCGAGATCGATACCGCGCAGGCCTGCTAGGCCCTCCTCCGGGCCGGTGACCTTCAGGTAGGGATCCTGGCGGGGTGCCTGTGGGACGTACTCAACCTGTGCCCCCATCTGTTCCAGGATGCCGCGGAAAGCATCACCCGGCTGGTCCGTTTCCTCCGGCCAGTTCGGAATACTCACGCTGCCGCCGGCGACGGCCGCTGCAGCCAGGAAGGGCGTGGCGTTGGACAGGTCCGGTTCGATGTACCACTCGCGGCCGTCAATCTTTCCAGGACGCACGACCCAATTATCCTCGCCCGCGACCACATGCACGCCGGCGTCACGCAGCATGCCGATGGTCATCAGGATGTGGGGCTGGGAAGGGACCGTGCCGCCTTCGTGGCGCACGCTGATGCCGTTGCGGTACCGCGCCCCGGCCAGGAGCAAGCCGGAGACGAACTGGGAAGAAGCGGAGGCATCAATGATGACTTCGGAGCCCTCCGGAATTCCATGGGGCGTGATGCTAAGTGGCAGGCTATCGCCTTCGATGTCGACGCCCAACTCACGTAAGGCCTTCGTCATGGTGGACATGGGGCGCTTGCGGGCATAAGGGTCACCGTCGATGACAACGGGCCCATCCGCCAGCGCTGCCACCGGAGGCAAGAAGCGCATGATCGTGCCAGCCAGGCCACAATCGACGGTCGCCCCATGCAGCTGGCCCGGCGTCACGCGCAGGTGCGGGCCCCAGTCAGAGATACCTACGCCCATGGCCTTCAAGGCTTCCTTCATAAGGTCGGTATCGCGGGAGACCAGCGGGTTGTAGATGATAGAGGGGGAGTCAGCCAACGCGGCGAGGATGAGGGCGCGGTTGGTCATCGACTTCGATCCGGGGACTTCTTGAGTCCAGGACAGCGGGCCGGTGGGTTGGGGAGCACTCCAGTAAGCAGACATGTAGTCCATAATAAAGGGCATGTGCGGAAGATTTGTTCTGTTCACCGAGTCCCTACTGGAGGAAGTCGGAGCGTGGGAATCCATTACGGAAGTTCATGCGCCGGAAGGCCTGCCGCCGGCACGCTATAACATTGCTCCGACCCAGCCCATCGCCATCGTGCGGGTTGCGGAGGAGACCGCCCGCGTGGAGCCAGCGCGCTGGGGGCTTATCCCGCACTGGAAGAAGGACCTCGACGGCCCACCGCTGTTTAATGCCCGCGCGGAGACTGTGGCGCAGAAACCTTCCTTCCGGGATGCCTTCAAAGCTCAGCGCTGCGTTATCCCGCTGGATGGTTACTACGAGTGGAAAGCCGGTGAAGATAAGAAGGCCAAGAAGCAGCCCTATTATGTGACCGGGTCCGACGGCCTACTGTGGGCGGCTGGTTTGTGGGCCACGGGGATGGAGAGGCTCTCAGCCACGATGGTGACCACGGATGCCACTGAGGAGATGGCGTGGCTGCATCACCGGCTACCCAAGTTTCTGACTACAGATGAGATCGCACCTTGGCTGGCGGGGGAGGCGCTGTTGGAGCCGAGCTCTGTGCGCGGCTTTCAGGCACACCCGGCGGACCCCGCAGTGGGCAACGTGCGCAACGACTACGCAGAGCTTATCGACGAACCACCGGCCGCCACCCTGTTCTAGTACGCGAGCTCTAGTCGGCAGAACTAGTCGGCGAGCACGTCGGCGAAGGAGAGCTCCAGGACGCGGGGGAGATCCTCCGGGTTCATCTCGATGTCGAGGCCACGCTTGCCGCCGGAGAAAAAGATGGTGTCGAAGAGTAGCGCCGTCTCGTCAACAACGGTGGGTAAGACATGCTTGTGTCCTAACGGGGAGATACCGCCGGGGATGTAGCCGGAGGACTTGGAGGCGTCGGCAGGCGCGGCCATTGTGGCCTTGGACGCACCGAAAGCGGCGGCGGCCTTCTTGAGGCTGAGCTGGTTGGTAACCGGAAGGACGCACACGGCGAGCTGGCGCTTGGGGCCTTTGCCGGCGCTCAGATCGATGACGAGGGTTTTGAAGATGCGTTCAGGAGCAACATCGAGGGCCGCAGCGGCTGCCTCGCCGAAATTTTCGCGACCGCCGTCGAAGGTAGAGACGCGGTGGTCAATACCTGCCTCTTCGAGGAGTTTGAGAGCGGGGGTAGCGGCACGCGGGGTCTTCTTGGACATATAAACCACCCTAGTCCGGAGCGCTAGGATGGTCGGTATGGCCACAGAAACGACGAGCGAGACGCTTCAGAAACAGCGGTTGTTTGAGGAGCAAGCCTTGCCCTTGCTGGACCAGCTCTACGGCGGAGCGATGCGTCTGACGCGGAACCCGCAAGATGCAGAGGATTTGATCCAGGAGACCTACCTCAAGGCCTTTAGCAACTTCGATTCCTTTAAACAGGGCACGAACTTGAAGGCGTGGCTGTACCGCATTATGACGAATACCTACATCAACTCCTACCGGAAGGCCAAGCGCCGCCCGGTGGAATCCTCCGCGGATGAGCTTAGTGACTTTCAGCTGTATACCACGTCCGGGCATGACTCCACGGGCCTGGAATCAGCGGAGGTTGAAGCGCTCAAGCAGATGCCGGACTCGGAGATTTCCGAGGCCATGAATGACCTACCGGAGGATTACCGAATGGTGGTGTACTACTCGGATGTGGTGGGTTTGGCTTATAAGGAAATCGCAGAAGTGATGGGCACCCCGTTGGGGACGGTCATGAGCCGCCTCCACCGCGGAAGAAAACTACTCCGCGCGGCGTTGAAGGACGTAGCACGAGAAAAAGGCATTGGTCGCAACCACCCAGAGATGGAGGAGAAGTAATGGAACGCGCAACAGGACGCAATTGCGGTGCGTGTAACTCTCCCGAGGTTGAAGCGCTCTTTCGGGAGCTGTTCGATGAATCAACGAGCTATGCGCGAGCACTGGAAATCCGCGAGCACCTCGCGCAGTGTGATGCCTGTCAGCAACGCGTCGAGAGTGAAGAAGTAGTCCGAGCGCTTGTGCGCAAATGTTGCGGGGGACAGGCTGCACCGCAGTCACTGCGCCAGCGCATTTGCGTGGAGATTACGCGGACTGAAATCACCTGGGGCTAGGCCTCGGCGCATAAGCAAAGGGCTCGTTCCCGTCCTCGGAATGAGGAAGGAAACGAGCCCTGAATGCTGACGTTATGCGTTAGGACGCTTGCCGTGGTTAGCGGACTTCTTACGGCGATCCTTGCGCTTACGGCCACGCTTGCTCATCGCGTACTCCTTCTGTTAAGGGTAAATGAACTTATTTAACTGTAGCGGCAGGGTATGCCGGAGTGTTAATCGGGGGTGTGCCTTCTGAGGGTTCTTTAGGCGGAAACGCGAGCGCGGGCGCGGCTGCGGTTGCGGCGCTTGATGGCGCGGCGCTCCTCCTCAGAGAGACCGCCCCAGACACCGGCGTCCTGGCCGGATTCCAGGGCCCACTTGAGGCAGGAAGAGGCAACTGGGCAGCGGTTGCAGACCAGCTTGGCCTTAGCGATCTGGGTGAGAGCAGGGCCGGAGTTACCGACGGGGAAGAAGAGCTCCGGGTCTTCGTCGCGGCAAACAGCTTCGTGGCGCCAATCCATGATTGAAATCTCCTAACAAATTTTTGACAGCAGTGGGTGAAAAGTAGGCGCACCTAGGGCAGTTCACAGCTGTGAACTGTTCCGAGTGCTACGGGGTGAAGTGGACTGGTCTGCGGTCAGTGGGGCCCTGTCTCGAGTTGGGGCCAGCGTCGACGCCGCCGTGGTTCACTTTCTGTTAACTCGAAGTTTGCTCCGAGTTATGAACTGATTTAACAGCTCGTTGTTTTTGCTACCTGAGAATAATGACACGTTTACTCAAAGTCCGCTAGGGGTAAAGGGCAAAAAGTGTCCAAAGTCACTAAATAAATGTGGTCGGTTTAGGATTTACTAATGGATTGGAGGCTGTAAGAAGGCTGTCAATAATCCGTCTACCAGCGTTGATGGGGGTAGAACTGTGAGTGTGGTGACCTGGATCGCGTCAAATCCATACTCAGTCCTCTGCCCCCGAAGCCTGGGCGTGTGGGAAGGTTCAGCTGAACGCCGCGGACTGTGTCTGCGGGGCGGGGGAGTCTGCGGTGTGGAGATGGGCTAAACCGTCGGGGTAAGAAGTAGACTAAGCGGCCGTGAACAAGAAGAAGAAACAGTCATCGGCTACGTCTCCCCGGACCGTAGGGAATGGCGCGCCGCCTGCGGTCATCGCGGCGGCGGGCATCGCGGTGGTTCAGTCCATCGCCGTTATCATCTTTGGCATTTTCCTCATCGTCCGTGAGGTATCTGGCGCTGAAAACGACTCGATGGTTTCCGACTCAGGCGCGACGGGCTTCGTCGGCCTGGGCACGGCCATCTTCATTTTTATCGTCTTCGGCTTTGTCATCGTCGGCTCCTGGGCCTTCGTGAAAGGCAAACGCTGGGGGCGCGGCGCCATCGTGCTCGTGGAATTCATCCTGGGCGCCATCGCCTTCCAGATGTTCAGTGGGGGCTCAGCCCTACTCGGTGCACTAACCCTAGCGAGCGCCGGGTTGGTGCTGTACCTGCTCATGGTGCGGCCCGAGGCGGCGCAATGGGCTGAAAGCCACTTCTAGGATGCCTTGAGCGCCACGGCAGTATCCCCGCGCTGTTCAACGATGACCGTGCCGGACAAGGTCAGCGAAATCGGGCCTGAATAGCCATCGCGGTCGACGGGGATGGTGCGCTCCGTCTTACCGGAGGACCAATCCACCACGTCGATTCCTTCTTCAGTGGGCACGAGAACGCGTTCGTCAACGGCAATGCCGGTGCCCAGCGCTTGCTCTAAAACGTGGTCAACCTTGAGCTGAGTTGGCGTAAAGAGGTAGAGGCGCTCGCCATCAAACCACGTCATGTGGTGGGGCAGATCGGCTACGGCAGGAGCAAAGGGGGAGGCGGAGTTGATGATGGACGTCGAAGGTTCCACGTCCGTGGACGACAGCGCTTCACCCTCAAAGTTATAGGACACAATGCGAGGCGTATCGCCCGGCAAGAAGACTGCGGCCGCCTCCTGACCGTAGGCGACGAGGCGCGCGCCCGGATCCTCGATCTTGATGTCTTTGGAAATCTCCGGGGAGCGGGAATCCTCCGGTGTGGCGGTCTGGATACGCAACCACGTGGCATCCGGGGAATCCGGGCAGGATTCGGTCACTGCCATCGTCTCGGTACGGGTCAGCGCTGATGTGATGGCGCAGTCCTCGTGAGGCTGCATGTTGGGTTCCTGCTTGGCATCGACATCGCCGTACTCCACCGTGCGCACGAGGTCGGAGCGCCACAGCTCTACCCGCTCGGCGGAGACAGTTCCCACGCGGTCGTTCGAGACGATGGGGACCACCTCGTCGGAATTGCGGGCGCTGCGGGTATCGGAATACTGGCCGGAGGCAGCATCGATCGCCACCACATCACCGCAGCCGTTGCCCGCATCATAGGAAGCGACAATCTTGTTCCATGCCGTGCCGAGCGAACACAGGTCGGCGTCGCGGCGCTCATAGGTCCACACCTCATCGCCGGCAGCATTCGTGGCGCTCAGGGTGTCGCCGTCATGGGTCACCAGGAGGCCCTTCGACGACACAGCCCGGGCTTGGCCCGGGACTAAGGCGTTGGGCAGGCTGAAGGATTCGGTGAGGGAGTTCGGGACGGCGGTGAGAAGCGCTGGCTCGGCGTTGGCAGCGGCGTCGACTGCCGGGGTGAGCTCAGCCTTGTGGATCGGTGCGGTGATGACCGCACCGCCGATGGCGATGGCGCATACCGCGCTGATCGCGCCCACGGCAATCCAGTCCGCCTTCGTGGAACGCAAAATGGGTGCCTTCTTCGCAGCGGCGTTGTCGACCGGGGATTCTTGGGCGTGCTCGGTGCTCATCGGCGTCCTCCTTGGCGGGGATTGCGTTTACGGGAACGAGTGCGGCGCGCAGCGCGGGCTGAGCGCGTGGATTCGCCACGCGGGGAGTCTCCGCGCGGGGAACCCGAGCGCCGCGGGGCACCCAGCACCTTGGTGGGTGGGCCGACCGTTTCGGCAACACCTTCCGGAATGTCCAGTGCTTCCATAAGCTCCGGAGAAGTGCTGAACCACTGCGGTGGCTCCGCCTGGCCCAAGTCGAGCTCATCGTTGATGACCAGCCACTTGCCCAGCTCGTCGTAACCGACGAGGGTCACCGCCGTGCCCGTATGGCCGGCGCGGCCGGTACGGCCGATGCGGTGAACAAACGTCATTGGATCGTCCGGAACCTGATAGTTGATGACGTGGGTGACATCATCAATGTCGATGCCGCGGGCAGCGACATCCGTGGCCACGAGAATCTCCACGGTGCCGTCGCGGAAGGCATCGAGCGAGCGCTCGCGTGCTTTTTGATCCATGTCGCCATGAACCGCGCCCACCGCGAACCCGCGCTGCGCCAGCTCCTCCGCGACGGCGGCCGCCGAGCGCTTCGTGCGCGTGAAAATGATGGTGCGCCCGCGGCCGTGAGCCTGCAGGATCTTTCCCAGTACCGCAATCTTGTCCATGCGGTGCGCTTGGAAGGTGACCTTGCGGGTGGAGGCATGGGTCTGCTGGGCGTCGGCAGATTCGGCACGGATATGCACCGGCTGGTCCAGGAAGGTGCGAGCCAGCGTCACGATGGGGCCAGGCATAGTGGCGGAAAAGAGCATGGTCTGGTGCGGGTTGCCGTGCAGCAGGGAGAGAATCTTCTCGATATCCGGAAGGAAGCCTAAGTCCAGCATCTCGTCGGCTTCATCCAATACAAGAACGCTGACCTGATCGAAGGATAAGTGCTTCTTCTGGCAGAGATCGAGGAGGCGGCCCGGGGTGCCCACGACGACGTCCGCGCCTGCGTTGATCTGTTTGATCTGCTCCTCATAGGGGCGACCGCCGCACAAGGTGATGACGCTGAGCGGCAGATTCGCGGCAGCGACCTGCAAGTCCCCGCTGACCTGGATGGCTAGCTCGCGCGTTGGCGCAATGACCAGCGCGCGGGGGGTTCCGTCAAGCTCCGGGATGTCGGCATCATCGAAGACGCGATCGAGAAGCGGTACACCGAAGCCGTAGGTCTTTCCCATGCCGGTGCGAGCTTGACCAATGAGGTCCTGGCCATTGAGCGCGATGGGGAGCGTGAGCTCCTGGATGGCGAAGGTGTGCGTAATCCCGTTGTCAGCGAGGGCATCGCAGATCTCTACGGCGACGCCGAGCTCGGCAAAGGTAGGGGATTCGCGGGAATCGCGGGAAGATTTCGGGGCAAGCACACCTTGATAGTAGAGGACGTGGCTATAGTGGGGCCATTAGAGCGCCGGGGGCGCAGGCCTCACGGCACCGATTAATGACAACGATCTAAGGGAGACACACCACATGGACATCAAGTTTGGTTTCGCCGATACCGCCCGCGAACTGGTTATTCACGCCGAAGGCGAGCGCGAAGAACTGACCCAGACCATTAACAATGCCTTGGCGGAGAACTCCACCCTCGAATTGAAGGACACCAAGGGCCGCTCCTACATTGTGCGCACCGAGCGAGTCGTCTACGTAGAAATCGGCACTGCACGCGCCCACACCGTCGGTTTCGCGGGCTAAGTACGCGCGCGCCGTCTCAGCGGGTAGCCTAAATGGCCATGGAGAATCCCGCGGATCTTGGACAGCACCCACAGCGCTTTTCAGCGGTGGAGCGTTTCGCTCGCGAGTATGGCTGGTGGCGCGTGGTGGCGATCCCCGTCATGGTCGTCATCACCGTGTGGGTGCTCGTTGACGTTTTCCGCTCCCCAGCTCAGGAGGCGGACGTGACGGCGGCAGGGGAGACGTCGACAAGCAGCGCTACCGCAACCCCGTCCCTGCCCAAGGGGCCCGATCCTGCCAACGCCAGTGCGGTCGCTGCCGCCAAGGATGGCTTGCCAGCCGGCGGTGCCTTCACGGAGCAGGGTGATGAAACCTACCGCGATGCCGGCCCTTCCACCATGCACGCGGGCAAGGGTGGAAAACAGACCATCCGTTTTTCCGTGGAAATTGAAAATGGCGTGGACACCTCCGCCTACGGTGGGGATGCTGCGGTGGTCGCTCTGGTCGACGCCACCTTGTCCGATCCCCGCGGGTGGACCGCCAACGGAGACTTCGAATTCATCCACGTCAAGGCCGATGACAATCCGGATACGCACATCCGGCTGACTTCACTGGGGACCACCGCAAAGCTGTGCGGTGCGCAGCTGGAATCGGAAACCTCGTGTCACACGACGATTACCGGTGAATCCGCGGTCAACCTCAACGAGTCTCGCTGGGTGCGGGGCGCTGCACCGTTTGAGGGGGATTTGGGCAACTACCGCCAGTACCTGATCAACCATGAGTTCGGCCACGCCATTGGTTACGCGGCCCACCAGCCCTGTGGTGGCGAGGGTAAGCTCGCGCCCGTCATGATGCAGCAGACGCTGAGCCTCAACAACGGGAAGCTCTTTGAGAAGGAACCAAACGAGGTGTATCCGGACGAGGACGTCACCTGCGAGCCGAACCCGTGGCCCTACCCGAATCCGGCTAATTCTGATCACGCCAAGCCCGAGTAAGCCGCTCGAAATTTAAGGACTATTTCCCCATGCCACTGCCACCTGAGCCCGTTCTTGCCGCCTTCAACGCCGAGTTCCACCCGCGCCGAACGCAGGGAGAGCTCGTGGGGCCTGCCTGGGATAACGGGATTCGCGTCGGGGATATCGTCTTTGCCGAGGCGCGGCCGTGGACTGGTTGGTCCGCCAAGGTACGCGAGAAACTCAGTGTGCCGGGAGCGCGTATCGCCCGCCCGGTTCTGACCGCCGATGGGCGCTACACAGCCGCTGGGTGGAAGGCCACGCAATTCGTGGAGGGCCAGCTGCGAGGTCGCATCGATGAAACCGTGCAGTTGGCGCTGCGCCTTGATGACGCCCTCGATGTGGCCCCGCTGCCCACCATGGACCGACTCGAGGACGTATTTGCGCGGGCGGAGCGGGCCGCGTGGGAGGAGAGCGGCGAAGCTTATTCTGATGCTGAGCTTGCGCACCTCCCGTTGGTCACCGCTCACATGGATCTTCTGGGAACCACCATTTTTTCCGGCGCCAATCCGCCGGCGCTGATTGATGTCGTGCCTTCTGCCGCTCCGCGTCCGGCGGGCTGGACTGCAGCGATAGTCATGGTGGATGGTCTGATTGCGGGGGCGGTGGATGGTGATATTTGCACCCGCTTTGCAGCGGTGCCCGGAATGCAGCAGCTCTTGCTGCGTGCGGTGGCGTATCGCCGTTACATCAATATCCTGCACCCGCGCTCCAAGGCGACCGTGCGTTCGAACATTGAAAGGGTGGAAGAGGCTCTCGTGTCCGCGGCATCTGACAGACTGTAGGACGTGAAGTACAGCAGCGAATCCCCCACACGTTCCGGCGTCACGCTTCCTCCCTCGCCGGATGTCCGCCTTGTTCCCCGGAACCGCCGGGCCACGTCTCGCACATGGGATGTACCGGTGCCCTCGGAGGGCACGTGGCGGGTGCTCGGTGCGGCGGGTTCCGGAGTATCGAGCCTGCTGATCGACGTGGTCTTGGGCCAGCTCAACGCCGGGGCCGATGCCTCCGGCATCCTCGTCGTCGCCCCGTCCAAGGAATCCGGTTCGCTGCTGCGCCGGGAATTAGCAGAAAACCTCGATGATTATGCGGCGCAAACATCGATGGTGCGCTCGGTGCACTCGTTGGCCTTTGCATTGCTGCGCCAGAGCAGCGAGGAAGAGCTGCGCCTGATTACCGGCGCAGAGCAGGATGCGGTCATCCGCGAGCTGCTCCAAGGCCATGCTGCGGATGGCAGGGGCGCGTGGCCGGAGGAGATGCGGCCGGCCCTGGGGTACGTGGGTTTTGCGCGCCAATTGCGTGACTTGTTGTTGCGTGCCATCGAACGGGGGCTGGGCCCGTTAGACCTGGAAGAGCTGGGGGAGCGCTACGGCCGGCCCATGTGGGCGGCGGCCGGCGAGTTCCTGCGCGAATATGAGCGCACTCAGGCGCTGGCGGGCTCGCATTCCTATTCCGCTGCGGAGCTGGTCAGCCAGGTGCTTTTGCGCCCAGAGCTGTTGCGCGAGCACCCATGGCACACCATCGTGGTTGATGACGCCCAGTTGCTCGATCCGACCTCCGGCCAGCTGATCGCGGAGTTGGCGAAGACCGCCCGTCTCACCGTGATTGGTGGTGACCCCGACCAAGCAGTCTTTGCCTTCCGCGGTGCTAATTCGGAATTCCTCACCACGTGGGAGGCGGAGAACGAGCTGCGCTTAGACTCGACGCACCGCACTCCCTCCCCGGCCTGCGTGAGCGTCGTGGAGTCGCGCGGCACCTTGCGTGATGTCCTGGCAAATACGGTTCGCCGCCGGCACTTAGAAGACGGCGTGGACTGGCGTGATATCGCAGTGATCGTGCGCTCTACCGGGGATATTGGACCTGCCCGGCGTACGCTGCTGTCTGCTGGCGTGCCGGTGCACATCAACCCCACGGACGTGGTGCTCGCTGAGCAGCGCTTGGTCAAAGCAGTACTTCTGGCTTTGCGTGCTCTGGAGAATGAGCTTGAGCCTGTGGAGCTCGAGGACTTGATTACTGGTCCCGTGGGCGGCGCTGATCCGGTGACGCTGCGGAGGCTCATCCGCGGCCTGCGCCGTTGGAAGCCGGAGCAGCGCGGTATGGACACGCTGCGAGAGCTGCTGGATGGTGAGTTGCCGGACTTCAACAACCTCCTGACTGAGCGCGAAGAAGCGATCCTGGCCCGCATTCGCGGGGTGCTGTCGGCCGGGCGTGCGGCCTTGCAGCAAGGCGCTGCTGTTGAGGAAGTCCTCTGGGAGGTGTGGCAGGCCACCGGTTTGGACACGCGCCTGCAGGCGGCAGCCTTGCGCGGCGGTGCCGCGGGTTCGCAGGCGGACCGAGACCTGGATGCCATGATGGCGCTGTTCGATGCCGCCGGTGACTATGCCGAGCGCCGCCCGGCGGCCTCCCTAGAGTCCTTCATCCTGCACATCACGGAGCAAGAATTGCCCACCGGCGTGCGGGATCGTCGCTCGGCGCTGCCTGATGCGGTAGAGATCCTCACCGCGCACGGCGCGGTGGGCCGCGAGTGGGACACCGTCATCGTGGCGGGCGTTCAGGAAGGAACGTGGCCGTCGGTAGGGGAGACCGGCTCTCTCTTCGGGCAAGAGGACCTCATCGATCTCCTAGATCGCGGCATCACACCCGGCACCCCAGTCAGCCACGTGTCGGGGCGCTTGGCGGAGGAGCGCCGGCTCTTCCACGTGGCCACCACGCGTCACCGATGCCGCCTGCTCGTCCTCGCGGTGGATTCGCCGGAGAGCGATGTGGCCGAGGAGCCGTCGCGCTTCATCGATGAGTTCCTGTCCGCCCGCGGTGTCGATGTCCCAGGAGCACAAGCGCGCCGGGAAGCGGGTAAGTGGCTGGCGCGCCAGGCCTGGCCACGCGAGCTGGGCCTCGAGGTTCCGGAACCGAATCCAGTGACGTTGCCCAGTGCGGCTAGTGGGGAGGAAGAGCTCGATCCCCTTGACGTCTCCGTGCTCTCGGTTCCCGCCTTCGTGGCGCAGCTGCGGCGTTGCGCTACCGATCCGGAGACGGGTGAGGCCGAGCGCTCCCAAGCGGTGCGGCAGTTGGCCCGTCTGGCCGAGGCTGGGGTTCCGGGGGCGCACCCGGATCAGTGGTGGGCCGCCCGCGGCATCGCCTCGGAGCTGCCTCTGCATGGTTCCAGTACCGTGTCGCCGTCCCGGGTCGATGCCCTGCTCACGTGTCCGCTCAATGCGGTGCTCGGGCAGCTCGTCGAGGATGACTCAGCGGATATCAACCTTCTGCGGGGAAATTTGGCGCATGCTTTCCTGGAGGCGCTGGGCCGGGGAGCTGCCGCTGAGCCTGCGAAGCAGCTCGTGGTTGATGCCTTCGCCGCGCTGCTTGATGGCCCCGCGTGGCGCCGCGAGGCTGAGCGCGCGGACTTTGAGCGCCTTATCGACCGCACCCACAGCTGGGTGCTCTCGAGCTCGACGTCACTCGAACCCGTCGGCGTTGAGGTTCCCGTCACCGTGGACATCGGCCTCGATGTCACCATTCGTGGGTTCATCGACCGGCTGGCGAAGGCCGGTGAGGACTATGTGGTAGTGGATCTCAAGACCGGAACAACGGTTCCCTCGAAGGCCAGCGCCCAGGACAATACCCAGCTCATGACGTATCAGCTGGCCCTGGCACACGGTGAACTCGTCACGGCACCAGCAGACTCTGACGGCGAGCCTCAGTCTGTATCCATCAGGACCGGTGCCGGCCTGCCGCGTGGCGGCGGCGTGCTGGTGTACCCGCGATCCAGCGCTGCTTCCGTGTCCACCCGGGAACAAGCCACCAAGCCCCCAGAGGAACTCGAGGAATTTGCGCAGGCGCTACCTGCACTCGTGGCCGAGCTGCGCGGACCGGGGCTGACCGCGCGTGAAAACGCCGATTGTGATCGGTGCCCGATCCGCCCTATTTGCCCTGTGATGAATGAAGGAGCTCTGGTGACCGATGCCTAAGAACACCACCCAACACTTCAGTCCTGAAGAGCTGGCCAGTGCGCTGGGGAAGCCTTTTCCTCCCACCGCAGAGCAAGCCGCAGTCATCGACGGTCCACTCGGGCCGAAACTTGTCGTGGCCGGCGCGGGCGCTGGTAAGACGGAGACGATGGCCTCGCGCGTGGTGTCGCTGGTCGCAAACGGGTTGGTGCGGCCCGAGCAAGTCCTGGGCCTGACCTTTACCCGCAAGGCAGCCCAGCAGCTGGAGCAGCGCATCCGCCGCCAGTTGCTGACCCTGCGCTCCTCAGGAATCCTTGCTCCGGGCAGCCCAGCGGCAGAGGCAGTGGAGAATATCGCGCCTAACGTCTCCACCTATGACTCCTACGCGGGTGATCTGGTCCGCGAGTATGGCTTGCTCATGCCGGTGGAGCCGAATGCCCGCATCATCACTGAGGCGGAGCGCTATGCCATCGCCCACGAGGTCGTCAGCAACTACACGGGCTCGCTGAGCACCGATAATGCAGTGGCCACGGTCACCGCCACCTTGCTCAAACTGGCAGAGACCATGGACGGGGAGCTCAAGGATCCCCACGATCTGTATGAGCACGAGGACATCTTCCGCAAGACCGCAGAGGACCTAGAGAAGAGCAAGAGGACCAGCGGTGAGTACAGCCAAAAGCTGCAGGGATACCTGGATACCCAACGCCTGCGCCTGGAATACCTTCCCTTGGTGGAAGCAGTGAAGAAGGAACAGGCGGAGCGCGGCGTCATCACCTTCGGCGAGCAGATGTCCATCGCTGCCACCCTGGCCAAAAACTTCCCCCTCCTAGGCGAGCAACAAAGCGCGCGGTATCGCGTGGTCATGCTGGATGAGTACCAGGACACTTCCCACGCACAGCGCATCCTGCTGCGTTCCCTCTTCGGTGGTAAGCGCGAGGGGCTCTCGGTTACCGCGGTCGGTGACCCCATGCAGTCCATCTATGGCTGGCGCGGGGCGACGGCGGAAAACCTCGAGGCCTTCGTCACGGACTTCCCGCAGGCTGACGGCACCCCGGCGCCCAAAGACCAGCTGACCACCTCCTGGCGCAACCCCTCGACGGTGCTAGGGATGGCCAATGACGTGGCCTCGAAGCTCTTCTCCGAAAGCCCGGGCGAGCGGCCGGTGGATGAGCTATCGCCAAAGCCCACCGCGCCGGCAGGCACGGTAGAGCTGGGCTATTTCGCCTCCGAAGATGAGGAACGAGACTTCATCGCAGAGCACCTGCGTCAGCTCTATGAGTCCACGCCGGAGGGTGAGGACTTCAGCGCCGCAGTACTCGTGCGCACCAATAAACAGTCCCCGTTGATCGCCGCGGCCCTAGACAAAGTCGGGGTCCCCAACGAAATCTTTGGTCTCGGCGGGCTGCTCTGGCAGCCGGAAATCCAAGACCTCGTAGCGGTGGCCACTCTGTTGGTACGTCCGCAAGACACCGCGGCGGCGCTGCGCGTGCTGACCGGGCCGATGTGCGGCCTAGGTATCGCCGACATCCAGGCGTTGCATTCGCGCCAGCGCAACCTTGCCGGTGCTGCGGAGGGGCGCACGCGCTGGGAGGGCGGTGATCCCCTGGAGCACCTGGCTACCCAGATCGAGGACATCACCGCAGAGGGGCCTGACCAGGTGCTGGGGCTTGCCGACGCCCTCGCAGACCTCGGAGAACGCGAGCGCTACAGTGCCGAAGGCCTAGAGCGAATGGAAGAGGTTTCCTCCAAGCTGCGCTACCTCCGCACCTATTCCCTGGGAAAGTCGCTCAACGACATTGTTGCCGATATTGAGCTGCTCTTTGGTCTGCGCACCGAGGTCTTGGCCTCCGGGAAGCCAGGCGGGGCAACACACCTCGACGCCTTCGCCGACGTCGTCGCTGGTTTCCACGGGGAGGGCCTAGCCGGGCTCCTGGACTATCTTGAGCTGGCTAAGGAGAAGGAAGACGGCCTTGAGTTGGGAGAGGTCCCGCTCGTGCGCAACCGCGTCCACATCATGACGGTGCACAAGGCTAAGGGCTTGGAGTGGGAACACGTCTGCGTGGCACACGCGGATTCCGCAAGCTATAAGGCGCAGGCGGAGACTTTCCTGACCAAGATCGAAAAAGCACCGGGTGATGAGGATGTCATCGATGTCCCCGAGGACGCGGTGACACGCTCCGACTTCGACAAGGCGTGTGAGGCTTTCAAGGAACAAAACCGCGAGTTCCAAGCAGAGGAAGCAGCCCGCCTGTTCTACGTGGCAATGACCCGCACCGAGTCCACCCTGACGGTGACTGGCTCCGGAACCAATAAGGCGAAGGGCAAGAGCAAGAAGGGCCCGTATTCCTACCTGCAACTGCTGGCGGATAAGCACCCAGAGCTCGTCGTCCACTGGGAGGTCCCCGAGAACCCCGTGGAAGACGAAGAGCGCTCTGTTACGGAGGCCTCTTTCCCTGCACTAACCCCGCAACCGGAAGCGCTCAAGGCCGCAGACGCGGTACGCGCGGCAATGGAGAACCTGCCACCGCTGCGCGATGGCGAGGTCTTTGGACTCTGGGAGCAGGAGGCGAGCGCGCTCATCGAGGAACACAAAGCCCTCCAGGCCCCGGTGGTCGATGTGGAGCTGCCTGGCGAGTTGACAGCCTCCGACATGGTGGCGATGTCAGCGGATCCCACTCAGTTTGCCCGCCGCCAGCGCCGCCCCATTCCCTTCAAACCCAACTCCTATGCCAAGCGCGGCACCGCCTTCCACGCCTGGCTGGAGGATCGGTTTGGGGCGCCTGCCTTGCTGGGGGAGGACGAGCTGCCCGGCTCCCACGATGAGCCGGACCACGACCTGGAATCACTCAAAGAGTCTTTCCTAGCTTCGGAGTGGGCGCAGCGCACACCTGCCTATGTGGAAGCGCCTTTTGAGATCACCATTGGGGACTCGGTAGTTCGCGGCCGCATGGACGCGGTTTTTCAGCAGCCGGATGGTTCCTGGCTCATCGTGGACTGGAAGACTGGCCGCCGTCCGCAGGGTGCTGCACTGAACTCGGCGCAGATTCAGCTCGCCGTGTACGCGGAGGCATGGCGGCGTATTCACGGCGTGGAGACCGTCCGCGCGGCGTTCTTCTATGTGCATGAGAACTACCTTTTGGAGCCGGATGACTTGCCCACTGGAGCACGGCTGGCTGAGCTTTTAAGCTCTGCAGTTTCCACGCCACCAGGGTTGAGTCTAAGGTAGTCTCACGAGGAAATCCGCATCATCTAGGGAGGTTGGCGCTTCGTGCCCAAGCACTTAAGAAAACGCATTACGTCGCGTTTTTTATCGCAGGTTGAGCTGACCTCGCAGCCTGACCACGCGTTGCTCGATGTCATCACGATTCCGCGCACGCAAAGCACCAGCCCGTGGAAGCAACTGGCGCGCCGCGTGATATGGGCCATGGGGCTGATGGTCTTTGTCACCATCATCGTCTTTTTCGACGGTGATGGGTATAGCGAGGATTTGTCTTTCTTGGATGCGGCTTATTACTCGGCGGTGTCGCTGACCACTGTGGGCTACGGCGATATCGTCCCCGTGACCCCCACCGCGCGCTTCATTAACCTCATTATCGTTACCCCGGCCCGCCTGCTCTTCCTTGTTTTGTTGGTCGGTGCTACCTTGTCGGTTCTGACGGATCGAGCCCGTCGCACGTTTGAAATCCAGAATTGGAGAAAGCAATTGCGTAACCACACCGTCGTCATCGGCTATGGCACCAAGGGCGCCGGTGCGGTCGCCGCGCTGATCGCGGATGACGTCCCCGCCTCCCAGATCGTTGTTGTTGATAACAACCGTGCAGCCTTGGCCAGTGCCGAGCACCATGGCCTCGTCACCATCTATGGCTCCGGAACCAAGCAGGACGTCCTGCGCATCGCCGGCGCGCAGCATGCCTCCTCCGTAGTGGTGACGCCGTCCACGGACGATACCGCGGTGCTGTGTACGTTGTCCGTGCGTGAGCTTAACCCTAAGGCCAAGGTGGTCGCGTCTGTGCGTGAATCTGAAAACCGCCACCTTCTCCTTCAATCCGGCGCTGATTCGGTGGTGACCTCGGCGGAGACGGCCGGCCGCCTGCTGGGCCTCGCTACCGTAACGCCAACCGTGGTGGAGATGATGGAGGATCTCCTCTCACCGAACGAGGGTTTCTCCGTGGCGGAGCGCGCGGTGCGCGAATTCGAGGTGGGCTCCAACCCGCGCCACCTCGCTGACATTGTCCTGGCCGTCTTGCGCAACAACGAGCTGCACCGCGTCGACACGGCAGATGCGTACGCGCTCAAGCCCGGTGACCGCCTGCTCTACATCAAGCACGAGATGCAGCAGGCCGCGGAAGATTCCGATGAAGACGAGGACGAAGGCAATTAATGTTCCTTCCTGTCACCGAGACCGGCCGCGTCCCGGTTACGCCACAGGGCCAGCCGGTCTTTCTGGCTGAGCCGGCGGGGGACATCGTGGTCACGGCCGGGGCCATCCATGCTTTCCTGCTGGGCACCGAGGCCGCCGAGCGGCTCGGCGCGCTGCGTGATGCCACCTTCTTTAACGGTCAGCGCGACATCCTCAAAGCCCTGCATCTGATCCGTAACCGTCGGGAAGCGCGCTTTGATCCGCGCAGCGGCCGCGAGCTGTCTTATCCTGCGCCCGGGGCGGTGGGGCGCGATGGCGAGCGCCTCGTCTTCCCACGCCTTGATCCCGCCGTCATCGGTATTATCCGTCACGCAGACTCGGACCAGATCCTGTTGGCGCGTAACCGCCACCGTCCGGACTTCTTCTCCTTGATTGCCGGCTATGTGGATCCCGGTGAGACCCTCGAAGAAGCGATGATCCGGGAGGCGTTGGAGGAAACCGGTCGCCGTGTTGAGTCAGTCAAGTACTGGGGTTCACAGCCGTGGCCGCCGAGCGGTTCGTTGATGGTGGGCTTTTCCGCGGTCACGGAGGATGTCCAGCCCGTGTGCGATACTGACGACGAGCTCGCTGAGGTGCGGTGGGTGTCCCGCGCCGAGCTTCCAACATTGACCATTGCCCGCCAGGGCTCAATTGCACACACGATGATTATGGAGTGGTTCCACGGTGATGAGACCGGATCTGTCCCTGCTCGATGAAGACCAGCGGGCCGCCGCCACGGCGCCGCGCGGCCCGGTCTGCATCCTGGCCGGTGCCGGAACGGGCAAAACTCGCACGATCACCTATCGCATCGCTCACATGGTGGATCAGGGCTTCGTCAACCCGCAGCGTGTTCTGGCCGTCACTTTTACCTCTCGTGCCGCGAGTGAAATGCGCGAGCGTCTCAACCAGATGGGTGTCGGGGGAGTGCAGGCTCAAACCTTCCACGCCGCGGCGCGCCGCCAGCTGAAGTACTTCTGGCCGCAGGTCGCCGGGGATCTGCCGTGGCAGCTCATCGATAATAAGTTCAGCCTGGTTGCACGTGCGGTGCGTTCGCTCGGTCTGGACAATAACAAGGACACCATCCGTGACTTCCTGGGGGAAATCGAATGGGCGAAGTCTTCGTTGATCAGCCCCGAGGGCTATCCCGGCGTCATCGAGTCCACGGACCGCGAAGCACCGGGGGATCCGGCCAAGGTGGCAGAGGTCTTCCGCCGCTACGAGGACATGAAGGCCACCCCGGATCTCATGTACCTTGATTTCGATGATTTGCTCATGCACATCGCGGGCGCCATCGAGAACGTACCGGCGGTGGCGGAGGTCTTCCGTGAGCAGTACCGCACCTTCGTGGTGGATGAGTACCAAGACGTGACGCCGCTGCAACAGCGCGTGCTGGAGGCCTGGCTGGGGGAGCGCGATGACCTGACGGTCGTGGGCGATGCTAACCAGACCATTTATTCCTTCAACGGAGCTTCCCCGGAGTACCTGCTGAATTTTTCCCGTACGTATCCGCAGGCCACGGTGGTAAAGCTGCAGCGAGATTACCGCTCCACTCCGCAGGTGACGGATTTGGCCAACGAGGTCATCTCGAAGGCCACGGGCCGCGCGGCGGGGACCCGCCTGGAGCTGCAAGGTATGCGCGAGCCTGGCCCCGAGCCCACTTTTAAGGCCTATGAGTCTGAGGAGATCGAAGCCAAGGAGGTCGCGGGCCAGGTTCTGACTTTGCTCAACCAGGGCGTGAAGGCTTCCGAAATCGCAATTCTCTACCGCATCAACGCGCAATCAGAGCAGTTTGAGCAGGCGCTTGCCGACGCCGGAGTGGTCTACCAAGTCCGCGGCGGCGAGGGATTCTTCCGCCGCCCAGAGATCTTGGAGGCCATCCGCGTGCTCATCGCTGCCACGCGCCGTGATGATCTGCCGAATGATCCTGTGGCCGTGGCACGTGCGGCCTTCGTGGAGCTGGGGCTGTCCGCCACGGAGCCGCAGGGCGCGCAGGCGCGTGAGCGCTGGCAGTCGCTCACGGCGTTGGTGGATCTCATCGCGCAGATCGTGGAGGACCACGAAGGGATCGACCTGCCTGGCGTGCTGGGGGAGCTGCACCGCCGATCCGAAAACAAGCACAACCCCACGATGGAGGGCGTGACCCTAGCGACCATCCACGCTGCCAAGGGCTTGGAGTGGGATGCGGTCTTCCTCGTTGGCCTCACCGAAAAACTCTTGCCCATTAACCACGCCATCAAGGCCGGCGATGAGCACGTGGAGGAGGAGCGCCGGCTGTTCTATGTCGGCATTACCCGTGCGCGCGAGCACCTGGCTTTGTCGTGGGCGTTAGCCAAGACGACCGGTTCGCGGGCTTCGCGTGAGCGAACTCGCTTCCTTGACGGCGTGGTGCCGGGAATCGAGGAGAGCCAGTCATCGAACCGTCGCTATCGCCCGCGCCGCTGCCGCGTGTGCTCGGGCCAGCTCAGCAGTCCCGCCGAAAAGGTTCTGGGCCGCCACGAGTGGTGCGAATATGAGGGCGATGAGGATGTCTTCAACGCGCTGCGCGCCTGGCGCGCGTCCGTTGCTAAGGACTCCCAGGTTCCTGCCTACGTCGTGTTTTCCGATGCCACCCTGCAAGCCATCTCGGAGGCGCTTCCCGCCAGCGAGGCCGAGTTGCTCGACATCTCCGGGGTAGGCCCCTCCAAGCTGGAGCGCTACGGCGCGGAGGTGTTGCAGATCATCGCCTCTACCCGGGGTTAGGCACCGGCGCAGAACGTACAGCGCGGGTGCTCCATCAACAGCCGGTGTTGCTCGATCCCGTAAGGGTCTATCTCCTTAAGCTCCCCGGCTAACGGCTTGCCGCCGGGAGCCCCGGGCGGGGCGGGCCTTCCCAAAAGGCGGCGGATGGTGACCACAGCATGCATCACTATTGCGGTGCGCACGATCGGATCCCCCGGCGGTTCTACCGCGGCGGCGCGGCGCGCCACCTCGTGCCACTGCTCGTCCGCATCGATGCGGTGCAGATGCGCGCACAGTGGACAAGGCCCCGCGCCGGCCACGCGGACCGGACCGATGATGCCGCGGGCATCCAGCATCGATACCGGTAGCCACGTCGCCGAGGATTTGTGCAGGGCTTGTGCCCATTCCGTCGCGCCGTCCAGCATGTCGACGGCGACAATCGGCAGGTGCCCGGCCACGTTCGCGATGTACTCGGAGGGCGTTTCGCTGTGGAGAGGGGAGCGGGGCTGGAAGGAATCGTTCAGGAGGACGTCGCGTAGCTCGTTAGCGAGGGCCGACGTACCCAGCACGGCCACGCGCTGCGGCTGGGGCGCTGGCCACAGAACGCGGTAACTGATCAGATCATCAACCAGGCTGCGGGCAGCAGACGGGCTGGTGCCGGTATTTTCGATGGATTTTTCAATGGTTTGCCGGGTCAGCGGGGTGCGCAACCGATTGAGCAGGCGTGCCAGTTGTGGGTGGGCCTCGAACACGCCGACGCGCGTGGCATCCATCCCACACTGGAGCATCCCGGGCTCGCGCTCCAGGATTGTGGTTTCCGGTGCCAGCATATACGTCTGTGCAGACATGGTTTCCTCCCCGTTGATGACCCACCCCAGCTGTGCTTAGCCATCATTGCACCACAGGTAGAATGCCCTGTCATGTCGAACAACCCCGAGGTCCGTGTCATTCGCTCCGCCCGGCGCCGTCGCACCGTCCAAGCCCGCGTTGTTGATGGCGTTCTCGAGGTGCGCATTCCTGCCTGGATGTCGGCAGCAGAAGAACAGAAAGCAGTGGATGAGATCGTGGCGAAGGTGCGCAAGAAGCACACCTCGTCGCAGCGCTCCGATGCCTCTCTCGCCGCCCGCGCACGCACGTTGAACACTCGCTATTTGGACGACCGCGCCACGGTGGGATCCATTCGGTGGGTCAGCAACCAAAAATCCCGCTGGGGTAGTTGCACTACCTCAACGGGAGATATTCGGATTTCTGACCGGCTGCAGGACGTCCCAGACTATGTGCTCGATGCGGTCATCATCCACGAGCTGACACACACCTTCATTCCGGGCCATGGCCCGGAATTTTGGGAGTGGGCCGACCGCGCCCCCAAAGCAGAACGCGCGAAGGGGTACCTCGAGGCCTACCAGCGTTTCCGCTAGTTCTCTTCCTCCGGCCCGTCCTTTTTGTTTTCATCGCCGTCGGCGTCTGCGTCCCCACCAGCGCTGTCGCTGGTGTTATCGCCAGCATTCTCACCGGAATCCTGCTGGCGGAGCATCTCCTCCAGCTTGGAGAATTCTGCCTCAAAGCCCTCATCGGGATTGTCATCGAGCAAACCGTCGATGAAGGAAGCCGGGTTCTCCAAGTGCTCGGCCGTGGGCAGAAGATCCGGATGGTCCCAGGCGGAATCGCGCTTATCGGCGCCCACCGCGACGGTGGCGCGGCGCCACAGCTCAGCGGCGGCCTCCACCTTCGGGGCGTTGAGTTCGATGCCGACGACCTGGGAGAAGGCCTTCTCCGCGGAGCCGCCAGTGGAGCGGCGGTGCGCCCATGCCTCAGTCATTGCCTTTGTGGACGGGATGCGCTCTCCCAGGGCCTCGGTCACCACGTGCTCAACCCAGCCCTCGACGAGCGCTAGGAGGGTCTCCAGGCGGGAAGCGGCTCCCGCGTTGCGCGAGGTGATCCGCGGGGACAGGTCCATGCCTTGTAGCTTATTCATCGCGTCCTGGATGGCCTGCGGGTCACCGGATTCCAGGTTGAGCTCGCGTGTGGCTTCCTCGATATGGGAGGTATCGATGACCAAGCCCATGGCGTATTCCTCGACGGAGGAGACGAGGCGCTCGACCAACCACGGCACATGCTTGAACAGGCGCTGGCGGGCGGCTTCACGGGCGCCGATGTAGACGAGTACTTCCTGGCCCGGAACGTTGAGATCGCGCGCGATGGCCTGAATATTGTGCGGCAAGAGTGCGGTGGTGCCCGCGGGGGAGACCGGCAAACCGAAGTCAGAACCGGTCAGCGCCTGGGCAGCCAGATCACCGAGGGCGTGGCCCAGCTTCATGCCGAAGTTCATGCCGGACATCGAGTTCATCATCGATGTCATCGGGCCCATCATCTCGCGGGCTTCCTCCGGCAGGGATTCCAGCTGCGCGGAATTCATGTGTTCGGCTACCGGAGTGACCATGCGTTGCCACATCGGCAGCGTCTCATCCAGCCACTGCGCGGAATTCCAGGCAGTGACGGTGCCGGACGCGGTGGGCAGGATCGTGGCATCATCCAGCCACAGTTCCGCCAGGCGCACGGCTTCTTGCACGGCGGTGCGGTCCTGCTCGCTGACCTCTTTATCGCGGGAGATCTGCTGGTGTGCGATGCGCTTGGCCAAGTCATAGTTGACCGGGCCAGCACCCTCCGGGGAATTCATGGAGGAACCCATGCCGGACAGCATCTGGCCGAACTGATTCAACAGGTCTCCTAGGCCACCGTTGCCCGCGCTGAAGCCGAAGGCACCGAACGGGTTCTGGTCGCGACGATTGTTGTCATCGTCATCGTCGTTATTGGGGAAGGAAAAACCGAATCCGTTGCTCATGGGCCCTAATCTACTAGGTTTCCTAGCGCGGATTCTAGGACCACGGCAACGCTGAGAGCGAACAGGCACCCCAAGGCTGTAGGCTGATCCTCCGTGAAAACTCCGCAGAACCCCCGAGCCCGCCGCCTGTCCACCCTCACGTGGGGAGCCATTCCGGTGGTGCTGACGGGAGCCCTGCTCAGCATCGACCACATTCCCGGCACCGATATCACCTTGTCCGTTCCCTACGCCGCCGAAGGCCCAGGGCCTACCCTGGATACCTTGGGCGAGGTGGAAGGTGAGCCGGTGGTCAACGTCGAAGCCCCAGAGACGTTCCAACCGAAGGGGCATCTCAACATGACGACAGTCTCTGTGCGCACCAACATGACGCTGGCCCAGGCCCTGGGGCTGTGGCTGTTTACGGATGACACCATCGTCCCCATCGAAAACATCATCCCGCAGGGCAAGACGGATAAGGAAGTCCAGGAAGCCAATCAGCAGGCCTTTACCCAGTCCGAGTCAGCGGCCACGGTCGCCGCCATGGACTATCTGGACAAGCCCGTGCGGATTGAGGTCGCACAAGTCCTCGACGACGGCCCCGCAGCAGGCGCGCTTGACGACGCCGACATCATCACCACCGTCAACGGTGACAAGGTCACGGAGCCTGGCCAAGTGCAAGAGAAGATTCGTGCTCTTCAGCCTGGTGATGAGGTGGAACTAGGTATCGTTCGCAAGGGCGAGAAAAAGACAGTCCGCGTGACTCTTGGCTCCCACCCAGAGCAAGGGGATGTGGCCTTGCTGGGCATCCTCATGACCTCTGTTCCCACCGAGGACATCACCGTGGATTACAACCTGCAGGACATCGGCGGTCCCTCGGCCGGCATGATGTTTACCTTGGCGGTGATTGACAAGCTCTCTAGCGAGGACCTCACCGGCGGGCGCTTCGTTGCCGGCACCGGCACTATTGGTGAGGACGGTGAGGTCGGCCCCATCGGTGGCATTGTGCATAAGGTAAGCGCAGCGAAGGAGGCGGGCGCCGAGCTTTTCCTAGCACCAGCCGACAACTGCGCAGAGGCGGTTAGCCGCGAAACGGGCGACATGGTGGTGGCCAAAGTTCACACGCTGGACGATGCCATCGAGGCCATGCACAACTTCGCCGAGGGAAGTCCCGTCGAGACCTGCGAAGGCTAGACCTTAAGGCAGTTGCGGCCCTAGACCAGGCCCAGCTCCTTGAGGCGCTCTTCCGGATCGTCCTGGTCCGTGGAGATCATCTGCTGCATGATAAGGCCCTCATCGTTATCAACCACGGTGAGGATGGCCGTGTTGCCCAGCATGGACCAGCCCACGACGCGGCTACCGCTGTCCTCGAGGACGCGGGAGCTGCGCAGCTCGGTGAGCACCTGGGTGGTTTGGGAAGCCTTGGTCTTCGACTTGAAGAACTGGAACTGGCCTACCTCCGAGCCGGAGCAGTTGAAGGAATCGGTCACGCCATTGGGATCGCAGCGGTCGAATTGTGCGAAGATCTCTTCCGGCACGAGGCCACCGAAGATCTCATAAGCCTGCTCCACAGAGTCGGTGAACTTGCCGCTGGGCTCAGCGGACTCGCTGGCGTCTTTGTCTTTGTCCTTCCGAGCAGCGGAGCTTCCTACTGTCGCGGATTCATCCTCCGCCTCCGAGCTGTCAGCAGACTCGGACGCGGCGGGAGTAGTCGTCTCGGATTCCTCGGCGGAGGTGGCCGGGGCCGGCGCGCTGGTCTTCTCCGCGGCGGTGGTTGCTTCGCTCGCAGGTGCCGGCTCAGGGGAGGGCACATCGTCCTTCCCACATGCGGTGAGCAGGCAGCCGGTGGCAAGCACGGCCGAAGCTGCGGCGGTGAAGCGGGATGTCAAGCGCACGAGAGACTCCTCTATCAATTGCGTGCCCAGCCCCGAGAGCTGAGCGCTAATGGCCACTGCATTCTGAGTTTAGTCGATTAGAGTATTTCCTCCGGATCCTGCTCCAACCCGTAGCGCAAGGCAGCGATGACCCCCGGTGCCACATTCGGACCACCGCGCAGCTGAATATCATCTTCCGCGAAGGGGCCGGCCTCCGCGAGCTCCTCCTCGGTCGGGCGCAGCTGCAGCAGGGTGAGCTCGGCGCCGTTCTCGTCGAACTCCGCGGTTCCGTCCGCGGAGCTACCGTCCATGGCGGTAGCGCGCAAGACCCCGGAGAAGAGGCGGGCGGGGCGGGCGTCGGCAAGCGCGGCGTCCGAGGTGTCCTTGAACGTGATCTCCTGTGCCAGGATGACCCCGGCGATCTCCTGTGGCCAGGCCAGGCGGGAGACGTAGTCCGCGAGGTGCTCGGAACCCGGCTCGATGCCTTCCGGCAACTCTTGCACCACGAGCGTGAGGGGAGAGGAGTCGTCGACGTCACCGAGCTGTGCGGCCACCAGCTCAGTGGGGACGAGAGCAAAAAGTGTAGGAGGCGCATCCCAGCCCTCGGCGTGGATGAAGTCCACGGCTTCGCGCATGGCCTTGTTGAGCGCGCGGTGTACAGCGGGCTGGGAGGAAGGTTGGGAACTCATAAGCGTCCTTGTTCGTTGACGGTCATAGTGCTTCTCTAGACTAGAAGCTTGATACCTCTATATTCGCACGACACTTGATTGGAGCTGGAGTTGGCTTCCGGACTCAACCGACCCACCGCCCCGATGAAACGTCCACCCAAATTTCTCTCGTGGGTTGTCGCCATCATCGCGGTCCTCTTGTTCATCGGCCCCATGCTCGTGGGCTTTTATACAGATTGGAAGTGGTTCGGCGCGATTGAGTACCGCGGGGTCTTCACCAAGACCCTAGTGACGCGCATCGTGCTTTTCTTCCTCTTCGGCCTCGTAGCGGCAGCCATCACCTACGTGGCAGGCCTCGTGGTCTGGCGGGGACGCGGTGACTCGATGGATATGGCGGATTTCAATTCCCCGGTCTACCAGTACCGCAAATCCATTGAGAGCACGATGAACGTGTTCTTGAAGGTCATCCCGGTGCTCGTCGGTGTCGTCTCGGGCCTGCTGGGACAAGCTAACTGGCGGACCGTCATGCTCTTCCTCAACTCCCACGATTTTGGGGTAAAGGATCCGCAGTTCAACCACGACCTCGGCTTCTACGCCTTCAGCCTGCCAGTGTGGACGATGCTGGTCAGTGCCTTCTCCATGCTGCTGGCAGTGTGCTTCCTCATTGCTTTGGTGGGGCATTACATTCTCGGCGGTATCCGCCTGGGCAACCGCGCCGCTGGCGTGCGTGGTTCGCTATCGAAAGCCGCACGCACCCAGCTGGCCGTGACCGCCGGCCTGTGGATGTTGCTGCAGGTGGCTGGTTACTGGTTGGGCCGCTACCAGCTGCTCTACACCGAGCACTCTCTGTTTACGGGTGGTTCCTACACCGACATCAACGCCTACCTGCCGGCCAAGATCATCCTCATGATCATTGGCGTCTTCGTGGCCGTGGCAATCTTTTCTGCGGTGGTCATTAAGGACCTGCGTATCCCTGGCCTGGCCGTGGTGCTCATGGTTTTGTCCTCGTTGGTCATCGGCCAGGGTTGGCCGCTCATCATGGAGCGTTTCTCCGTTAACCCGAACCGTCAGGCCAAAGAGGCGGAGTCCATCTCCCGCAACATCGAGTCCACTCGCTTTGCCTACGGCCTCACCGATGACAAGGTGACCTATGAGGAGAACTGGGGCGCGGAGGACGTCGCCGATGACAAGGTTGCTTCCGATGACTCCACCATTTCCAACCTGCGCCTGCTGGACCCGGACATCTTGGCGCCGACGTTTACTCAGATGCAGCAGCTGAAGAACTTCTACGGCTTCCCAGAGACGCTGGCGATGGACCGCTATGAAATCGACGGCGAGCTGCGTGACTTCGTGGTTGCTGCCCGCGAGCTGGATCCGAATGAGTTGCAGGAAAACCAGCAGAACTGGATTAACCGCCACACCGTGTACACCCACGGCAACGGCTTCATCGCCGCGCAGGCCAACACGGTCGATGAGGTGGCGCGTGACGCCGGTTCCGCCCGTGGTGGCTTCCCCATCTTCACGGTGGCGGACCTGCAGACCCAGGCAGGCGAGGACGCTGAAGGTGAGGGCGAGACCCAGAGTGCTGAGGAGTCTCTCGGCATCAAGGTGGACCAGCCGCGCATTTACTACGGCCCGGTGATCGCCAGCGCACAAGACGGCATGGATTACGCCATCGTGGGCCAGACCGGCGATGCCGCCGTGGAGTACGACACCGATACCTCCACCTACACCTACGACGGTAAGGGCGGCGTCGATATCGGCAACATTGTCGACCGCACCGCGTTTGCCCTGAAGTACCAGGAACTGAACTTCCTGCTTTCGGACCGCGTGGGCTCGGAATCCAAGCTGCTCTATGACCGCGATCCGCGCGAGCGCGTAGAGAAGGTCGCCCCGTGGCTCACCACGGATTCCTCCACCTACCCGGCCGTCATCGATGGTCGCATCAAGTGGATCGTGGATGGCTACACCACCCTGGATTCCCTGCCGTACTCGCAGCGCACCTCCCTCACAGAGACCACCCAGGACACGCAGAACCCGACGGGTACGACGCAGCGTTTGGTCAACGATCGGGTGGGCTACATCCGTAACTCGGTCAAGGCGACTGTCGACGCCTACGATGGCACCGTCGATCTCTACGAGTTCGACACCGAAGACCCCGTGCTCAAGGCATGGGAGGGTGTCTTCCCGGGCGTCGTCAAGCCCGAGTCGGAGATTTCCGACGAGCTGCGTCAGCACATGCGTTACCCGGAGGACATGTTTAAGGTACAGCGCAACCTGCTGGCCAAGTACCACGTGGACGACCCGGGCGTCTTCTTCAACAACGACGCCTTCTGGTCAGTGCCGGAAGACCCGACCGCGGGCGAGGCTCAGGGCCTGAACCAGCCGCCGTACTATGTGCTGGCTTCCGACCCGGAGACTAACAAGCCGAGCTTCCAGCTCATCACCTCCTACCGCGGTCTGAACCGCCAGTTCCTCTCCGCACACATGGCGGTGTCCTCGGACCCGGACACCTACGGTGACATCACCGTGCGCGTGCTGCCGACGAACACCCAGACCCAGGGCCCGAAGCAGGCCCAGGATGCCATGATGTCTTCCGACCAGGTGGCGCGTGACCGTACCCTGTGGGAAGGCTCGAATGATCTGAAGAACGGTAACCTGTTGGCCCTGCCGGTGGGTGGGGGAGAGATCCTCTACTTGGAGCCGATTTACTCGCAGCGTAAGGGCCAGGAATCCGCGTTCCCGAAGTTGCTTCGCGTGCTCGTTTCCTACAAGGGCCGAGTGGGCTATGCGCCGACGATTGGTGAGGCCCTAGAGCAGGTGGGCATCGACCCGAAGGCCGCCCAGGACATCACCGAGATTGAGGGTGACTCCGGCACGAAGGCGGAGAAGGGCGAGCAACCTGCCGATGACGATAAGAAGGACGAAGAAAAGGACGCCGAGTCTTCCGCGCCGGCATCCGCGCCGAAGGCCTCCGACGAGGGCGAGGCTATCGACGCCATCAACAAGGCTCTCGATGGCGTGGACAAGGCCAAGAACGGCTCCTTCGAGGAGTACGGCAAGGCTCTGGACGAGCTGGATAAGGCAGTGGAGGACTACCGCTCCCTGCAGTCTCAGTAATTCCGGACTGGCGCCGGTGCAAAAGCCCGGCGCCCGACCGTGAAATGGCGCCTGCCCAGGGGATTTGGGTAGGCGCCAAGGTGTCTGTATAGTTACATCCGTCGCCGGCACACAGGGGATTAACCGCAGTGTGCTGAAGCGCTTGATGTATGGAAGTGCATCTCGACGCGGGGTGGAGCAGCTCGGTAGCTCGCTGGGCTCATAACCCAGAGGTCGTAGGTTCGAATCCTGCCCCCGCTACCAACTTCCGGAACCCCATCAGTCAACATGGCTGGTGGGGTTCTTTTTCATTTTCCGCGGTACGCGGAGCTTAATGGATAGAGTGGGTTCACATCTAAAACGCACGGTAATGGAGGATTGTCATGTCTGCTTCGGCTCCACGAGTCTTACTCCTTGGTTTTGGTGCAATCGGACGTCAATTGGTGACACTTTTTGATCCATCGGAATTCGAAGTCAGTGCATTTGTTCGTGATGCTGCCCCGCACCGAGAACGCGGCGCCTTGGGAGTATCGCTTCACAATGACAACCTTCTAGAGCTCATCGATGCCCACGATATCGTGGTTGAATGCGCGGGCGTTGCGGCGGCGAAAGAACATGGACCGGCAGTGATTACACGCGGCAAGGATTTGGTGCTGACCTCGGTAGGCGCTTTGGCCGATCCTGACGCGCGCCAGGCGCTGCTGTCTGGACCCGGGAAAGTGCATGTTACCTCCGGTGCGATCGGCGGCTTCGATTTGTGGGCAGCATTGGCAGAGTCGAATGCCGTGGACACCGTAAAGATTCGAACGACCAAGAATGCGGAGTCTCTCATTCAAGGCTGGATGAATGATGATGAGCGCGCTCAATTAGAAAACGCAACAGAACCGTTTGTACTTTTCAGCGGCAAGCCTAGTGACGCGATTGCAAAATTCCCCGGCAACGTCAATGTTTCCGTCGCTCTTGCTTGGGCAACTCGCGGCAGAGGCTCCAGCGATGACGAGTTGCTTGCGCGATCGCTTGAGCGCGTATCGGTGGAACTAGTTGCTTCTCCGAATCTGATTAAAACACGCCATGACATCGAGGTATCCGGCTCTGCTGGCACTTTCTCTCTGGTTAGCGAATCCTCTCCGCATCCCGTGAACCCCAAAACCTCCGCGATCACGGCGTTGTCGGTTGCACACACTTTGAGACAGGCGGTGGGGTCGCTTCAGTAGCGGAGGGCTCTGCCCTACAGGGTGGAGTACTACGTCACGACAGTCACCGTAAATAAGCCCGCCTTGAAGATTCGGGGCTCTATTTACCGTGAATGACGTTCGTGGTCAGCGGGGCTAGCGGTTGAGGCTCCTGATAACAACAACCAGAGCAACGACGAGGCCGAGGAGGACGAGGAGCCCGAGCCCTACCAAGAGGAAGGGGAAGCCGGAGAAGAGCGATGAATCATCGTTGTTTTGCGCGCGGTTCTCCGTGTCTTCTTTAGCGTCTTTTTCCGCTGGTGCAGAGGGCTTCTCAGTCTCAAGTTTGACTGGTGCGAAGGTCGGCTCCGGAACGGGATCCCCCACGGCGTCCGCAACGAGGTCATAGGTCAGCACGGGAAGCTGCGTGTTTTCGTCGATTTCTTGGTCGGTGAGGAGCTTCTCGTAGTTGACGGCGATGTATTGCTCGCCGCCCTGCCATACTTTCTTGATGTCCGGCGTTCCTGAACCATCGTCGTGCGAACCGCCGTAGCGGTTGGCAAAGAGGATAGGAGCTGGGTAGCTGAAATCGATTGTGCCGTCTTTAATTACGACGGCGCGGGAACCCTCCAGATTAATCTTTGCGCGTGCTTCGTTGTAGCCAGAAAGAACGAGGGAGTCACCCGGCCCATTGTTGTCAAAGTCATCGGCCTCTTCGACCATGGACACCTTGCCTGCGAGCTGCTGGCCGTGCTCGACAGGTATGCGGTAAAAGTGCGTCTCGCCGGGGACAATTTGTGCGCGCACCGGCTGCTGCGGGGTGAGCTCAGCTGCGTCGGTGAACCACGTTCCGGGAGTAATCTCGGTGGGGTCACCGGAAGCCGTGACGGTGTCTGGTTCAGTCTTTTCTTCGGCCGGATCTGGTTGTCCGTTCATATCCGGCTCGCCAAAGCGGGTGATGGTCACTTCCGCGCCCAACTCTTCGTCCTGCTTCCAGTCACCATTTCTTTCGATGGTGAAGACAAGTTCTTCGGAGTCGCACCCGTCTTCACCGCCTTGGGTGCTATACAAGGTCGCTGTTTGGTATTGGTTCGGGCCGAGGTCATTAGCGGTAGCGGTGTCGAGCTCGCAGGATAGTTCAGCTGCATCAATACCTAAGTGGAATGATCCGCCTTTTCGAAAGTTGTTGATGCTGGGAGTTTGCGTGGTGGTAGCGCTGACCACCACGCGCTCGCCTTCAGCAATCGGAGTGCTAAAGAATGTCTCGGATTCAGCCGAGTGGCCTTTACCTTCCGTCGGAAGAAGAGTGGTGGAGAAAGCCTCTACCTCACGGTCTACCTTGGCGGGAGAGCCTTCGGTTTTGCCGCCTTCGATCTCCTCTAGGTTGGACTCGTAGGCGTTGAAGGTGCGCGGGGCCGCACGGTTCAGCTCCTTGGCCAAGCTATCGGCGTCGGAGGCGTCGGCGTAGGTGCCGCCGGTGGCGTCGGCAATGCACTGCAGTTCCTGCTGTGCTTCAGGTTCCACGTTGAAGCCGACGGTGTTGATGACTAGGTCGATGCCCTGCTCTTTCAGTTCCTTCGCCACATCGCAGACTGGTGGCGGGGTACAGGTGGCAACGCCATCCGAGACCAAGATGATGCTGCGCTGGCCTTCCTTTGGTAACTCAGCGGCGGCCTTGCGCAGAGATTCACCGATGGGCGTAAAGCCGCGCGGTTGCAGGCCGTCCATGTGGGCGATCATCTTCTCAGAGTTGCCGGCCTCGGGTGGTGTGACCACGGTGATGTCCTGGCAGCCGGCCGCCTCATCTTCGGGGGCCTCGCCGGTGTTGCCGCCGTAGGTGACAAGCCCCAGAGGGGCGTCGTCACCAGCCTCCGTGATGAAGGTGCGGGCGGCATCTTTGGCGGCATCAATGCGCGTCTGCCCGCCGGCATCGTTGGTGATCATCGAGCCGGAGGAATCGAAGACCACCATGGTTGGGGTCATGGTGCTGGAAGAAGAACTGGGGGCATTCGTCTCATCTTCAGCAGAGGCTACTGGAAGGAGACCTGATACAACGGCAAGAGCGGTTGTTCCAAGAACAGCGATCAACGCCGTTAACAGGGGCGTTAGAGAGAAGCGTGACGTGTTTTCCATGTGAGCCAAGCTACATTGAACGCCTGCGTGCCGCTTGCCTTCGAAAAGGCGGTGGGGAATATCCCCCGAGCTACCTGCATGATTCTTCTTTAAAGTCGCCCCCATGACAGCAGAAGATGACTTTTATGCCCTGAAGTATTCCTTCGACGGTGTCCCCACGCGCCCGATCATCGACTTTGCGGAAAGCTCCCGCCCAGATTCGCCTACCACCTCCAAGCTGTGCGGAACCCCGTACCTGCCAGAGCACGAACCGTACCCCGAGTACGACGACGAGCCCATGTTCTTTATTGCCCAGTTCAACTTCGCTGAGTTTGAACCGCTTCCCGGTTTCCCTACCTCCGGCCTCCTTCAGCTTTTCGTACCCGGTGAGTACGGATGGGGAATGGAACTATGTAGCAAGTATGTGGCGACAGGTGAACGCACTTCCACGCCCTTCGCCCGATACCTTGAAGACATCTCCGCCCCACACGTAGGCGAGGTGCCGGAGGAAGTAGAGGATTCAGGAGAGCACCCAGCCGAGGAACCGCTGGAGGCTACGACTATCGACGGGAAGCTGAGCGAGCTGAGCGTTACCGAAAACGCGCACGAGTTCGGCCGCACCGCCTTTTGGAACAACGACCTTAGGGCTCTCCTGCGGCGCGGCGAGGACCTGGTGGATGTTCACACATACGGCTGGGACATTATCACGCGGCGCGTTATCGACGGGGAAACCACAATCGAGGCGACCAAGCTCCCCGGCGACACTAAGGCCGGCCAGAAGGAAATGTTCGATGAGATTGTGGCCCGCGTTGAAGCCGAGGGGTTCAGCGTTGATCCCACCGCTGAGGAATCAGAGGAGCGCGTAAACCTCGAGGACGGGCAGTGCGAGGTTCGCCTCGGCGGCTACGCTACCTACTGGAACCCCAGCAAACTTCCTATTAGCGATGAACACATCGCACTCGCGACGGTGGATAATGGTGGCACATTCGAATGGGGTGATGGAGGAATCGGAAACTTCTACATCCACCCCGAGGATCTCGCCGCACGTAACTTCGACAAGGTTCTCTTCGACTGGGACTGCGGCTAAAGCGGCTGCCATCCCTATCGCTCATCCAGCGCCCGCAGATAAAACCACCGGATCAGTGCGCGCCGGGGAATATCGAGCAGCGGGCGCAGGAAGGTTAGGTGGGCGGGCTGGGAGGAGGCGTCGACAAGCAGCAGCGTGCGCCCATCCCGCAGGCGCTCCAGCGTAAAGGTTTCCTCGCCGCGCTCGATATGGCCGGGTAGGGTGCCGTAGGTAAAACCGCAGCGTCCCTCCTCGTGGAACACATCCACCACTCGGCAGCGAAACTCCCACGGCCCCAACCCGAGGCCGACCTCCGCGCCTTCTTCCACCGTGGCGTGGCTCGGGCGAACCCGAAAAAGACCGCTGCGCTGCAGGCCCCAGCGGAACAGTTTGTCTGCGGCAATATCGAAATCGGCGTCTATGACACGGGACATGTGTAGCTGCGGGAAGCCCTCAGCGGAGGAATAGGACAGTGGCTCAGGCATGGGGCTTAGCCTAGTCAAACGGCCTTTAGATGATGCTTGAGAAGAGTAAAATAGGGTGTATGCAGGAGAAACAGCAACGCCTTATCGTTCCCGATTTAGCGCGCGGCACGGCGCTGTTGGGGATTGCCATGGCGAACGCCGTGCAGAGCTGGGTTGTGAACGAGTGGTCCTTGGGGCCCAGCTCCACCGTGGGTGGTGTGCGCCCCAGCAGCACTTTAGACATTTTCTCCGCGGTGTTCACCGGCATGTTTGTACGTGTGCGAGGCCTGCCCATGTTCTGCATGCTGCTGGGATTCGGCATTGGTCTCATTGCTGCGAGCCTGCAGCGCAAGGGCTACACCACTACAGAATCACGGCGCGTACTCATCCGCCGCTACGGCCTGCTGGCGGTCTTTGGTCTGGCGCATGGCTTCGTGCTTTTCGACGGCGACATCATGCTGGTCTATGGCCTCATGGGCATCGCTCTGGCGTGGTGTTTTACGCTCTCGACGCGCACTCTGCGGCGCATTGCCTACTGGTTCTTTGGCGGCTATGCGGCTTTCGCCGGTTCGGGTGCATTGGGAGCCTATTTTGGTTACTTCAATCCTCTGCCCAGTTCGCGGCCGATGACCGGTGAACTTGTCACATTCGGCGACTATTTCGCCCGCAACCTGCGCGGTGAGGTTGCTGCCTTGGGGCAGGTCCCCATCGTCTTCGTGGGGCTAGTAGGCGCTTTGCTCATCGGGTACATCTGGGCGCGGGAGGGCGTGCTGGCCAACGTTTCTGCACACCGCCGCACTCTCATCACCTGGGTTGTCATTGCAGGCGCGGTCATCGTCTTTGTGGGGCTTCCGTGGGGTCTTACTGCCGCTGGTGTTTTACCAATCGAACTGGAACCAGTGTTCTTCATGCTGAACCAGGCTTGTGGCTTTCTTACTGGTCCTGGCATTCTGGCGGTATTGGCACTGCTCACGGAGAGACTCGACAACCGGGTCCCCGGGTGGGCCTATGCTTTCGTGGCGCTGGGCAAGCGCTCGATGTCGGGCTACATTGCGCAGTCGGTCTTCTTCATCATTCTGGTTACCCCAGCTGGCTTCGGGCTCGGTGCGGATGCTTCGGTGAGCGGCAAGCTTGGTATCGGTCTGCTGGTCTTTGTCCTGACGCTGCTTCTCGCTGCTCTGCTTGAGGCTTGGGGCAAACCTGGCCCGTTCGAGTGGGCGCATCGCCGGCTGGCGTACGGTCCAACGGGCCGCATCGAGCCTAAATCAGCACGTACACCGGCCTGATGTTGGTTTAAGCGGCTGATTCCTCACACAGGAGCCAACCGCAGAGCTCCTTTTGGGCGCGGTCGACGCCTCCGGGGTAGCTCTCCTCGAGCTCCAGCTTGACGTTATCAAAAATGCGCTCTGAGATAAGCTCCGCGCGTTCTCTGCTCAGCTTCCCCTGCAGTTCGTCGAGCGGCACCTTGAGTTCCGTATAGGGACTGGGACGGAAGTACCACGACCGCATGTCGTCCGAATAAACGACGATAATCGTCTTCGTCAACTGCGATTCCAGCACAACATTCCCAAACACCAGCGATGTCAGCGTCTTTGATTCCATGGCCGCGAGTGTAGACCGCTGATACCGGTTACGTTGTGCTGGAAAGAGAGAAGACCCAGAACCAACTAGTTCTGGGTCACCGGGGAATTGAGCGGCTAGCGGTGGAGGCGTGCGTTGTAGATCGAAACACCCTTGGAACCCGGGGAAACGATTCGGATACTGACGTACTCGAGACCGCTGATATTAATCGGGCCGGCACTGATGCTTTCGCCAGGCCTAACAACGTAGGTCTTTGCATACTCGTTCTCGGCTCTGCCAAGGTAGACCTTGATCACAGCCTGTTGTGCTGATGGGTCGCGCTTGACGTTTTCGTCCCAGGCGGCGTTGAAGGTCAGTGTCTTGTAGTTGTGCCTATCTAGAAAATCGCGGGCGACAGATGCATCGCCGTTTGCATTTGCGGTTGCACGAGCCGCGTTGCCTTGGATTGGTTTTCCAGCGACAGTGATTGATTTGACAAAATCAACCTTATAGCCACCGAGGAAGAAATCTGGGTCGATGAACTCGTCCCCGATTCGCTGCTCCGTTGCGGGTGGGGTGCTTGGCTTCGAGCTTCCTAGTGTGGAAGCGGCACCAGTGATGAGAGTAATGATTGCGATGATTGCAGCAACAAGTTGCGGCAAGGCCTGGATCATCCGATTGAGGTTGGGCATGACAGCTCCTTGAGAGAGAAGAGAATTTGCCAGTATGTGGCAGATTTATAATGCCCCCTGTGTGATTGCTGTGCAATAGCTTGGGGGATCAACTTTAAGGCTTGTTACCTGAGGGGCGTGAGTTTCATGATTTGCGGCCAGTTACGTTGAAAGGTCTATTTTCGAATCCCCCCGGGGGTGGGCTTTAGGCGGCGGCGACGGGCTGGATGGAAAGGTAATTCGCATCGCCCGCGCAGCCTTCGAGGCCTTCGGCGCGGATGAAAGCGCTGGCGGTTTCGCCGGGTGGGTACACACGCAAGCCGTCGGCTGTCTGGGGCTGGCAGGAAGCGGGGTCGAGGACGCAACGTTGGTCATCTTGAGGCCGCGCGGCCGACTGGCCGGGCGTGAAGCGTGACGGTTGTTGCTTCCTTGCCGGTTTCGCGCACGGCGGCAGCGCCAAGCTGGGTGCCGTCGTCGTTGGCGACGGCGGAACACCGGG
>NZ_VIOG01000015.1:0-74095 GCF_009708045.1 Corynebacterium hiratae | reverse complement strand
CTCAGCATAAAGGGTGTATTCCTTACCCGGAACCAGACCCTCATACGTCACCGTATCGTTAACCTGCGCACCAGCAACAACCTGAGTTGCACCGTTCGCAAAATCAGCATTCGTCGAAATCTTCGGCTCAACACCCGGCTCACCCGGCTCAGTCGGCTTCGTCGGCTCGGTCGGCTTGGTTGGCTCGGTCGGCTCGGTCGGCTCAGTCGGTTCCGTCGGGTTGGTCGGCTCAGTCGGCTCCGTCGGTGGTCGGCTCGGTCGGCTCGGTCGGCTCGGTGGTCTCAGACGGGTCCTTAGAGGTCACCGTCTGATCCTTGTCGTTGATGTCCTTGTGCTCAGCAATCGGGTTCGGGTTCTTCGGATCAGTACCCGGAGTCTCCTTGCCCTCCTTGTTGACCTCAACAGAAGTCAACTCCTCAAAGGCAACCGCAGCTTCAACCGGCTCCGTTACAGACTCATCAACGATGATCTCAACAACAACCTCACCATTGGCAGCATCCGGAGTAAAGGTCTTCTCACCCTTACCCAAAACAGTCTTGCCATCAGCCTTAGAAATCAGCTCAGCATAAAGGGTGTATTCCTTACCCGGAACCAGACCCTCATACGTCACCGTATCGTTAACCTGCGCACCAGCAACAACCTGAGTTGCACCGTTCGCAAAATCAGCATTCGTCGAAATCTTCGGCGTATCAGACTCATCTGGAAGACCAGGCTGGTCAATAGGAACCACACGCTGTCCCCCACCACTGTTATGAGCGGTTATGCCGTTAGGGCCAACCACAGTGATGAAGGCATCCGCCGGCTGCTCAGGGATAGTGACCGACGGATCGGCTTCAAACTGCTCGTCGAGCGTCTGCGCATTGTCCTTCAGAATGCGCAGCCCCGTGTTCGCCGTAAAGTCCTCGGAGTTGCCGTCAAATCCGTGGAGCGGACGTGCCAGACCAGAGGTATCACCCCCGTCATTTGCGTGAATAAACTTAATCGCGGCAGCCCTACCCGACGCATCAGAGACGAGCGCTGCCAAATAAACGCTGTACCGGTTAGCAAGTTTCTTATCGCCAGCCGCCGTAGCATCACGCAGCTTCAGAGCAACTCCGATTGCCGCATTTTGGAACTTCGGGTCATCAAAGCGAATCGCACCTGCAGTGGACTTCTTGTAGCTGCCCGTCTTGAGCATAGGATCGGCAACAGTGTAATCAATACACCAGCCCCATCCGACATCGTTGTCCGTGTGGGGATTTTTCGCACCTTTTGGCGGCTGTCCAGCCCACACAAGCTGGCCCCAGCTATGATCTCCGCCAATCTTCTTATTTTCAGCACCCAACGTCGTGTTAGGCACGAAATCAGTCGGCTCGGCCGCGCCAGCCTTCGCCCAGGGAACGGTAACCATGGCCGCAATTACTGCAATTGCCGTAAGCACAGCAGTAAAGACCATCCACCCCTCTCTGGAGATATTCCTTAATCTACTCATCGTTTCCTCTTCGAATGATGTGAATGTCTACAAGTTTTCCGCACAGCAGCCTTAAACCACTGAACCAATCTGAAATCTGGACGTAGGTTTTTACACCTTGACCGGCGATTCTTCTTAGGAATCTCACGAACTCTTATAGTCCACTCAGGAGAATATCATTCGACACAGGAAGCTGCAAGGTATCTCATTGCTCTATAACTTTTGCCTATACCCAAGTTGGAGTGCATTCACGCTGCTAGATAACACTTTCAACTCAGACGGGCCCCATATATCGCCTACTTGTTCTAATTCTCGTTAACGTCGTCAACTTCTAAATATTTCTTACAATACTCAACCTAAGATTTACTAAGTTTGCATATCAGTTTCGCCCCATCCGGATTGAGCGAGGAGACCTTCCGCCAGCGCAACAGCCCCGTGCACGCACCCGCTGGCCCAATCCCCTTGTAAGCACCTGCGATACCTACGATCCCCCGCGACCTTATAGCACCCCGAGGCCCGCGAAAGCTCGTACTCGCGAGCGCTTAGCACCCTTGCCGCTACACCTCGCAGACACGCGAAACGGCCGTGCGCAAAGCACGGCCGCGTTCCCCATTAGAAACCTCACCCCACGGGGCTTAGACCACTACCCCCATTAATCATTTTTATGTCTCGCCGAAACCTCTTTAATCATCCGCGGAACGCGTGAGCTTCGGATCAACGTCGACGACCGGCTCGGGAACCTCAATAACCTCGATGTCGGAGACCGGCGAGCCAGCGGGAGTCACAGGCTGCGCATCCACCTGGCCTGCTCCAGAAGACGAGCCCGGCGCCACAGTAATCTTCGCCGCCGCGAGAGCTGCCCTATCGCGGGCTGTCTCAACGTCCTCAGCAGTCGTGGCCACCATGCCCATGCGGCGCCCGGCATACGCCCACGGCTTACCAAACAGACGCACGTCCGTCTCCTCATAAGCCAGAGCGGCATCGAGGCCGGAATAGGAGACGTCATCAAGCTCTGCATCCGCGTGCAGAATGACCGCCGCACCGGGGCTAACCAACGTCACATCAATCGGGAAGCCCAACATTGCGCGGACATGTAGCTCAAACTCAGAGAAACGCTGCGTGTATCCAGTCAGCATGGCGGTATCCAAAGGACGCGGCGAAACAGAAGAAAAGTACACCTCATCGCCCGCCACGAAGAGCTCAACACCGTAGACACCACGCCCACCCAGCTCGTTAGAAATACGCGCAGCCACGGAACGCGCATTCGCCAGCGCATCCTCACTCATCGCCATAGGCTGCCAAGACTCCACCAAGTCACCGTTCTCATGTCGGTGGCCAATGGGCTCACTAAACCACGTCGCCATCTTGCCCGTGGCCGGGTCAATGGAGCGCACAGCAAGCAGCGTGACCTCATAATCAAAATCAACGAAACGCTCCACCACCACACGCTTGTGGTCAGTGGACACGTGGCGCACCATCGCCCACGTTTCCTCTATTTCTTCCTCTTCCTTAAGAAGAACGTGCCCCTTACCGGAGGTCGTAATATCCGGCTTCACGATGCACGGCAGACCCAACTCCCCCACTGCCTCCTGCAGCTCCTCAGCAGTCTCAGCAAATCGATACGCCGTCACGGGAAGACCGATACTCTCAGCCACCTCACGCACGCTCTCACGGGACTGCGTAAGCTCACAAGCCCGTGCCGTCGGCACAACCGTAGCGCCTACTTCTTCCTCAATGCGCTTGAGCGCCTCCACCGCGACAGTCTCCACCTCCGGGACCACATAGTCCGGCTTGATTCGCTCAGTAAGCTCCCACACCTTCTGCGGGTCCCTAATGTCTGCGATGTAGCTAAAGTGCGCAAGCTGCTGCGCGGGGGCTCCTGCGTAGCGGTCCACGGCGTGCACCTCGAGCCCCAAGTTCTGAAAGGCTATTACCAACTGCTTGCCCAGCTCGCCCGCCCCGAGGAGTAGCACCTTAGTGGCGCTTCCTGTTAAGGGGGTTCCGATCTGGCCTGCGATGTCGCCTACGGTAGTCATTCTCGAATTATCGCACACATTTGACGCCGCGCTGCTTGGCGACGTCCCCCGATTCCCCACAACCACCCAAACTCACCGCACCACACGACGGCGCATTGACACCCAGGCTCCGGCGGCCCGGGGTGCAGGATCACCAAAGCCCCCTTTACCCACCGCAGGGAAACAGTGGGAAAGGGGGCCTGGTGCTACAGACTGACCTTCTAGCGTGTCAGCCGACCACGGGGGCCGACTGGCCCTCGGTTATCGCGGTCTTCCTCTTACTTGGAGGAACCCTCGCCAGCACCCGGTGCACAAGCATCAGCCAACAGGCCGATAGCCAGAGCACCAGCAGCAATCAAAGCCACAGCACCAGCGGCCTGCTGGTAATCAGCACCGAAGCGCTTCAGCTGAGCATTGATGCCATTGACTTGGTCAGCCAATGGGCCGTTGAACAGACCAGCCTGCTGCTGCAGACGGGTATTCAGATCCTGAATCTGCTTGTTAATCGGAGCAACAAACTCCGACAGACCCGGAATGTTCATCTGGGAAGCCAGACCAACCGGAATCAGGAACAGCAGCGGGATACCGATACCAAGGCCGGTGTTGATGCAACGCTCAGACAGGTTGGAAGAACCAGTCCAATCGGAGGAATCATCCGGCTCCGAGCCCGGCTTGGACGGCTTCGCCTTCACCGTAGCCTCAGCCTTCTTGCCATCAGAATCCGTAGCGGTGATCTTGTCACCAGCCTTCAGGTCCTTGTCAACAACGACCTTCCACTTACCATCATCGCCGACAGTGACAGTCTTCTCGGTCTCATTACCGTCCTTGTCGGTAATAACCACAGTGATGTCAGTACCAGGCTTACCGGTACCGGAGATTTCCTTGTCATCCTCGGTAACAGGGTTGATGGACGGCTTGGTTACCTTGTCCTCATCGCCCGGCTTCTCATCCTCACCCGGCTTGTTCGGATCAATCGGCCAGGATGGACCGCCCGGGATACCGGGGTTGTGCGGCTTCTTGTCGGAGCCGTTGTCGTCGCGGTCCTTCTCGTGGCCGTTAACCGGAACCTCGATCTCAGTCTTACCATTCGGCAGATCCGGATCCTCAACAACTACCTTGATCGGACCATCAACATCCTCACCCGGAGTAACGATGACCTTGCCGTCCTCGTCAATCTTGACCGGGACGTCATTGCCATCCTCATCCTTAGCGGAGATCTTGGTGTCGTCGTCCTTGTTCTCAACCTTGATACCAGAATCCTGCGGATCATCAGTCGGATCAACAGGCTTCACATTGGAATCATCAACCGTGGTCTTATCGGAGGCCTCCGGCTCCTTGACAGTCACCTTGGCTTCAATGGTCTCACGGGATCCATCAGGGTAGGTAACCAGTACCGGAATCTTGTAGTCGCCAGTCTTCGCATCTGCCGGTGGCTCGACAACGATCGAACCATCCGGGTTAACGGTGATCCACTCAGGCTTGTCAACCTTGTTACCTTCTGGGTCAGTCACTTGGCCGACCGAAGAGTACGTGGTTCCGTCCGGAATCTCCTGGCCGTCCTTGTCCTTCGGAGCTTCGACGGTGGTCTTCTCGCCGGTAGGAGCAGTCGTGTCCTTATACTGCGGCTCGAATTCACCGTTCTGGCGAACCTTGTCGACCGCAATGAAGGAGTCCTGACCAACGACGACGTCGTAAGCATTGACCAACTGCGCAACGTAGGTGCCCGGCGTAGCAAACTTTTCGGGAGCCAAGGAGCAATTAGCAGCGTCTGCCAGGGTGTTGACCGCGCAGTCTTCACCAATCTTCTTTCCATCCGGACCGATCCAACGGATCTTGTTGTCGCCGGAGAACGGCAACGCACCCGTCAGCTTGATCTGTGCCGGTTCCAGGTTGTTGATGCCTTCCGGAAGATCTGCCGGGTTGAGGTAAGAATCGTAATTAACGATGTCCAAATGCGCGATGTCAGCCTGAACTTCAGCGAAGTTGATGTTGTACCAACGCTGATTGGTGTAGCTCGGAATACCGACTGCGCCGCCCCAGTTCGGGTTCTCACCCGCATTATCGTTTACCTTTTGGAAGACGGGCGTCGGGAAGCCACTGAAAGAGTTGAGGACCTTGCCGTCGTTCTCCGCCCAGATGTAGGTGAAGTTCTTCATGCGGTTGCCGACATCCTCACCCATGCGGATGGTGTAGCGGCCTTCCGCATCGGTTTCAGCGCCAACGGTCTTCAGGATCGGCTCCTTGCCGTTCGCGCGCATGTTCTCGATCATGGCCTTGGTAGCGGCAGCCTGCTCACGGAACGGCTTATCGGCAATGGCTAGGCGCTCAAATTCCGCAATACCTTCGTCGGAAAGAACGGAGGCGTAGACCTTTGCGCCCTCGATCGGTTGATCGCCCTTCCACTGGTAAAGCGGACCGGTCTCGTTACGGTCAGGGCCGCCTTCAGCATCGGACCAGACACGGCCGAAGTAGGAGTAGCGCGGCGCAGCCGTACCCTCAGGCTGGTGCCAACCTTCCTCATCCATGGAGAAATCCGGGCTCACCATGTAGGACTTCTCATCAACGCTCGGCGCGCGCTCCTCCAAGAACACACCGGTGCGCTGCATGTTGTAGTTCTCGAAGTAGAAGGCACCGTTTGCGGAGCCCTGCGTGACAGGTGCCCATGCACCCGGGACGCCGCCACCAGCCTGGCGAACGTAAGTCAAGTCATTGCCGGTTTCCTCATTCTTCAGCGGTGAGTCAACCCAAATGCGGTATTCCTGACCACGAAGGGCGCGGAAGAGGTGCGGCTTGCCATTTGCATCAACGAAGGAGTACTCGCCCCCTGGAACCTCACTGTCCGGGTGGGAAAGTACGTTGCCTTTCTCATCCTTTGCACGAAGGTCGAAGACATAGTTACCAGAGGTATCACCAAGTTGGTGCGACTTCGTCGCGAAGATCGGGGAAATCGTGCCATCACGGTCCTTGAACTGCATGTACACCGTGGCGTCGTTGATGCCCATGGTTCCCTTCAAGGAAGACGATGCAGTAGTTTCCTTCAGGCCGACGACACCAGACAGAGTTGCGAGAGCGTTCGTCATGCCGAAACGGCTCTTGACATAGCCGTTCGCGATACCATCCGCTTCAATCAGCTTAGACGGATCCGTAATCGGAGTAGCAGCAACAGTGCCCGAAGTCTGAGCCTGAGCTTCAGCTGCGGACTGCGGAGCTACAACCGGGTGAACAAATGGAGCAACCAGTGCAACAGAGAGCGCAGCGGCAGCAATGGTAGTGCCGCGACGGCGTACAGCAGTACGCTTAATTTCCTTCTTGTTCATACCAAGAAGTCCTTTCCTTAAGACTTGAAAGAGTTGATCACGCTAGGGGTGCGTGACCGCGCAAGGGGTAAACCGGCTTACACAACCGAGAGCAGTTCACACCTGTCACCCTGGAAGAAGGTCAGAGGTTCCAAGGGTCTATGAACAAACTCGTCTCTAATGTTAACCCCCTGCACGAATTAAAGAAACCGTACGGATTCCTGAAAATTTAATGAATGCAAACTTTTTGCCGCTAACAACATCAAGCACATTTTTGACCTGCTCTTTTTGCCGCGATTGCGACACGCGGTTACGATTGTTAAATAGCTCACGTCGTCACATCTGTAACATTATCCCCAGGAATATACTCCTAACGGGGGTGTTTTATACAGCATGGTGACGGGTGGAGGTGTGGGAGGCGGCGCCAAGCAGGGCGTATTGAGCGCGCAAATGGGGCCATAGAAACACAAACCGCCCCGCTTCCCAGTACATGGTGCGTGCAGGTAGTTGTGTGCACGATGCTGCAGGAGAAGCGGGGCGGTTGCTATGTGACACCGCCGCCGTTAGGTGGTGCCTGAAGTTGTTCGGCTTGGACTATTTGACGCCTTACTGGTCTTGCATGACGTCGTGGCGCACGATGGTCTGGTCGCGGCCGGGGCCGACACCAATGTAGGAGATGCGGCAGCCGGAGAGTTCCTCCAAGCGCAGGACGTAGTCCTGTGCCTTCTGTGGAAGCTCCTCAAAAGTCTGGCAGCCGGTGATGTCCTCATCCCAGGCCGGCATGGTTTCAAAGATGGGCTCGGCGTGGTGGAACTCGGACTGGGTCAGCGGCATCTCGTCGTAGCGCTTGCCGTCAACGTCATAGGCCACGCAGATGGGAATCTCACCAATGCCGGTAAGCACGTCCAGCTTGGTCAGGAAGTAATCCGTGAAGCCGTTGACGCGGGTGGCGTAGCGGGCAATGACAGAGTCATACCAGCCGCAGCGGCGCTTGCGGCCGGTGTTGACGCCGATTTCGCCGCCGGTGGTCTGCAGGTACTCGCCCCACTTGTCGAAAAGCTCCGTGGGGAACGGGCCAGCGCCGACGCGGGTGGTGTAGGCCTTGATGATGCCCAGGGAGGTAGTAATGCGCGTCGGGCCAATGCCGGAGCCCACAGCAGCACCACCGGCCGTCGGGTTCGAGGAGGTCACGAACGGGTAGGTGCCGTGGTCAACGTCCAGCATGGTGGCCTGGCCGCCTTCCATGAGGACGTGCTTGCCCTCATCCAGAGCCTGGTTTAGCTCCAATTCGGCCTCAATAACCATCGGGCGCAGGCGCTCGCGGTAGCTCAGGAAGTACTCCACAACCTGCTCCGGCTCGATGGCCTTGCGGTTGTACATCTTCACCAGCATCTGGTTCTTAATATCCAGGGCAGACTCGACCTTCTGGCGCAGGATGGACTCATCGAAGATGTCCTGCACGCGGATGCCGATGCGGGCGACCTTGTCGGCATAGGCGGGGCCGATACCGCGGCCGGTGGTGCCGATGGCGCGCTTGCCCAGGAAGCGCTCCTGCACGCGGTCAAGCGTCTGGTGGTAGGGCGCCACGAGGTGCGCATTGGCGGAAATCTTCAGGCGCGAAGCGTTAGCGCCGCGGGCTTCGAGGCCATCAATCTCATCGAAGAGGGCCTCCAGGTTAATCACCACGCCGTTGCCCAGGACTGGGGTGGCGTTTTCAGAGAGAATACCGGCGGGAAGGAGCTTCAGCTCGTACTTCTCGCCGCCGACCACGACGGTGTGGCCGGCATTGTTACCGCCGTTGGGCTTAACTACGTAATCGACTTTGCCGCCGAGGATGTCGGTAGCCTTGCCCTTGCCTTCATCGCCCCACTGGGCGCCGACGATGACGATCGCTGCCATGTTTGATGTCACTTCCTATTTATTGAAGTCAAATACGCACCTACTTTACCCGCCGCAGCGGTGCAGCGGTGAGTTTGTGACAAGCTCGTCAGGAATTGATGCGCCGGCACCTTCGTGGAGAGGTTCGTCCCGAACCTCGTTCAAGTCCAACTACGCGATTTCGGTGTTTGAGTTGGCACCGTCGCCCTTGTCTTTCTCTTCGATGAAGATGGTGTCATTGGTGAACATCAGCCTCGAATTGTTTGGGGTGCTGATAATGATCCCATCGTCAACGACAGCGATTTGAGCTTCAATGTCATCGATGCCGATTCGGTAGAGACCGTTGCTATCGATCTTCTTGCCGTCAGTTGGGAGGTTGTCGACACCACCCTGGCTGTACCTGGTTTCACCCTCCAGCGGTAGGAGGCTCACCACATCGAATTCCATATCTTCCGGCAGGTTGGTCTTATCGCTCTTGATAACCCAGGCTCCGCCACCGCCGTGTGCGCAGTCAATGGATTTTTCATTCGCATCGATACCGCACACCAAGTTCCAACCGTCGGCGGAAATATCGAACAGCGTTTCACCGCGGAGGTCTTCTTCATCCTTGGCCAGGTCCGCGGAGTCGGTGGGCTCTGACTTTACGTCAATGAAGAATATGTCCGAGTTCACACCGTCAAAGGAGTTCTCCATCGAAGGTGCCTCAGTGCCTGGGCGCTTGTACACCTTTCCTTCGACGCCGACAATGTCTCCTTCAGTCTTGGACTCATAGGTGTAACCCTCTCCATCCTCAGTGACCTCAAATGAGGAGGACGTGATGTACAGGGCATTCTCGTCGTAGACCCTGCCGTTGACGAAGAAGACGGGAACCTTCACGGGTTCGCCATCGAACTTGCCCTCCAACACCACGTAGCTGAGGAACTTGCAGGGGTCATACTCGTCTTCGCCGATGGTGAGGTCCTCAAATTTCTCGGTGGAGCCTTTCACGTAGGCTTCCTTGTTATCAAGGACCTTGCCAAGGTCGGTGTCCTCGAGCTCCTTCTTTTCTTCGCAGTTAGGGTGCGTGCTGGAGGAGGAAGTGCTGCTCGGTGTCGACGATGTCGTCGCGCTGGCCTTCGTAGAACTAGTCACGGACGCGGCGGCGGCCTCGGTGAAGGCGGGTTCCTCGGCTTCCGTCTGTGAACCCCCGCCGAAACTGCACGAACTCACCAACAGTCCAGCGGCGGATACAAGCGCAAGGGTTGCCATACGGGTGGACACGGTGAATACCTCCAGCTATCAGACAAAGAAAAAGTTAAGTGTTAAGAAGTTGAGAGTTGCTTTGGAGTTAAGCGTTGTAATGGAGCCTACCTAGCAGATGTGACGTGCACTACTTAGTTTCTGGAAGCGCCGTTGGTTGAGCGGCGCTGGCGCTCCTTTTTCGCGAACCTCTTCTCACGCTTCTATGCTTCTTGTATGATCTGTGCGCTTGTAGACTGCGGCGGCCATCTCACTGAGGCCCATACCGATGCCCTCGCTGAGGCTCAACAGAGCGGAATCCGCGTTGAGCACTTCCGCGTCGCCTCGGTCCCCAGCCGGCAGGAGCTGAAGGCTATTGATGCGCTGGCCAGGGACATCCTTCCGGAGGACCCCACTCCATCGCTGGATAAGATTGCCGCGCAACCGGACGTGAGTCACCTCGGCGAGCCGGCCCAGCACCCCAAAAGCAGTACTTGCGCGAGCCTTTGCGCATCGTGGTTATTGGCAGCGACGCCGCACTCAGCGCGGTGTTGACCCGCATGATGCGGGCGGATTACCTGTGGGCCGAGGTTGGGTATGTCCCCACCGGGGAGCATTCCACAGCGGCGATGAATTGGGGCCTGAAATCGAGCGGAGCGGGTCAGGAGCGCCAGGGGCCCGGCAACCAGGGAGCAGTAATGGAGGAAGCACTCTCCTTTGCCATGACCGCGCCCGTCAAGCCGGTGCCGCTCATCCGTAATGACGCGGGCCTCGCCGTGGCGGGTTCGGCAACGATTGCGGAATGGTCGAATGAGGAGATCACGGGGGAGATCATCGTCGACGATGCCGTGCTGCTGCGCGCAGATCGTGAGAAGGATGTCTTCGGGGCAAAGCTCGTACCAATGACGGATGCGCCGGGCATCGTGGCGGCGAAGGCAGTGACGAGCTTTGAGGCGGAGGCTGCACCGCGCCGTGGGCTGTTCGTCCGCCTGCGCAAGCCTGCACAGCCTGGACAACTCGACCCGGCCAGCGTCGTGCAGGGCCGGGCGGTGCAGGCAGGAGGGCCGTCGCTCAGCGTCAGCGTCGATGGAGTCCGCGCTAAGCGGCCGGTCAAGCGCGTGACGTTCTACCGCCACCTGCGGGACCTGCAGATCGTGCGGCCCTAGCCTGTATCAGCTGCCCTAGACCAGCCTTAGTTTTCCTCCCAGACCTCCGGCGGGTAGGCCGGGTGTTTGGAGGTGGGCACGAGTTGTGCCACGGCTGACTCCCGCGACATGCCGCACACCATGAGTAGGTCCACGATGATGGAGCGCGTCTGGGCGAGTACGGCGTAAGCGGAGAGGACTGCCTCCTCGCCGGCAATGTCCATCGAGCAGCGCGCACCCAGCTGGCGTAGGCGGTTGACGATCTCCGGAATGGCTTGCGCCTCATCCACGCGACGCTCGCGCGCTGTTTGGTGGGTGTAGAGATCGGAGAGCTCCATCGTGATTTCAGCGAGTTCGTCGATGATCTCGACTTGCTCGGGCGTGGCTTGGTCGCCGTCTTCGGCGAGTACAAGCGCCCGACGCGAAAGCACGCGGGTGCCGCGGACCACGTTGTCGACGGGCGTGAGGATGCGTTCCAAGGAGCGAACGGTACGTTGTGAGCTCCACAGGAAAGGTGACAGGCGTGCGGTTTCCGCACCGCCCTTGGTGGCGTTGAGCATGTTGTTGATGTCATCCTGCGTGCCGCGCACCGCGTCGCGTGCTTCCGTGATGGTCTCAGGATCGTTTTCTTCGAGCCCCTTGGCCACGTCGGAGAGGACCAGGGAGGTAATGCCCAAGACCTTCGAGACTTCCGAGCGCCCCGCGCGCAAGGGCGAGGAAGGAATCAGCACGATCATCGTAAGGCCAATGACCGCACCGATGATGGCGTCAATGGCACGGGAGATGCCGCCCATTTCTTCCGGGGGAAGAATGGTGGCGATGAGGATGGCGGCAATGACGATTTGGTTGCTCACCAGCTGCGAACTAGTGAAGAAAGAACCGATAATCAGGGCCAACCCGATGATGATGGTCATGTGGATGGGGCCGGTCCCGAGGGCGTCGACAAGCAGCGTGCCCACCAAGACTCCTACAACACCGCCGAGGGCCATGTCCACGGCGCGCTTGAGGCGGTCCCTGCCCGATAAGCCGAGGATGATGATGACGGCCATCGGGGCAAAGAAGGGCTGCGCATGGCCGAAGAAATCGTGCGCAACATAGAAGGCCAAACCCGCGCCTATCGTGCACTGGAGCATGAACACGAGCCGGTTGCGGATGCGTGTGAGGCGCGCCTTGAGGGACTTATCCACCAACCGCAGCTGCTCGCGGGTAGTTTTGCGAACACGCTTGACGGTACTCGACGAACTCGACGATGACTCTTGCGCTTCCATGACTCCGATATTTTACGCGTTCTGGCGGCGGGTTTGGATGAACAAAGCCACCCCTCGAGGGTGAGGGGTGGCTTGTCGGGATGACGCAACGCCGCTTAGCGCCGGTGGGTGCTCAGCGCCGGCATCCGGCTGGTGTGGGTTTACTTGGAAACGGTCTTGCCCACGGAGTGCAGGTCCTGGCAGGCCTCAACCACGCGGTCAGCCATGCCCTGCTCAGCCTTCTTGAGGTAGGAGCGCGGGTCGTAGACCTTCTTGTTGCCAACCTCGCCGTCGATCTTGAAGACGCCATCGTAGTTAGCGAACATGTGGCGAGCGACCGGGTTGGTGAAGGCGTACTGGGTATCGGTGTCAACGTTCATCTTGATGACGCCGTAGCGCAGGGCCTCTTCGATCTTCTCCTTCTCGGAGCCGGAGCCACCGTGGAAGACGAAGTCGAAGGGCTGGGAGCCTTCAGCCAGGCCGAGCTTCTTCACAGCAACCTTCTGGCCCTCGTCGAGGACCTCTGGGCGCAGCTTCACGTTGCCCGGCTTGTACACGCCGTGGACGTTACCGAAGGTAGCGGCCAGCAAGTAGCGACCCTTCTCGCCGGTACCGAGGGCATCGACGGTCTTCTCAAAGTCCTCCGGGGAGGTGTAGAGGTTAGCGCCGGCCTTAGCCTCAACGCCGTCCTCTTCGCCGCCGACAACGCCGATCTCGACCTCGAGGATGATGTTGGCGTTGTGGGCCTTCTCGAGGAGCTCCTGGGCGATCACGAGGTTCTCATCGATCGGGATAGCGGAGCCATCCCACATGTGGGACTGGAAGAGCGGGAGCTCGCCGCGGTCAACGCGCTCCTGGGAGAAGGCGATCAGCGGGCGCACGTACTCATCCAGAACTTCCTTCTGGCAGTGGTCAGTGTGCAGCGCAACGTTAATGCCGTAGTGCTGAGCAGCCTCGTGGGCGAAGGCGGCCAGTGCCTTGGCGCCGGCAACCTTGTTCTTCACGGACAGGCCGGAACCGAACTCGGCGCCGCCGGTGGAGAACTGGATGATGCCGTCGGACTCAGCCTCGGCGAAGCCGCGGAGAGCGGCGTTGATGGTTTCGGAGGAGGTGCAGTTAATTGCCGGGAATGCGAAGCCGCCCTTCTTGGCGGTATCCAGCATCTGGTTATAAACCTCAGGGGTTGCAATAGGCATGAAATTCCATCCTTTGGAGTTGCTGTGCAGTAAGCCGTGCCGTCCCACGTCCAGCGAAACAACACGTTCCAACATCCAAGTATGCCTGTTGTTGTGGTTTTCCGCCGCGAGATGTGATGTGACCTCACTTAAACACCGTCTCGCGGGGACGGCACACCCCCACCTAGCTGGGCAAGCGCTGCTATTTCTTGGATTCTGACTTGTACTTCACAATCCGGGTGCAGGCCTCCAACAACATCCAACCGGACAACTGAACGGACAAGTCGCGCTCAGCCACGCGGATAATTCCCATCTTCTGGCTCAGCGAAGAGGGTCCAAAACCGTAGTTGTGGGGAAGCTTCGCATCCGCGGTCCAGTCGGAGCCGAAGATGGGCAAGCCATCCACCTCTAGGCGGTGTTCCCACACGGATTCCGCCGAAGCCGTTACGAGGCGAGCGGCCAGCTTCTTGGTTGCGCGGTTAGCCGGTGAATCGCCCGGCAGGCGCACCGCTACGTCCGCCAGGTAGCGGGCGAGGATGCCCTTGAACAGGCCGCCGTCGCCGTCGCCAGTCTGCCAATCGATGACGCCCGTGTACGTTGCCATGCCCGTGGCCACCGCTTGGACCAGGCCGCGGATGCGGGTGGTGTAGTCCATCATGTCTGCGGCGAGTTCGGCCTCGTGGACAGAGTCGATGTCCTCCACGGAGCGCAGGCCGGTCTTCTCCCGCAGCGCCAGCACGATTTCCAGGCAGGCGCCGAGCACCACGCCCTGGCAGTAGGGGTGGATGGCGCGGACGACCTCGCGGCCATCCATGCGCATGCGGATGCCATCCATGACGAAGCCATCGTCATCGATGAGATGGTCATAGATCCAGTCCACGATATGGCGGGCTTCCTCAACCCGGCCCATGCGAGCCAGCATGATGGCACCCGGCCCGTTGGAGGGGACATTGAGGAAGGTCTCGCCCTCACGCCAGGGCAGCACGCCCACCTGCGAGTCGATGCCATCGCGGATGTTGTGCTGCAGGCTGCTCAGCTTCTTGTGGGGGCGCATCTTCTTAAGCTCGCCAGCGCGGGCGATGGCCAGGGCCATCCAGGCCTTGTCGTCGTAGTAGCGGTTCTTCGTCAGTGGCTGGAGATTGCGCACGTGGACGCCGCGGATGGTGTTGGCGATGAGCGTGCGGCGCGCCTTGGTGTTCTTGCGCAGGGCGGCGTCGACAAGACAGTCCAGGTAGTGTGCCTGCCACCAGTAATGCCAGTGGACGAAGAGTGATTCCTTGGTGGTGGGTGGCCAACTCACCACGGCAAGGTTGGTTCGGGGCAAGCCCCACACGGCTTGCGCGTGGCGCTCATTGATGGCTGTTTCCGCAAGGTCGGCGCGGTGGGACCATTTCTCTAACACTTTTGTCTCATCATTCTCACAATGTGAATTCGTTACCTAGATGTAAACACAGTGCGCGGGATCTCACCAAGCTTTTGATAAATCCGCATGCTGCCGAATCCATGCATGCATGGCAATGCCCGCGGCCACGCCCGCGTTGATGGAGCGAGTAGACCCAAATTGCGCGATGGAGCACGTCATCACTGCTGCTTCCTGGGCCTCCGGGCTAACCCCCGGGCCTTCCTGCCCGAAGAGGAGCAAGCAGCGCTCGGGCAGCTCCGCGGTTTCTAGGGGCACACACCCGGGGGTGTTATCAATGGCCACGACGGTCAGGTCTTGGTTCGCCGCCCAGGCCATCAACTCGCTCACGTCCGCGTGGTGCATGAGGTGTTGGTACCTGTCGGTGACCATGGCGCCGCGCCGGTTCCAGCGGCGCCGACCCACGATGTGGACGGTATCGACGGCAAAGGCGTTGGCGGTGCGCACCACCGTGCCGATGTTGGCATCGTTCTCGAAATTCTCGATGGCGATGTGCAGGGCATGTCGGCGGGTGTCGATATCCTCCCGGATCGCCTCGCGCGTCCAGTAGCGGTAGGCGTCGACGACATTGCGGCGGTCCCCCTCCACGAGAAGCTCAGGATCGTATTTCTCCGCTTCTGGGCCTTCGGGCAGCGGCCCTTCCCAGGGGCCGACGCCGTGGCGGCCCTCGTTCCACTCGGTGGGACCTTTGGCTTCCGCCTCTTCCTCGGGCTTAGGCAAGGTCAAGGTCCTCCAGGCCCAGCAGGTAACGGTATTCCAAGCCCTCGGCGGCGATGGCTGCGCCGGCGTCGGTGTTGCGATCCACCACGGTGGCCACGCCGACGACCTCGGCACCTGCCTTGCGCAGCGCCTTCACGGCGGTCAGTGGGGAGTTACCGGTCGTGGTGGTGTCCTCCACAACGAGCACCTTCTGGCCTTCAACGTTGAAGCCTTCGATCTGGCGCTGCATGCCGTGCTTCTTGGCTTCCTTGCGGACAACGAAGGCATCGATGTCGCGGCCATCGGCGTGCATGATGGACAGCGCGACCGGGTCCGCGCCCATGGTCAGGCCACCGGCAGCGGCGTAGTCCCAGTCGGCGGTGAGCTCGCGGAGCAGCGAGCCGATGAGGCGCGAGGCTTCGTGCTGCAGGGTGGCGCGGCGCAGGTCCACGTAGTAGTCGGCCTCCTTGCCGGAGGACAGCGTGACCTTGCCGTGGACGACGGCCAGCTCCTTCACCAGCTCTGCTAGGCGTTGCTTCTTCTGCTGATCCAGGCTCATCGCTCGCTCCTTAAAGTCTGTGGCTTTCTAGTCTTTAAAAATCCGCTCTGTAGTTTACCCTCTTCCCCGCGGGTGGCGGCCACATCCAGGGTTGCTGACACACCGAGGGTTGTTGGGAGTTGCTGTTAGTCGAAGATGGACGAGCCACCGTCGAAGCGGCGGGGTAGGCGGGCCTGGTTGTCCTCGGGGGTGGGGTGTTCGCGGCCATCAGCAATCGCATCCACCTCGTCCGCACCCAGGCTGGAGTGGTCAATGGTGCCGCGCGCCTCGCTGGTGCTGCGGCTCGGCATGACAACCGGTTCGGTGGGGCGCTGGATGCTGGGCGCATCGAGGGAATCATCGCGGTCCGGGACTGCAGTGGGCCCGGTAGGTTCGGGTTGCGGGGGCTGCGGGATGTCGCGGCTCGGGTCGAGTTCATCGACGCGCAGGACCTGTGTCGCCTCAGAGCGCGGCGGAAGGACGCGGGCGGCATCAGCCAGCAGGGCTAGCGGTTCCAGTAGCTCTTCCCACTCCGCGCTGCGGGCATGTTTGGTGGTTTGGGCAAGAACCCACTCCCCTTCCATCCACACGGCAGTCACCGCGGCGGGTATGCGGTGTAGCGCCGCGCTGACGCGGGTATCGATGAGGCGCTGGCCCACGCCGGCATCGGAGGCGAAGACCTCAAACCCTTCCTCCTCACGCACGTACACCAGATCCTCGGACGAGTTGTCCACTGTCTCCCCTGCCCGGCGGAAATCCACCACGATGTCGGAGGCCGCGCCGGTGCGCATGGCCATGACCGGGATCGTGCCCATATCGAAAAGGAGGGTCTCGTGGCCGCGGAAGTTTCCGGCCACGATGTCCCTGGGCTCCTGGCCGCGGGCGGCCGCGCCGCGGCTCCACTCATCCGCCAGGTAGGAATCATGCTTGGCGTATTCCCAGCCGCGCTGCTGGCCAAAGGCCTTGCGCTCGCGGCGGGCGCTACCCGGCACGAAGTACTTGGCGCGCTCCGCACGCTCCGCGAAGCTGGGCGCTGCAGCTTGCGGTTCGGTGAGTTCGTTCGGCTCTGCGGTGAGTTCCTCGGGTTCTTCTGGTTCCTCGGGCTCGTTGGGCTCAGCAACGGGTTCGTCGGAAGGTTCGGGGTTGTACTCGACAACGGGTTCCGGCTCTGCGGTGAACTCTGGTTCCTGAACGACCTCGGGCTCCGGGGTGGAGGCACCCGGCTCGGAGTCGAGCGTTGCGTCAGCGTCGACTGCCGTATCGGTAGCAGCGTCGTCAGCCGTATCGGCAACGGCGCTGTCAGCGGGGTCGCCGGCAGAGAGAGCGGCGCGCTGGCGCTGGTCCAGCCAGAGCACGATGAGACCAGCCGCGAGCGCGACGGCGGCGAGGGATAAGAGTACGAAAGGCATCACTGATCGACTCTAATCGCCCGGCGCGCCCGATCCGCGCTGACGCGCTGGTCACGCACAGGTTTGGGCGCGCACAGGTTTGGGCGCGCACAACTGGGTAGCGGGTGCGGGTGCTAGACGTGCTCGCGGTCGCCGCGCTCCACTGGGTTCTTCGGGTTGGCCGACCACTGCGACCAGCCACCCACGAAATGGCGCAAGCCGGTAAAGCCGACGTACTCCAGCACGGCGATGGTGAGCGCAGAGTGGTTGCCGGAGCCGGAATAGATGATGGCGCCGTCCACGTTTTCCTTGGTCACGCCGTGCTGGTCGAGGATCTCCAGGATTTCCTCTTTGGACTTCCACACGGTGATGTCCTCCCTGTGGAAGAGGCGCTCCGGCAGGTTAACCGCGCCTGGGATGTGGCCGGCCTTCAAGTCGAGGTTCTCGCGGCGGCCGGCGAAGCGGTTGCGCGTGCGAACGTCGAGAAGCAGGCCCTGATGCTCCTTGACCTCATCGATGGTGGCCGTGGGCATTGACCCCGTCGTCACTTTAAAGTCCGAGGGCATGCCCAAGTTGCCGGGGCCGGTGAGCGTGGACAGTGACTGGGCGCGCCAATTGGACAGGCCGCCATCGAGAATGCGGACGTTGCGGATGCCGGCCCAGCGCAGCGTCCACCACGCACGGCCGGCGAAGAGGCCGCGGCCTTCGTCGTAGACCACGACCTCGCTGTCCGCGTGCAAGCCCCAGTGATCGATCCACTCCTGGACCTTCTCCGTCTGCGGGAGGGGGTTGCGGCCCACCTTGGAGCCGGGTAGACCCACGAAGGCGGAGGCGGCGTCCGCGTACTGGGCGGTCGGAATGTGCAGGGAGGAAAACTGGTTGAAGGACTCGCCTTCCCCTGGTGCCCAGAGGGAGGCAAGGATGGTCGTCTTGTCACCGCGGTAAATCTTCTCACTCAACTCGTGAGGGGAGATCAAATGCTCATGCCCCTAGATGATAGGGGCATGAGTGGGTGCTGGCGACCGTTGAGCGCGGTGAGCACTCATCGTGCTCACCGGTTTAGGCGGATTAAGCTGTGCGGGCAGCTAGCTCGAGGTGCTCGCCACCGTCGGCGACGTCGACGTGCACGGTATCGCCGTCCACGATGTCACCGGCCAGCAGCTTCTTGGCCAGCTGGTCACCGATGGCCTGCTGGATCAGGCGGCGCAGCGGGCGGGCACCGTAGGCCGGGTCGTAGCCGCGCTCCGCCAGCCACAGCTTGGCGGCATCGGAGACCTGCAGAGTCAGGCGGCGGCCGGACAGGCGCTCGGCCAGGCCCTTGAGCTGGATGTCCACGATGCCAGAGAGCAGATCCGAGGTGAGCGGCTCGAACATCACGACGTCATCGAGGCGGTTGATGAACTCCGGCTTGAAGCTGCGCTTGACCGCCTCCATGACCTCTTCCTTGGTGCCGCCGGCACCCAGGTTGGAGGTCAGGATGATGACCGTGTTGCGGAAGTCCACGGTGCGGCCCTGTCCGTCGGTCAGGCGGCCCTCATCGAGCACCTGGAGCAGCACGTCGAAGACATCCGGGTGAGCCTTCTCGACTTCGTCGAAAAGCACCAGCGTGTACGGGCGGCGACGCACCGCCTCCGTGAGCTGGCCGCCGGCGTCGTAGCCCACGTATCCGGGAGGGGCACCGACGAGGCGGGCCACGGAGTGCTTCTCACCGAACTCGGACATGTCGATGCGAACCATCGCGGATTCATCATCGAAGAGGAAGTCCGCCAGAGCCTTCGCCAGCTCCGTCTTACCCACGCCCGTCGGGCCCAGGAAGAGGAAGGAACCGGTCGGGCGGTTCGGGTCGGCCACACCAGCGCGGGCGCGGCGCACGGCATCGGAGACCGCGGTGACGGCCTCCTTCTGGCCCACCACGCGCTGCCCCAGCACGGACTCCATGTTGAGCAGCTTCTCGGTCTCTCCCTGTAGCATCTTGCCGGCCGGGATGCCGGTCCAGGCGGAGACGACCTCCGCGATGGTGTCCGGGGTGACCTCCTCGCTGAGCATGGTGTTGTGCTGCTGCGCGGCCTTCTCCTCGGCGGCAGCCAGGTCCTTCTCCAGCGGCGGGATCTTGCCGTAGTTGATCTCGGAGGCCAGGGCTAGGTCACCATCGCGCTCCGCAATCTCTGCCTGACGGCGCAGATCCTCCAACTGCTCCTTGATGGTCTGCACGTCATCGATGGCCTTCTTCTCATTGGCCCAGCGGGCCTTGAGCTCACCGAGCTTCTCGCGCTCATCCGCCAGCTCCTGCTGGAGGGCGGTCAGACGGTCCTTCGAAGCGGCGTCCGACTCCTTCTTTAGGGCCAGCTCCTCAATCTCGAGGCGGCGCACGACGCGCTCCAGCTCATCAATCTCCTGCGGGGAGGAGTCAATCTCCATGCGCAGGCGGGAGCCAGCCTCATCGACCAAGTCGATGGCCTTATCCGGCAGGAAGCGGTTGGTGATGTAGCGGTGCGATAGCTCCGCGGCAGACACCAGTGCCGAGTCCTGGATGCGCACACCGTGGTGCACCTCGTAGCGCTCCTTAAGGCCACGGAGGATACCGATGGTGTCCTCCACGGAAGGCTCGGCGGCGTAGACCTGCTGGAAGCGGCGCTCCAGGGCGGCGTCCTTCTCGATGTACTTGCGGTACTCGTCGAGGGTGGTGGCGCCAACCAGGCGGAGCTCGCCGCGGGCCAGCATGGGCTTAATCATGTTGCCGGCGTCCATCGAGCCTTCGCCCGTAGCACCAGCGCCCACGATGGTGTGCAGCTCATCGATGAAGGTGATGATCTGCCCATCGGAAGCCTTGATCTCATCGAGCACAGCCTTGAGGCGTTCCTCGAACTCGCCGCGGTACTTCGCGCCGGCGACCATGGAGCCGAGGTCCAGGCTCAGCAGTGTCTTGCCCTTGAGGGATTCCGGTACGTCACCGGCCACGATGCGGCGGGCCAGGCCTTCCACGATGGCGGTCTTACCCACGCCGGGCTCGCCGATGAGCACCGGGTTGTTCTTCGTGCGGCGGCTAAGCACCTGGACCACGCGGCGGATCTCCTGATCGCGGCCGATGACCGGGTCAATCTTGCCCTCGCGGGCGCGGGCGGTGAGGTCCGTGGCGTACTTCTCCAGGGCCTGGAACTGTTCCTCGGGGTTCTCCGATGTCACCTTGGCTGCACCGCGCACGGAGGGGAAAGCGCCCTTCAGCGCGTCGTAGGTAGCGCCGCGGGAGGTCAACAGCTCGGCGGCATCCGACTTGGAGCCCGCAATCGCGGCGAGCAGGACCTCGGTGGAAACGTACTCATCGCCGAGCTCGCCAGCCAGCTCCTGGGCGCGGGTGAGGACGTTGAGGGCGTCGCGGTTAAAGTTCGGGTTCGCCATGTTGGCGCCCTCGGCCTTCGGGAGGGCGTCGATAAGCTGGCGCGCCTCCTTGAGAACCGTCTCCGGGTCCACACCGGTGGCCTTGAGCACCGGGGCGGCAATGCCGTCCTTCTGCTCGAGGATGGCTGCTAAGAGGTGTGCCGGGCGGATGTCCGGGTTACCGTTGGCGGAAGCCGTCTGCAGTGCTTGCTGCAGGCCCTCCTGAGTTTTAGTGGTGGGGTTAAAAGAACTCATTATTGTGTTTCTCCGTTTCTACTGTTTATCCAAACCTCCCTGCGGCTGCAGCAGGGAAGGAAGCTTCACTGTCTATAACGCTACAGAACTTGAGTCTGTTCCACTCAACTAGAACTTTTTTAAATCTTTCACTCCCGCCGGATTGAGCGCGGTTCGCTCAAGTCTACGGTGTGCGTTTTCATCCCGACTTAGGTCATGGGCGGGTAAGCAACGCCACTCTTGGCACTGCTCTTGGCGCTGCCGCTTGGCGGTGTTCGGCGGTGGGGTGGGATTGTTGCGCACTAAAGTGGCCTACGTCCGGAGGGCGTTCCACACAAGGCATCTGACAAACGGCATCTTTGGGCCTAAAAACGCCATCTGCAATGCGTAAAAGGCGTTTTTAGCCGTGAAAACGCCTTATGACTGATGCCTTTTGCCAGACGCCTTTTGGCGGATGCCTCCAGCATGCCGATGGAGGTACGCAGACGTTGCGCTGTGTGGTTTTCTGCGCGGCGCGGATTGCTGTGGATTGCCCGCGGTGCCAGTGGGCGGGGCTAGGGGTTAGCTACTGCCGCTTCCTGGGGAAGGCCGTACTTAAACGATGCTAGGACGACCGCCGCCACGGAGTAATAGAGCGACCACTTCTCGTCGAGGTCGATGTTGCGGAATTCACCTACCGAGGCCAAGTGGCACATGCCGTCGGCACCGGCCCACAGGATGAAGTTCTTGATGTAGACCAGGCGGTCCTCCGGCTCGTGGCCGGCCTCCCGCAGGGCCTCACGAGCAAAACGCATCAGCAGCGCGAAGGATTCGCTCATCTGGGTCTGCTCCTCGCCGTCCTCACTCAGCGGGACCACGGAGCCAGACGCTGCGCCGATGCAGGCGCTGTAGCGCTCTGGATGCTCCACCGCGTAATGAAAATAGGCCACCGCTACGCACAGGAGCTTATCGACGGCCGAGGCCCCCTCCGGCAGCCGCTCCAAGAGGTAGAGGATGCCGTCCACGAGTTCACGGTCAGTCTCCTGCTCGACGGTTTCACGTAGAACGAAGTCATTATCCGCCAGAGAGGCGACGAAAACATCAGAAACACCGAAGTATTCGGCGACGTTCTCAATGGTCACCGACTGCATGCCAACCCACGCCGCCAGCTGGATGGCGCGCTCCACGACGGCTGCGCGGGCCTGCTCCGCGGGAAGCTCTGTCAGATCCTCGATGGCGGTAATATCCAGGGAAAGGTCCCGGTCCGGCGTAAAGCCGCTCAGCAGTGCGCGGTACTCCTGCATCGGGTGGCGCAGATCGGGAAGCTCCAACGTCTCGGCCGTCATGAAAAGCGTTCCGATGAGCGCCTTACACACCTCGCGCAGGTTGAAGCGCCGCACCACCGAATGCTGGTGCCGCAGCACGCCAAGGACGCTCAAGTGGGCCATGCCGTGGACGGTGGCCCAGCTGGCAACGCTCAACTTTGCCAAGGTCTGGGGGCACACGTCCGGCCCGACCTCAAGCTGTGCATCGTCCGCGATGAGCGCGATGTTGTCATAGATCAGATCCAGCGCGCGGTTGCCCGATCTGTTTCCCTGCAAGAGGGACTGCCACTCATCCTCAAAGACGCAGCCCTTCTGCTCAAACAGGTAGCGAAAAAGCTCCGGTTCGCGCTCGGCGTACTCGTAGTAGGCTTCCGTGAAGGTGGTCAGCTTGGTGAACAGATCAGCGTAGCCAGGAGCGGCGTCGAGCGTCTCCTCCAAAAACTTGACCTTGCGCTCGGAGGCATAGTCCGGGATGGCGGCAACGATCTGCTCACGATCCGGAAACTCTGCACGGACCTCCGCGGGGGTAACCTCCGCGAGCTTCGCCACCGACTCCACGGTGATGGCCTCATCTCCCTGTGCAGCGCCAATGTGAAGAGCAGACTCGAGGAAGACCTCACGAGGTGAGTCTTCATAAAGAAAATGCATATGGATTCCTAAGCCTGCGCACACTGAGGGAAAGAAAAAGAGAGGCTGCGAGAGCGCCACGCTGACAGCTTCCTGAATTTTAGCCTCTTTCTTTACAAAAGAGCAATGCAAGATGAAATTCATTTCGCACTAGAACTCAGGTCCTGCTTAAGACGAGAAAACCCTCGGGGTAAGCCCCGAGGGTTGTGCGCGAAAGATTCAGCAGTCTACTTCTCTGAGCCGACGTGCCCGATGCCTTCCTTGAAGATGGTGCCGCGCGGCGGCATCATTCCACCGAACTTGAAGACGAGGTAAATGACCACCGCGATACCCAGCGAGATCCAGCCGAAGCCAGCGGTGAAGCCGTACATGACGGACAGCGGCGCGATGATGGTCCAGGAGATCTCGAACGGACCGAAGCCAATGTAGGCCATGCCGTACTCGGACAGCGTGCCGGACTTGAGCTTGGGGTCCACGATCTTGAGGATCGCAATTCCGGTGGCCACCGTCGCCGTGGCCCAGCCCCAGCCGAAGATGCCGCGCTCGATCCAGCGCTCACCGAAGAACTCGGCGGGGAACCACATGAGGAAGAAGATGCAGTAGATGGTGCCCAGGACGAAGAGCAGGAGAAGAGCCTGCCAGTAGGCAGCCACGGCGGCCGGCACGATGGCCGCCACACCGAAGGCGATGAGGTAGTCGGTCGCCGCACCGGAGACCGAGCTCACCGTGTCCTTATCCAGGTAATCCTTGGCGCCCACCATGTTCATCACAGCGCGGAAGAGCAGGCCCACGACCATGGACATTGCGAACAGCGGGATGGACACGTTCTCCCACATGGAGGAGATGCCCTTGTTAATGCCGTAGGCCGTCATCACGGTCAGGGCGATGAAGCCCACGTGGAGGGTGATGGGCTCGATGGCGGAGGGGTTCGTCGTGGCGCGGCCCAGCGAAGGGCGGTCCTCCAAGCGCGAGATGTAGCCGCGGCGCAGCTCCTCCGGGAGCTCCTTCGGAACGTGGGAAACCTTGCCCTTGCGAATGCCCCAGTTACCGGCGACGATACCGCCGATGATGGCGGCCAGCGTACCCACGGTGGCGGAGGTAAAGCCCAAGGAGGATGCCGCCTCAGCGCCCACGCCTTCCAGCGCGCTGCCCACGGCGGCCGCGGTACCGAAACCGCCGGTGAAGCCGACGGGCAGCATCATGCCGAACCAGTCCGGGGTATCAAAAGTCGGCTTGAACAGCAGGAGGCCGAGGACAATGAACAAGCCCCACTGGCCGGTGAACATCATGGTGGAATAGCCCCACATGTTGCGGGCACCCTTGCCCATGTTGCCACCCATCTCCATGGAAAAGGCCATGGAGGCGAAGACTATGGCGATGAGCAGCGAGGTGTAATCACCGAGGTTGTCGGAGAAGCCGATCCACCCCAGGACGTTGGGGCCGAAGAGCAGGCCGAGCAGGCCGGCGGTGATGGGTGCAGGCAGCAGCAAATCCTGGAATACGAATTTAATCTGGTGGCGCAAAACGTTGCCGATAACCATGAGCAAGGAAATCCAGCCCACGTCGGTCATGATTGTGAACGCAGAGAATTCTTCCATGCGAAAACTTCCTTCCGTGCCGCGCACTGCGGCGTCCTAGAGACGAGACTCACCCTCTTTCGGGAAATGAACCGTTGATTACACTACAACCCCCACCCCACTTTGCCACCCCTGGCATATAACCCTAGGGCAATTGGTCACTACCCCCAGGGGCTAGGATGGGCGGGCATGAGGGAACTGGGTGAGCATCTACGCAACCATGCTGAAGACTATCGCGATGCAGTACACAGGCACTTTTTCGCCAACGTCGCCGAATCCCGCCAAGTCTTTGCCCTATCGATGAAGGACACGCACCCCTCCATGGCCCCCGCGCTCGCGTGGGTGCTGGAGAATGTGGAGGACGGTGAGGTACAGGGGGACGTCGCCAAGCGCCTGGCACGTATGGGCCGCGATCATCGCCGCCACGGTTTTCCCCCTGAGGTCTATCCGAAATTCGAGGCATCGCTCATTCACGGGCTGGAGGTTCTGGGGCTCACCCCGTACCAGCACGACGTCGCCACGCGCACCATTTCCCAGGTGTGCTCGATCATGCGCGCCGCGGCGCAGGAGGCGGACTCCGATGGTATTCCCCCTGCCCACAGCGCCCAGGTCGTAGCCGTTGACAAGCCGAACCGGCGCACCGCGGTGATCCGGCTGGAATCGGGCGTGGCGCTGGATTACCGCGCGGGGCAGCACGTTCCGGTGACGTCTCAGCTCACGCCCGGTACCTGGCGCCCGCTGACCCCGGCAGCACCCCCGGAGGACTCCGGACAGCTGACGTTCCACCTCGCGCTGGCCGGTGAGGCCTCCTCCATGCTGGCCAAAGCGCAGCCGGGCGATTGGTGGACGCTGGGCGCGCCCGCCGGTGAGCCGCCGCGGCTGGATGACACGACGACATTGATTTCCTTCGGTACCGGCTGGGCGGGCGCGCGGGCGCTGCTTCTCGACGGCCTAGCGAACGACCTTCCCTCCGGGCTCCAGGTCTATGCCGTGGCTCCTTCGCCGGGCGAGCACTATGACACGGAATTCCAGGCCAATCTGCAGGCTTTAGTTCCAGGCCTGCAGCTGCGCCACATCGTCCGGGATGGCCAGGACCCCTGGCTGCTCGGCGCACGACCGGCAGCCGCAGGCTTCGATCCTGTGGTGGCCAAGGAGCCGATGGAACCGGTGCTTGCCGAGGGAACTGACCGCCGCTTCGTGCTCATCGGCCCGGCCGACCGCGTCGAGCTAGCCCAGGCGGCCCTGCTTTCGGGCGGCGTTAAAGAGGAGGCGATCACCACGGATAGTTGGCAGCGTGGCCACGAGTGGGCGGCCTCCGCTGCGGAGCTCGACGGCTGGGGCGATGACTGGGAGGCCTGGGCGGCGTGGAAGAAATCCCAGTGGGCCTAAGCGCTTAGACGCTTAGGCGTACAAACGGAGCTTAGGCGTGCAAAGGGGCTTAAGCGTCCAGGACGGGGAGGGACTGGCGGACCTTTGCCACGGTGTCTGGGTCCACCTCGCCGTAGAGGATTTCCGGCTCGTAGCCGGCCTCGGCACGGCGCGTGCCGTCCGGTGCCACGAGGACGGAATGCCCAATCCCGGTGGGCCCGGAGGCCTGCCCAGCCTTGGCCTCGCCGCCGGGGCGCGCCTGGCCAGCGGCCAGGATGTACGTCGTGGAATCGAGCGCGCGCGCTGCGCTGAGCAGGCGCCACTGTTCCAGCTTGCCCGGGCCATCCGCCCAGCTGGTGGGCACGACGATGAGCTGGGCGCCCCGGCGGGCGAGTTCCTTGAACTGCTCGGGGAAGCGGATGTCATAACAGGTGGCCACGCCCACGGTGAGGTCACCGGCCTCGAAGGTAACGAGTGATTCGCCCGGCCGGACGGTATCGGATTCCTTGTATTTGAAGGCATCGTAGGTGTGGATTTTCTCGTAGCCGCTGAGGACTCCGGGCCCGGCGATGAGCGCGACGTTGGCCACGCGGTTGATGGTTTTCTCACCGCGCTCGACGGTGTCCGCCGGGGCGAACATTCCCAGGACCACGTACACGCCGAGTTCTTCCGCTAGGGCGCGCACCGCGGTGGCGGTGGGGCCATCGAGCCCCTCCGCGTTCGTATCGAGGCGCCCGGAGTCGAAGCTTTGGGTGGTAGCTTCCGGCAGGACGATGAGCTGCGCGCCGTTATCCGCGGCTTCCCGGATCTTGTCGAGTGCTACGGCGAGGTTCTTTTCAACGTCCCCGGTGCTGGTCAATTGAACTGCTGCTACCTTCATGCGGCCCACGGTAGACGAGCCCGGACTAGTTATCCACAGATTTCGCGGATTCAGTGTCGCAGTCCTTTACTGCGGGTGGGCTGCTGGCGCAGTCTCGATGCTATGAACCATCTCGCCATTGACCGCGGTGCCCGCCAGCAGATCCGCTCCCTCTTCGACCATTCCTCCCCCACCGCGTTGCCCTCCGTGCGGCAGCCTCCCCGGACCGCGCGTGCTTTGGAGATTCTCGGCGCGCGGTGGGAGGAGTCACGAAGGCTCAGCGAGAGTGCGCGGCGAGCCCAATTGGAGGAGCTGGACCGCTTCGTGGGTGTGGCCCAGGGTGTCGATGCGGAGCTTTCTTTTTTCTTGGGAGACACCCAATGAGCGCAGCAGAGGCAATGCGTGCGGAGGCTTACCGTTTGGAGGATTCGTCCGCTGAGCTTGCCCGATATATCGATGCCTCGCACCATCATTGGGTAGCGCTAGCGATTTCTGGGGCGGCCGCGGACGCAGCGCGCGGCTCCCTCCACCGCGCCACCGATGCACTGCTGGGGCCGGCGCAGCAGATGCGCGTGGCGGCACACATCGTGAGCCTTTATGCGCCGTTGATGGAGCGGATTGAGCAGCTGCGCGCCCGAGCCCTTCGGCTCGCTGTGGTTCCCGCTCTAGCGGAGCCCGCCAGCGCGGTGCTGGGGCACCTCGACACGCTGGCCGATGTCCTCGACTGGGCCTGCGCCCGTCAGCTGAACGCCCTGTGCACCCCGGAGCTGGGTGAGCCGCCGACTCGCCTGGAGGATTTCAGCGAGCTATCCCTGGCGGAATTGCATGAGGTCCAGCTGACCATGGCCAGCGAGGAGGTCCGCTCCCTGGTTGCAGCTAATCCGGACCTCACCGTGCTGGAGGCTAGTCCCGGACGGCTGGTGGTGCTCGTCGACCCAGAGAATATCGGCACGCACGCGGCCCAAGTCAGCACGTTTGTGGGCGGGGTCGGCTCCTCCGAGCCTGGTAGCTGGCCCACCGCAGTGGAGCGCGCCCGCGCCATCGCCCGCGCCACGCACGGGCCCGCCGTGGCGTGGATTGGCTATGCTGCCCCCTCCTCGCTGTCCCGCGCGGCACACGAGGAGCCGGCGCGCCGCGGCGCTACCGAACTCATCCGCTTCCAGCGCGCCCTGCGGCAACGCTTCCCTGGCGCCCAGCACATGGTGATCGGCTACTCCTATGGGTCCGTGGTGGCGGGCAAGGCTGCGCAGCAGGACTATGTTGCAGATGACGTCGTGCTCGTTGGCAGCCCGGGTGCCTCCGTGGCTCACGCCTCGCAACTGCACGGCCGGGTTTGGAGCGCACGCAACGCCGAGGATCCGATCGCCGCAATCACCGGACCGCGCGGCGGCATCCACGGCCCAGATCCTTCCTCCCCTGCCTTCGGCGCCACCGCGGTGCCGGGCGCGAGCGGGCTACCGGGCGATCATGGCTCCTATTGGAAAGACCCCGCATTTCTGCGGGGTCTGGGGGTCATAGCCAGCAGATATTAGAACAGGCCAGCCTGCTCCTCAGAGTAGGACACCAGCATGTTCTTGGTCTCCTGGTAGTGAGCGAGCATCATGAGGTGGTTCTCGCGGCCGATGCCGGATTCCTTGTAACCACCGAACGCACTGTGGGCGGGGTACACGTGGTAGTGGTTGACCCACACGCGGCCGGCCTGGATTTCGCGGCCGGCGCGGTAGCAGGTGTTCTGGTGGCGCGACCAAACACCGGCGCCAAGGCCGAAGTTGGTGTCATTGGCAATCTGGATGGCTTCCTCGAAGTCCTTGAATGTAGCCACGGAGAGCACCGGACCGAAGATTTCCTCGCGGAAGATGCGCATGTCATTGGTTCCACGAAAGACGGTCGGCTCAATATAGTAGCCGTTCTCCAGGCCTTCCACCTTGTTCACGTGGCCACCGATGAGGGTTTCCGCACCTTCCTTCGGGCCGATCTCGAGGTATTCGGTGATCTTGTCCATCTGCTCCTGGGATGCCTGCGCACCCATCATCGTTTCGGTGTCGAGCGGGTGGCCGATCTTGATCTTCTTCACGCGCTCCACGGCCAGCTCCAGGAACTTGTCCGCAATGTCCTCGTGGATGAGCGCGCGCGATGGGCAGGTGCAGACCTCACCCTGGTTGAGGGCGAACATGACGAAGCCCTCGACGCACTTCTCCAGGTAGGCATCGTCCTTGTCCATGATGTCCGCGAAGAAGATAGACGGCGACTTGCCGCCGAGTTCCAGGGTGACCGGAATGACCTTGTCCGCAGCCGCTTTGTTGATGATCTTGCCCACCGGGGTGGAGCCGGTGAAGGCAATCTTGGCGATGCGGTCCGAGGTGGACAACGCCACGCCCGCTTCCTCACCAATGCCGTTGACGATGTTGAGCACGCCCTTCGGCAGGAGGTCCTCGATGATCTCAATGAGCAGCAGGATGGAGGCCGGGGTCTGCTCGGCGGGCTTCATCACGATGGTGTTGCCCGCAGCCAGCGCCGGGGCGATCTTCCACGCCGCCATGAGCAGCGGGAAGTTCCACGGGATAATCTGGCCCACAACACCCAGCGGCTCGTGGAAGTGGTAGGCCACGGTGTCCTGGTCAATCTGGGACAGGCGGCCCTCCTGCGCACGGATGGCGCCGGCAAAGTAGCGGAAGTGGTCGACCGCCAGCGGAATGTCGGCAGCGAGGGTCTCGCGCACGGCCTTGCCGTTCTCCCAGGTCTCCGCGACGGCGATCTTCTCCAGGTTCTCCTCGATGCGGTCTGCAATACGGTGCAGCAGAAGCGCGCGCTCTGCCGGGGTGGTCTTGCCGAAGGTCTCGAAAGCCTTTTCCGCGGCGTCAATGGCCAGGTTGATATCCGCCTCCTTGCCGCGGGCAACCTGGCAGAAGACCTCACCGGTAACCGGAGTGATGTTGTCCATGTATTCGCCGTCGACCGGCGGTACCCACTCGCCGCCGATGTAGTTGTCGTAGCGCTCGCGGTAGTTGACGATGGCGTCTGCGGTTCCGGGGTTAGCGTACAAAGTCATGGTCATCGCACCTTTCTCGTTGTCTTAAGGGTTTCCGTTGGGCCTTCACCTGAGGTTCTCGGCCACATTCACCAAGGAATGTGACAGGTCACACAACGTTGGGTGCGAGTGTAGCGCTACTTTCCAACAAACTCACGTTTTCTACAAGGAAAGCTTTTTCTTCTGGATGGTTACCTCTAGAGAAAGTGCCCGCGTTGCCAAAGATCGTGCCCACAATTGCTCTGGACCTTGGATCTTTGGCAACACGGGCACTTGTTGTGCAAAGAGTACGGAGGCCCAGACCGAGCAAGGCCGGCTGGGCTGAAAACGAAAAGAACCCCCTCCGCGAAGGAGGGGGACGTGCCTAGCTGTCGCGGCGGCGGTTGCGCCGCGGCGTCCACATCACCACGGAGGTAGAACGAGGAACGTGGACCAGCTCGCCGCGCGATGGTCGCGCCTGGCTGCGCAGGCGGTCGACCTCCGCCTGCAGCTCATCGCGCTCGGCCGCGAGGCGGTCCCGCTCCGCGGTCAGCTCGATGATGGATTTGATGCCGGCCAGATTCACGCCATCATCTTGCGAGAGTGCCTGAATCTTGCGCAAGAGCTCGATGTCGCTCTCGGAATAGCGGCGCCCACCCCCGGAGGTGCGGGCTGGGGAGACCAGCCCCATCCGGTCATACGTGCGCAGGGTTTGAGCGTGCATGCCGGATAGTTCCGCGGCAACAGAGATGACGTACATCGCCTTGGGCTGGGCCGCATCGGTTCGATTTGCGTCGTCCTTGCTCATCTCACACCTCCTTCTAGCGCGTCACCGTGTTACCGGCCCAGCCGGCACGCGGATCGAAGCCGGAGTCCTTCTCCGCCTGTGCGTAGCTGCGCAGCGCCGAGGAGGCCGCAGCATCCAGCGTGGAAGGCACGGTGACCTGCACGGTCACCATGAGATCGCCGGCCTTGCCGCCGCGCTTGGCCACGCCGCGACCCTTGACGCGCAGCGTGCGCCCGTCGGGCGTTCCCGCCGGTACCTTGACGCGCACGGGTGAATCGAGGGTCGGCACCGTGATAGTGTCACCCAAGGCCAGTTCGGCAAAGGAGACGGGGACGGTGACGTGCAGGTCATCGCCTTCCCGGGTGAAGACCTTGTCGGGTTTCACCGTGACCGCCACGAAGAGGTCGCCGGACGGGGTGCCGTTCGGCCCCGCTTCGCCCTGGCCAGCCAGGCGCACCTTTTGGCCATCGATGACCCCGGCAGGGATACGCACCGTGATCGAGCGGGTGCGGTGTACCGTTCCGGTGCCAGAGCAATCCGCACACGGATCCTCCGCGCGCTGGCCGGTGCCCCCACAGTCGGTGCACGGCGCCGAGAAACCGAAGGAGCCGCGCTGCTCCGAGGTAAACCCGGTGCCATCACACGTCGAGCACGTCGACAGCTTGCCGGTCTTGGACCCGGAACCGTGGCACGTGGTACAAGGGGCTTCGCCGCTCAACTGCAGCGGGATGGTGGTCCCCTTGGCCGCCTCGCGGAAGTCGAGGGTTATGTGCGTTTCGACGTCGGCCCCCCGCGACGGCCGAGCTGTGTGGCCAGCACCACCGCCGCGGTTGAAAACGCCACCGAAGATATCCCCCAGACCGCCGCCTTGAGACGCTCCTCGAGCGGATCCTCCGAAGATGTCCGAGAGGTCGAAGTCTTGCGCACCCGGTCCACCCATGTGCGTGGATCGAAACCCGCCGGGAAACCCGGCGCCTCCTCTCCGTCCAAAGCCGCCGCGCATCATGGCCTTGAACTCGTCATAGTCCTTGCGGGTAGCTTTATCAGACAGCACATCATAGGCTTCGGCCACCTGCTTGAATTTCTCCGCCGCCGCGGGATTATCCGGGTTGGCGTCGGGGTGATTCTGGCGGGCCAGCTTGCGGTACGCGTGCTTAATTTCTTCAGCGGTAGCGGATGAGGAGACCCCCAGATCCGCGTAATAATCCTTGTCTGCCCATTCTGGCTTAGCGTTCACTGGGCATCTCCTCCTTTCAGGAGAATCGTTAATCGGTTGGGTTTAAAGATTTTTTGCTAAGTAAAATGCTAACTAAGTAGTGAAAAGAACAGTGGCGCCAAGGAATACTCAAACCCTGACGCCACCTGCGATGCCTATTCTGCGTTATCCGGGCTGTCCGGACCGTCAGCGGCATCGGCTGACTCGGCGGGGTCGGCGATAATCACCATGGCGGTGCGCACAACGCGCTCGCCCACCGTGTAGCCGCGGCGCAGAACCGTGCCGATGACCTGCTCGTCGCCGGTGGACAGGTCCTGAACCGCCTCGTGCACCTCGGGGTCGAAGGCATCGCCCTCGGCACCGAACGGGGTCAGCTGGTTATTAGTCAGCACGCCCGTGAGCTTGTCCGCGATGGCCTTGAGCGGGCCCTCGTTGAGGTCACCGTGCTGGCGTGCGAGCTCCAGGTCATCAAGGATAGGCAGGAAGTCTGCCAGGACCTTGGCCTTGGTGGTCTCGATAACGGCCTGGCGGTCGCGCTCAGTGCGGCGGCGGTAGTTGGTGTACTCCGCGTTGAGGCGCTGCAGGTCCTCGGTGCGCTCAGCCAGCTGAGCCTCCAGGGAATTCTCTGCGACGGTGTCCTCACCAGCGGCCGCTTCATCGGTGATGTCGCGGGCGGCATCCTCTACCGCAGCCTCTGCCTCAGCGGTGTTCGCGGTGGCAGCATCAGCCTGCGCCTCAGCAGTGTTCGTCGTGGCGTCATCCACGACGCCGTCGGCAGAAGCAGCCTCGGCGGCGGCAGCCTCCGCAGCCTCAGCGGAGGTTGCCTCAGGGTCGGTGTTGGCCGGGTTGCCCGGGTCCTGAGGGGAGGTCATGGTTTACTTCTCCTTGTTCTCGTCGTCCTCGTCGACAACCTCGGCGTCGACGACGTTCGGGTCACCAGCGGTCTCACCAGCAGCGGCGCCCTCGGCACCTGCTTCAGCAGCCTGTGCCTCGTACAGGACCTTGCCCAGCTCTTGGGACTCGGTGCCGAGCTTCTCGACGGCCGACTTAATCGCCTCGATGTCATCGCCCTTGAGCGCCTCGTCGACGGCATCGGCAGCCTCGGTCACGCGGGTCTTGAGATCCTCCGGCAGCTTGTCAGAGTTCTCCTCCATGAACTTGCGGGTCTGGTAGGAAGTGGACTCCGCCTGGTTGCGGGTCTCCTGCTCCTCGCGGCGCTTCTTGTCCTCCTCGGCGTGTGCCTCGGCATCCTTGACCATGCGGTCAATCTCTTCCTGGGACAGGCCGGAACCATCCTGAATCTTGATGGTGTTTTCCTTGCCGGTGGCCTTGTCCTTAGCGGAGACGGAGACGATGCCGTTGGCGTCGATATCGAAGGTGACCTCAATCTGCGGTACACCGCGCGGTGCCGGGGCAATACCGCCGAGCTCGAAGGAACCGAGCAGCTTGTTGGCGGAAGCCATCTCGCGCTCGCCCTGGTAGACCTGAATCTGCACGGAAGGCTGGTTGTCATCAGCCGTGGTGAAGGTCTCCGACTTCTTGGTCGGGATGGTGGTGTTGCGCTCGATGAGCTTGGTCATCACGCCACCCTTGGTCTCAATACCGAGGGAGAGCGGGGTGACGTCGAGAAGCAGCACGTCCTTGACCTCACCGCGCAGCACGCCAGCCTGGAGAGCAGCGCCGACTGCCACGACCTCATCCGGGTTAACGCCCTTGTTCGGGTCCTTGCCGGTCATCTCCTTGACCAGGTCGGACACGGCCGGCATACGGGTAGAACCACCGACGAGGACCACGTGGTCAACCTGGGACAGGGACAGGCCAGCATCCTTGATGACCTGGTTGAACGGCTCCTTGGTGCGGTCCAGCAAGTCCTGGGTGATCTTCTGGAACTCGGTGCGGGACAGGGTCTCATCCAGGAAGAGCGGGTTCTTCTCAGAGTCCACCGTGATGTACGGCAGGTTGATGTTGGCGGACTGGGAGGAGGACAGCTCAATCTTGGCCTTCTCAGCAGCCTCACGCAGACGCTGGACAGCGCGCTTATCCTTGGTCAGGTCCACACCCTGGGAAGCCTTGAACTTATCGACGAGCCAATCGACGATGCGCTGGTCCCAGTCGTCACCACCGAGCTGGTTGTCACCAGCGGTAGCCATAACCTCAACCACGCCGTCACCAATCTCCAGCAGGGAGACGTCGAAGGTACCGCCACCGAGGTCGAAGACCAGGATGGTCTGCTCCTGCTCGCCCTTCTCCAGGCCATAAGCCAGAGCAGCGGCAGTCGGCTCGTTCACGATACGCAGGACGTTGAGGCCTGCAATCTGGCCGGCCTCCTTGGTGGCCTGGCGCTGGGAATCCTCGAAGTAAGCCGGGACGGTAATGACGGCGTCGGTCACGTCCTCGCCCAGGTAAGCCTCGGCGTCGCGCTTGAGCTTCATGAGCGTGCGGGCCGAAATCTCCTGCGGGGTGTACTTCTTGTCATCGATATCGATGGTCCAGTCGGTGCCGATATGGCGCTTGACCGAGCGAATGGTGCGGTCAACGTTGGTAACTGCCTGGTTCTTTGCGGACTGGCCGACGAGGATTTCGCCGTTCTTGGCAAAAGCCACGACGGACGGGGTGGTGCGGGAACCCTCGGAGTTAGCGATAACGGTTGCCTCGCCACCTTCGAGCACGGATACAACCGAGTTGGTGGTACCGAGGTCAATTCCTACTGCGCGTCCCATGATGTTTCTCCTTACTAGTTGGGGTTTGTTTTAAGTTGATAGTGCGCGACTCAACTTCTGCCGCGTCCAGTCAGCGACTCTAACAGAAGCAGCACTCAAAGTCATCCAAACCTGAGCGCCGGTCACTCAACCCTTACAACGCCAAGTCCCCAAAAGTTGTTCCCGACGCACTCAAGTTTTTTATCCACGCCCACAACATGGCTGGTCAACCTATGAAAAATCTGCACACGCTTCCTCCCCGAAACCCCGATTTCCGCGCCCGAGACACGGCAGGCAATGCATCCTGACTTTCAGTAGCGCGGTGTCCTTGAGTTAGGTTAGGCTGAACGGACTTTCACGGACTAAGACAAATTGTGAAAGTCAGGTGCAACGACTGTAGGCACTTCTTCACCCTGAGAAGCGCCCGACAGATGCGTGCGCGAGCCTTACCACCTTTTAGGAACGTCTCGCCCCGCCCTCCCGACGCAAGTACCCCGCGCACTTCAACGCCAATCCGCATTAATCCCAGCACAGGTTTGCCTGCAGCGCCCCGTTCGGCTCCTCATAGATATCGAACCAATCGGCAACAGCGCTCAAGGCCGCCACAATGTCTTCGCGCTGCCCGTCAACGTTGGGGAAACGGACAATCACATTTGGGAGTTCTTGGTCCCCGAGTCCCAGCAATTGCATACCGAAACGAGTATCCAGAGCATCAAACACATGCCCCAGGGCACCCAGCGGAAGAACATTCGCACAGGCTGTACAGGACATAGTCATCGCCGCCTGCCCCACTGATGCTTCCACCACCGCAAATTGAGAATTGGCAATTTCCGCTTCCCAAATATCCCCCGGATCAGTCCAGACAGACGGCTCATCAACCTCAGCCTCAGCGCGCACCGAGAGGTCAGGATTCAAGCCAAACGCTGCGAGCGCCTCATCCTCGTGCCCGATGAATTCCTTGTACTCCTTCAATCCACCAACCAGAGCAAGGTCCTCTTCTTCGACATCATCGGGATCAATACTCTCGTTCCACATTGCCCACAGGGCACCGTGCAATCCTTGCTCATGCAACTCATCAAGCACTGAATACTCAGGCAACCCCGAATCAAATGTATAGATGGTGTGACCCCCATGCGCCAGCTCTCCAATCGGATCCGGGAGCCCAAACTGTTTCCAGTCAATAGACATAATGCTTCTCCATTCTCAGAGTCCTATAAAGTCGAGGCGTCCTACTTCGCCACGTCCACGTTGTTACGCCAAGTCAAGACTGCGGCCATCAAGGTGACGGCTCATCAATTTCTGCGCAATCTGTAAACTTTCCAAGAGTTCATTCGTCGCGCGATACATCGCCACCGCCAGTTGCGTTTCATCCCAACCTTCGGTGATATCGAGACTACGCGCAATGCGAAGCTGGTCACCTTCACAATGAAGTTGACTTGCCGGGGCATACTGGGCAAATCGTTCTTCCACTGGGGCGATGTCCTTGTCTTTCAGGCGAGCGAAAATCTCATCCGCCGACGCCACAGAACGCCGCGATAGTTTAGATAGCCATCCTCGCCGTGTCGGCTCCGTGAGCGGGCCCGCTGTGGAAATTCGCAGAGTTTCTATCTCACCATTGCGTGCTGCGAACTTTTCCCAGGAAAAAGTATAGGCATCATCCAATTCAGCGTGCAGCATGGTCTCATTAACCACGCTGACCGCAGCCCCAGCTCCATCCAAGTATTCGCGCAGCCGCGCTATTGTCACTGGAGATGTTGGTTCATGTGAAATTCCGAACGCTGGAGAGCGGAATTCTTCCGGCAGTTTAACGACGGAATTAATCTCCGCTGTCTCCAGATCGAATACATCTTCCGTCAGAGGAGATATCTCCCACGTAGCCTTGCGGAGTTGTGCAAACCTGTGCTCCCCCACTTCGACGAGCATTCGTACGAAAGAAACCACCTGTTCCCAGGTGCACCCCGACTCGAGACGGAGCATGGCTCGCAGCGCTATCTTGACTCCAGCGGGGGTTTGTTCATCCACGAGGAAAAAGACAGCAAAAGGCAGTTCGCGAAGCTGTTGCGCGACACGATCATAGTCCGCTCGCGTAGCTGACTTCGGAAATTGGGTCTCTACGATGTCACCCATAATGATGTCGGTGCCCGGTACGTGCCGAATGTACACCGTCGACAAAGGTGTGGGGATTTGGAAATAGGCACCGCCTTCATCATCAACGGGCACGATCATAAATTTATAGCCCAAATAGCTCAGCGCGGCAATAACCGGGCGCGTAGCTGCAAAAGTATCAATCATGGCAGTCCCCCTAGAATTTTCCACGTGAGATGAGGTCATTTACTTTATCCGTATCGATCTTCCACAGAGCGCGAAACTCTTCGATTGGCATTCGAGGACTTGTGATGGCGTCAAGGCTCGATACCTCAGGTTCCACAGCCGCATATACCAATGTCTTACCGGAATAGAACTCCGGATCATCCCAGCGAATCCCATAACCCTCACGCAGCCACCGCGCAACGTGTGCAGTAGAAAAGAACTCATTGAAACGTTCATGACCACGATAATCGAACGGAACACGGGCCAATATCTCATCTAGAAGCTTGGTATAGTAGCTATCCTCTTCTCCGTATCCATTCGTTGGATTTCCATCGCTATCAAAAAATACAGACGTCGGTGCCGACCGTCCCGCGACCTCATAGTGGAACATCCTTTCACGCCGCCCTTTAAACTCCTCGGTTATAGCCGGAGGCTTCATCTCCCTATCCATATCCCGCCACACCGGGGAGTCTAAGCCCTCATACTTTTCCATCCCCCACGCTTCAAAAGTCCACCTGGCAACCGTAAGATCATCGTAATAACCAAATGGAGGTGGAACATATCCTTTATCAACCATTCCCGTAACCGTGACAAAAAGTCTGTCGGCCTTATCGAGTCCAAGGAGGGAGCGGTGCCGCCGCGCACCAGGCCAACCTCCGATTTGAATGCCGACCACACCGTCATCCGGAATACCAACTGATCGACTTCTACGAATATCCAAATCGGCTATCTTATAGCCCCAATCCACTCCAAGCGGGAAAGGCTCACATAAAACAACGGCAACCCATCCCGGAAGATCGACATCAACGAACATAACGGAATGCAAAAAATTCTGTGGAAGAAGCAACCTACACCAATCATCCACCGTCGACTCCCCAACATACAACGATTCCCACTCTTTCTTTCCTAACTGAAAGTCATCAGTCATGTGGTGAGTTCCGGCATAGGGATATTCCATAAATGCTTGCTCGACATTTTCAATAGTCGTTCGCACAAAACAAACATCCTTACCGACTGGGAGTTGCCCAAAATTGAACGTCATTCCACTACCTCATTCAAAGACTTCTTAAAATCCCATCCCCCTACTTGACGGAAGCGACCACAAAACAACTCTTCATCACTGCAATCAATCCCTTGGCGGCCAAGCATGAGCCGAATCTGCTCAATTTTCAACTGAGCAAACCCTCTGCCCTCAAAGCTCATATCATGGTCCCAATTAATCCATGAGGGCACCCGTCGCCTGGTTTTGTCAACCCAGAGGGAGTCTTGAAAACTGTCCACCCCCCTCTGCACCTCGTTCGCAAGTTGGTCACCAATCATGCCACCTTGAAAAAATACCTCCCGCCGAAAATCCGTGTAGTTAATCATGATTGAACGTGATTTTCTCGTATCCTCTTCTCGAATATACTGTGCAGTTATATACCTCGCCCAGGGAGTTAGATGGATCCCAGGACTTGGACCACACAGATGGTACCGGTCATACCGAGGAGTAGGCTCCCCCACCACGGCTGGTCTTACAAATGCACACCAACCAGGAGCTGACGTTTCAGTCAGGATTCGCTTTACCCTTTGCTCAGGAGCTTTCTCTAGCTCCTCGCGAGTATCCCTTTTCCACGCTTCAACGCCCCCATCACGCAACGGCAAAGGTTGAGCCAAGATCTCCTGATCGCCGATATACCTCGAAATCCAATACTCCCATGCCGACTCAATATCACAGTCAACAAAAGTGACATAGTCGTAGATTCCCTTACCACATTCAAATATATACTCTGGTTTCTTCACTGTATTGTCCTTTCCATTTCCAGCTCCACTCATCCTTTCGCTTTGGCCTCCTGCGCTACTCGTTCTGCATAATCTTTCAGTGCCTCCTGCGCCTGCTTTGACAGCATTGAAGAATCTAACTCCACCAGCAAAACCGTTCCGCCAGGATTAGCAAAGAGCGCGCTTCCTCCATGACCAAAAGCTCGATTACTCGAGCGTGAATCAAACTCAGTAAAGATTCCGTTTTTGTAAAGGCCGAGGTTCACATCCCCTGTATCTTCCATTTTTTAACCCTGAATTGTAAATCGGGGCGCTTTCGCGAATGCGGCCGTCGATAACATGAGCCCCGGTCTCTGGCGACCAATAAATCGAACCATTTTGAAAATGGTTAAATTTTCCCTCTCGGTTCGGCAGAGACAACTCATCAGTTACCGGATAACCGAGGCGTCCTTTTTCCCACCCCAATTGACCCCATTTCCCCCTAATGGCCCCTCCTATTTGATGCGCAATTCCACTATCTGCATCAGGATGCCAATAGATCGACGTGTCCTTGTGAAACTCTTGAAACTTGCCACCATCAGGAAGCTGAGCTTCATTACGAATAGCATCACCGAAAAATCCATGACCTCCGAGGCGGACGTACGCCTCATAAATAGGGCCGCGAATCCAATAGCGATGAAAGACGTCTGCCTGTGCAGTCGCTACGCAAGCAATAACGCAAAAAATAGCAATGAGAGAGGCAAGATATCCTCGCCTAAGAGAGATATTCAACACGCAGTAATTATTACCCAGTCCACCCTCAACGAGGCGGCAGACCGCAAAGAATCCCCGTCTCCCCCGCATGCGGGGTAACAAGCCTCATTTTGAGACCTTTCGTCCAATTTCGCCTACCCCCACAATAGCCATAGACCAAAAATGCACCATCACTTACCGCTTACTGCCATCCAAACGCTTCCACTTATTCGACTATGCGCATATCGGGCAGTCGCCTCCCATATGACCCAAGCGCCTGCCTGCCAACATCCGTGCCAACGCCATAAGACTCCCCCGACATTCGGACCAATGTGCGCCACAGCGGATCGCGCCCAGGCCCGAGGGGTACCCCACCATCGTCGAAAGATTACTTTTCTGAACTACTTTGACCAGTATCACATTCGATGGCTGCGCGCCATAGGTCGCCCCACCATCGGATAAGAAAGGAAACGGCAGGCAGTGCGCATTTTTCAGACGCGGACTCGTCGTTTAAGCGATCGGCCGCCGGTACAATAAGAAACGGGCTTTCCTCATTCCTTTCTTGATTCTCGTACCCCACAGCGCCCACGCACCCGTGGGACCTGGACGCGTATGACCGCTGCGGCGCTTCGCCCCAGCACCCCCGCTCGCATCACAACCCCCGTTCTGGTTTAAGTGATGGGGATTTCATATACTGTCCGCACATTCGATGTGACACACCTTTCGCGCCAGTGTTGTCACACCTCAGCACTCATTGAAAAGGGACACGGATCCGATGATTTCTCCCGTTCTCCGCACACGTCGTGATGGCGACCGCCCGCCGGTCCGCCGGGCTTAATATTCAGCCCTGACCAGCACCGACACACAAGGAATCCCAATGACAAACGCTCACACCCCCGTGCCCGAATCCACCGACATTGACGCCGCGCTTGTCGACGCCTCCGCGGCCCAAGCCCATTCCTGGCTCGCCTCCACCGCCGACGAACAGGACCCCGCCACAGAACAACTTGCGGACCTCCTGCGCAACCCCGATGGCGTGGCCTTCACCATGGACTTCGTCGACCGCGTCATGCGGCCGGAAGATGACAAGGTAGCCGCCCACGCCCTGAAATCTGTGACCACCAGCTATGATGCCTCCTTCCTCGGCCTCATCAACGGCTCTTTGGTCGGCCTCGGCGGCTTCTTCGGCCCCATCCTGCCTAACCTCGTGATGCCGCTCGCTCGTATGCGTATGCGCCAGATGGTCGGCCATTTGGTCCTCGACGCCGAGAGCGACGCCCTGAACAAGACCCTGGACAAGGCAGCCGAGTCCGGCGAGCAGCTCAACCTCAACCTCCTCGGCGAGGCCGTGCTGGGTGATGCGGAAGCGCGCTCCCGCGCTGAGCGCACCCTCAAGCTCATCAAGAACCCGCGCGTGACCTACGTGTCCGTCAAGGCCTCCTCCATGGTGGCCCAGCTCAACCCCTGGGATATCGAGGGTTCCCTGGCCCGCCTCAAGGAGCGCCTGCGCCCGCTGTACGAGGCCGCCGCGCGCCGCCCGGACAAGGTCTTCATCAACCTGGATATGGAGGAATACCACGACCTCCACCTCACCGTGCGCCTGTTCACCGAGCTACTCAGCGAGCCGGAGTTCATCAACCTTGAGGCCGGCATCGTGCTGCAGGCCTACCTGCCAGATACCTTCGACGCTCTGACGCACCTCGCCGAGTTCGCTAAGAAGCGCGTGGCAGAGGGCGGCTCCCACATCAAGATTCGCATCGTCAAGGGCGCGAACCTTTCCATGGAGCACGTCCAGGGCGAGATCCACGGCTGGCCGGCAGCGCCCTATGCCACCAAGGATGAGGTGGACGCCAACTACTACCGCCTGCTCGACTACATCCTGCGCCCCGAGTTCGCCGATTGCGTGCGCATCGGCGTGGCCACGCACAACCTCTACACCGCGGCGTTTGCCTACAAGCTGGGCACCAAGCGCGGCGTGATGCGCATGATGGATTCCGAGATGCTCCAGGGCATGTCCCCGGCCCAGCAGACCGCGGTCCGCGAGGCCTTCGAGGGCCGCCAGATCCTCTACACCCCGGTGGTGCACATGGAGGACTTCGACGTCGCCGTCTCCTACCTGGTGCGCCGCTTGGAGGAGAACTCCGCTCCGCAGAACTTCCTCTACGCCCTCTTCGCTCCGGAGGAGCAGGCACTGAAGGACCAAGAGGAGGTCTTCCGCGAGGCCGTCGCGCAGCGCTGGGATACCTTCGCCGGCCCGCGCCGCACCCAAAACCGCCTGGAGGAGGCCGAGCAGGCAGCCGGCCGCCAGGCTCCGCGCACCGGACGTTTTGCCAACGAACCGGATACCGACCCGGCCCTGGAGCCCAACCGCGAGTGGGCCATCCAGGCTCTGGGCACCGACCCCGGCGCGCATGGCGTGGAGCAGGTGACGGACACCAACGACGTCGACAAGCACGTAGCCCGCGCCGCCGAATTGGGTGCAGACTGGGGCGCACGCGACGCCGAGGACCGCGCCCGCGCGCTCGAGGCCGTGGCCGATGAGCTGGCTAACCGCCGCGGCGAGTTCATCTCCGTCGCCGCTTACGAGGCCAATAAGACGGTGACCCAGACCGACCCGGAAATCTCCGAGGCCATCGACTTCTGTACCTACTACGCACAGTCCGCGCGCCTGCTGGAGCGCTACTCCGCCGAGTTCACGCCCCACCGCGTGACCGTGGTGACCCCGCCATGGAACTTCCCGGTGGCCATCCCCACCGGCGGTATCGCGGCGGCACTCGCCGCAGGTTCGGCCGTCATCATCAAGCCTGCGCCGCAGGTCGTACACTGCGCGAAGCTCGTCGTGGAAGCCTTCCGCGCCGGTCTGGAGGCGCAGGGCCTCGACCCGGATCTGGTCCAGCTCGTCTTCACCGATGAGGGTGATGCCGGCCGCGCGCTGATCTCCCACGCCGACGTCGACGCCGTGATCCTCACCGGTGCCTCCGATACCGGCAAGCTCTTCCGCTCCTGGAAGCCGGAGCTCAACATCATGGCGGAGACCTCCGGCAAGAACGCGCTCATCATCACCCCGTCCGCGGATCCGGACCTGGCCATTCAGGACCTGTACCTGTCTGCCTTCGGCCACTCCGGCCAGAAGTGCTCCGCCTCCTCCCTGGTCATCTTCGTCGGCGCGGCCGGCGAGTCGCAGCGCCTGCGCTCCCAGCTTGTCGACGCCGTCGAGACCCTCATCCCCGGCCCCGGCTACGAGATCACGACGACGATGAATGGCCTGGCCGAAGCCCCGGGTGAGAAGCTGCTGCGCGGCCTGACCCAGCTGGAGCCGGGTGAAAAGTGGCTCATCAAGCCGAAGAAACTCAACGAGGAAGGCACCCTGTGGTCGCCGGGTATTCGCGATAACGTGCGCCCCGGCTCCTGGTTCCACGTCAACGAGTGCTTCGGCCCGGTGCTGGGCATCATGCACGCGGAGACCCTGGAGGAGGCCATCGAGTGGCAGAACTCCACCGGCTATGGCCTCACCGGCGGCATCCACACGCTGGATAACGATGAGATCGATTACTGGCTCGAGCGCGTGGAGGTGGGCAACGCCTACGTCAACCGCGGTATTACCGGCGCGATTGTTCAGCGCCAGTCCTTCGGCGGCTGGAAGCAGTCCGTCATGGGCCCGGGTGCCAAGGCTGGCGGCCCGAACTACGTTGCCCAGTTCGGCACCTGGTCCGAGGGCCCGCTGCGCCCATTCGACGTGGATATCTCGCAGCCGGTGGCGGCCCAGCTGCGCGCCTTCGGTGACCTCGATCTTTCGGAGGAGGACACCGCCTGGCTGTGGCGCGCAGCAGAGCTCGACGAGCTGGCCTGGCAGCAGGAGTTCGGCCGCAAGCACGACCGCTCCGGCCTGGTCTGCGAGGCCAACGTCTTCCGCTACCGCCCGGTGCTAACCCCGCTGCAGGTGCGCATCGCCTCGGACGCCGCGCTTCGCGACGTCTCCCGCCTCGCCCTCGCCGCCACCCGCACCGACTCCCCGGTGCGCTTCAGCGCCGCCCCGGAGAAGGCTGCGGAGCTGCGTGGACTGGGCTTTAAGGTCGACGCCGTGGAGGCAGAAACCTTTGCCCGCGAGGTCGCTCGCCTGGAGTCGGGCCGCGTGCGCGTCGTTGGCTCCGTGGAGCCGGGTCTCTTTGAGGCAGCGGTGGAATCCAACTCCGTGGTCTTGGACCAGCCGGTGTTGGCCGATGGCCGCCGCGAGCTTCTGCCCTTCCTCCTTGAGCAGGCAGTCTCGGTGACGATGCACCGCTTCGGCATCATCCGCCAGGTAAGCAGCATCCGCGCATAGCTCGTTTTCTGCGCTCATATGAGAAGATGTAGCGCATGACAAACAACAATGGCGACGGTGCCCGCTCGGGCACCGACCCCCAGCCCTCCACTGCCTCTGACGCGGCGGCGTCCACTGCGGCTTCTGAAGCCGCAGAACAGTCCGCTGCTGCGAAGCCCATCAACGAAGAAGCCGCCCTCCCTGTCTCGAAAACGGATGACAAGTCCCGCGTCCTCGGGCGCGACGCCATCTCCCTGGCCAAGGTGTGCTTGATCTTCATCATCGTGGTGGCGGGCGTCGGCCTAGCCGGCTACCTGCTGAAGTTCATCTGGGTAGGCCTGCTGCCGGTCATCCTGGCCATCCTGGTGTGCACGGTGCTCTTCCCCGTGACCAACTGGTTGCGCGCGCACAAGTTCCCCCGCGCGCTGGCCGCCATCACCACGCTTCTAGGCTTTTTGGCCATCATCGGCGGAGTGTTCGCAGCAATGGCCCCAGTGGTCTCCTCTCAGGGTGCGTCCCTGGTCAGCCAAGCTGAGGGCGGCTTGAACAAGCTCGTCGATATGGCCAAGGACCTCCCCTTCGAGATTGATGCCGCGAAAGTCCAGGAAGTCCTCGATGACGCCATGACCTTCATCAAGGGCCAAGCGTCCAACATCGCCACCGGGGTGATTTCCGGCGTATCGATGGCCAGCTCCATCGCCATGGCGCTCGCCATCATGCTCTTCGTCGCCTTCTTCATCCTCAAGGACGGCGACAAGTTCCTGCCGTGGCTGCGCACCTACTCCGGCTACTCCGCGGGCTGGCACGCCACTGAGCTGCTGACTCGCGTGTGGAATACGCTGTCCGGCTTCATTCAGGCACAAGCAGCCGTCGCGGCTGTCGACGGCCTCCTCATCGGCCTCGGCCTCTGGGTCCTCCAGGTTCCGCTGGCTCTCGTCATCGGCGTGGTGACCTTCTTCGCCAGCTTCATCCCAGTCATCGGTGCGGTCACTGCGGGTGCTTTGGCCGTCATCATCGCGCTGGTTTCAGATGGCCTCACCAAGGCCCTCTTGGCACTTGCCCTCATCATCATTGTCCAGCAGGTGGAGGGCAACGTGCTCCAGCCGATGCTGCAGTCCAAGGCCATGGGACTGCACGCAGCAATGGTGCTGCTCTCCGTGACCGTGGGTTCCGCCCTGGCGGGCATCATCGGCGCTTTCCTGGCCGTCCCGGTGGCGGCCACCATTGCCGTGGTTTTCCGCTACCACCAGGAAATGGCCAGCCTGCGCGCCGGCGAAATCGAAGCCAAGAACATCAAGATTTCTACGTCAGAGGGCCACGACACCGTCATGGAGCTCTACGAGAAGCTGGAAGCCAGCAGCGCCCGCTAGCCCCCGGGGCCTTGCAACTGCCCTATCTGCCAAAACCAGTGCTCCCGCTTCAATGGCGGGGCATAACTTTGTCAGCTAGGGCAGTTTCCGTGTCGAGGGCCTAGTCCGCGGTTACCGTGCCAAAAGCGACGGCCAGCTCCTCCGCGGCGCGATCGAGCACCGAAGCCCACGAGCCGTAGGATTCCTCATTCGCGGTATCCGATACCTGCTTGAGCAACGTGCACGGCACACCGAACTTTCGGCACACCGCGGCGATGGCGTAGCCCTCCATGTCGCACAGCGCGGAATCTTGGGCAAGGCGCGTGCGGGTAGGGGTGTCCGAGATGAAGGAATCGCCCGTCGCCAGAGTCTCGGTAGGCAGCTTTCCGGAGGTCTCTAACTCAATGACCTCGGGGAGGAGATAACGAGAGACGTCGCTGAGCACCTCCAAGTGGAAGTCGTGCTTGCGAACGTGCGAGATCTCGAAGACGCCAGCGAGATCGTCGCGAAGCGCGCCCGCGGTACCGATATTGATGACGCGCTCCGGCAGCTGCTGCGCTGAGGCCAAAACCGCCGTCAGCTCGATGGCGGCGGGCACCGTACCAATACCCGTGATGAGCAGCGGCGCTCCCTGAGGCACATGCGCGGCTTCAGCGTCCACGGCGGCAACGAACAAGGTACGACCAGAAAGATTCTCCATGCCTGCGAGACTACCCGCTGGCCCGAGGAATGCTCTCCACGTCTCTGTTCTGAGCGCTGCGGCCACTTGTAGGGTCTGGAACCACACCGAGACCTCAGAAAGGAGAACACCATGTTCACCCCACGAGTATTCGCCGCAACCGCACTGCTGTGCTTCCCCCTTATCGCCTGCAGCAGCCCCGAAGAAGCCCAAGCCAGCCCCGTAGTCTGCGAGGCAGGAAATGCCCACGCGGCTTTCAACGACAACATCGCCCAGGTTCCGCAGTGGAATGGCCACAACTGGGCTCTGGTTGATTCCTCCCACTTCGATCCATGCGCGGAGCTGAGCTGGCAGACCATTTCCATCGAAGGTGCAACGGCCTCCTCGCCGCACCACATCATGCTCTTCCACTACGGCGAGTACATCGGCACCGCCACCGCCGAGCCCTATGGCTTCTTCCCCAGCGTGGAGCGGGTCAATGGCAACGAGATTTCCGTGACCTATCACTGGCCACAAGAGGGCGATGCCAATGCCGCGCCGACGGGAGAGACACACGCCGGCTTCCGTTGGGACGAGGCCCAGCACAAAGTCATCATGAGCGGCGATGTTCCGCCGGTGAGCTAGATAAGATAGAGCCAGTCGTGCGCCTTATATGAGGCGCACACACTAGGAAAGGAACATCATGCTCAGGTCCGCCTTCATCGGCGCTGCCCTTATTTGCCTCCCGCTGGCCGCCTGTTCCCAGGACAACGCGGCACAGGATTCTGCGGACTCGCCGATGTTCAATTCCGTGCAGAGCAGCGCAACGGACAACACTTCGGAAAGCGCAGAGGGCGCCGAAGGCCCTGCAGCGGAGCCGCCGGCCGCGGGTGCCTCGCCGACATTGCCTGCCGAGTCCCCTACAGACGATGCGGAATCCTGCCAGGATATCGACGCCCACGCGGCCTATGAATCAGGCATTGGCACGGTTCCACCGTGGAATGACAACAACTGGACGCTGGTGGATTTCTCGCAGTTCGATCCATGCGCAGAGCTGAGCTGGCAGACCATCAGCATCGAGCGCGGAACGTCCTCCTCGCCGTACCACATCATGCTCTTCCACAAGGGCAAGTACCTGGGCACCGCCACCGCCGAGCCCTATGGCTTCTTCCCTACCGTCGAGCAGGTCAGCGGCAACGAAATCGCCGTGACCTACCACTGGCCACGCGAGGGCGAATCCAATGCGGGGCACACCGGCGAAACGCATGCCGGCTTCCGCTGGGACGACGGCCAGCAGAAGGTCATCATGTCTGGCGACGTCCCGCCGACAAGCTAGCGCGGCGGTTCGCAACCGTTAGCGCAGGCGCTGGCCCACAAACCCCGCGGCCAGCGTGTTGCCGCTCGACTGATCGATGAGCAGAAAATTGCCCACCGCGCCGCGGGCGGCGTAGTCCTCCACGGGAAGCTCCGCTTGTGTTTGGACGGTGATGAAAGCGATGTCATTGAGTGCTGCGGATTCCGGGGCCTCAACATCGGCCACGCCATCCAAATCCAGCACCCGATCAACCGAGGCCACCCGGGCCTTGACCAGCGCGGCACCATAACGCAGCTTCACCATCTGGCCCGCGCGCAGCTCCTTGTCCGTGAGGACCACCGCGGTGGCGGCGAATTCGCGCACCTCCTCCGGGCGTTGCGTCCCGGCGATGAGGTCGCCGCGGGCCAAGTCGATGTCGTCGGCCAGCCGCAGGACAACGGAGTCGCCGGCGCGCGCCGCCTCATCGGAGCCAAGCGGGCCGTCGGTGGTATCGATCGCGGTGACCGTCGAGGTCCGCCCGCCCGGCAGGGTCACCTCATCCCCCACCGCCACGTGCCCGGCTTTCACGCGGCCGGCATAGCCGCGGTAGTCGGAGGCGTGCTCGCGGATGACGTACTGGATGGGGAAACGCAGGTCCAGGTCATCGGCGCGGCCGGTGGCCACGGGGACGGTCTCCAGCGTGTCCAGGACCGTCGGGCCCTCATACCAATCCATGTTGGTGGAGCGTTCCACCACGTTATCGCCCTTGAGCGCAGAAATCGGGATGACCACCGAATCCGTAATGCCCAGGCGCGCGGCGACCTCGTTGAACTCCGCCTCAATCGCGCGGAAGGTGGCCTCGTCGAAGTCCACCAGGTCAATCTTGTTCACACCCAGAATCACGTGGCGCACGCCCAGGAGTGCGGCCACGTTGAGGTGGCGGCGGGTTTGCTCGACGACGCCATTGCGGGCGTCGACAAGCAGCACCACCACCTGGGACGTGGACATGCCGGTCACCGTGTTGCGCGTGTACTGCACGTGGCCCGGGGTATCGGCAAGGATGAAAGTGCGCTTATCGGTGGCGAAGTAACGGTAGGCCACGTCGATGGTGATGCCCTGCTCGCGCTCGGCACGGAGGCCGTCGACAAGCAGAGAGAGGTCCATGCCGTCGAAGCCGCGGTCAGCGGAGGAGCGCTCCATGGACTCCACCTGGTCCGCGAGCACGGACTTGGTGTCATAAAGCAGGCGGCCCACGAAGGTGGATTTGCCGTCATCGACGGAACCGGCGGTGCACAGGCGCAGGGTATCGCGCTGCTTGAGCGCGCCAACATTCGGCGCAAGGGTAGTCGTCATCAGAAGTAGCCTTCCTTCTTGCGGTCCTCCATGGCGGACTCGGACAATTTGTCATCGGCGCGGGTGGCGCCGCGCTCAGACAGGGTGGAAATGGAGATTTCCGCGAGCACCTCATCGGGCGAGGCGGCGGTGGATTCCACGGCACCGGTGCAGGACATATCGCCCACGGTGCGGTAGCGCACGGTGCGGGTCTCCAGCGGCTCGTCCTCGCGCGGGCCGCCCCACTCACCTGGGGTCAGCCACATGCCGTTGCGGTTAAATACCTCGCGCTGGTGCGAGTAGTAGATGGAGGGAAGCTGCAGGTTGCGCGCGCCGATGTACTCCCAAATATCGGACTCGGTCCAGTTAGAAATGGGGAACACGCGCACGTTTTCGCCGGCCATCTTGCCGCCGTTGTAGAGGTCCCACAGCTCCGGGCGCTGGCGTCGCGGGTCCCAACCGCCGAAGGAATCACGGATGGAGAAGATGCGCTCCTTGGCGCGGGCGCGTTCCTCGTCACGGCGCGCACCGCCCAGGACGGCGTCGTAGCCGCGCTCGGCAATGGTCTCCACAAGCGGCACGGACTGCAGCGGGTTGCGCGTACCGTCGGGGCGCTCCTGCAACTCGCCGCGGTCAATCCAGTCCTGGACCAGGGCCACGTGCAGGCGCGCGCCGGTCTCGGCGACGAGCTGATCGCGGAACTCGATGACCTCCGGGAAATTGTGGCCAGTGTCCACGTGGATGAGCTCAAACGGCACGGTGGCGGGGGCAAAGGCGCGGCGGGCGAGCTCGAAGACGACGACGGAGTCCTTGCCGCCGGAAAAGAGCAGGCCTACCTTGTCGAATTGCCCAGCGACTTCGCGCAGGATGTGGAGGGATTCGTTCTCTAAGTCTTTAAGGTGTGGTGAAAGAGTCATTAGTCGTGCAACCCGCATTCTGTCTTGCCGTCAGCGAAAACGCGCCCGGAGCGCGCATCCTCGCCCTCGCCTACCGGGAAGGTCAACGGCGCGCAGCCGATGGAACGGTAGCCCTGAAGAGTAAGGGGATGAATGATGAGGTCGTGGTCCTTGATGTACTTGTCGGTCTGGTCCAGATCCCACGTAATGATCGGGGAAATCTTCAGCCGGCCGGTGCGGTCTTGGCTCAGCGCCGGCGCGGTGGCGCGGTGCTCGGAATCGGCGCGGCGTAGGCCGGTGACCCACCCGATGTACGGGTCCATCGCCATGTTGAGCGGTTCCACCTTGCGCATGCGGTTATACGCCGCCACATCGCGCGCATACAGGCGCGGACCGTAAATCTTGTCCTGCTCCTCGGGGCTCAGAATCGGCAGGACCCGCACCAAGGGAAGGTCCGCATAGCGCTTGGCGACGTCCCCCGCCACCCCCAACGTCTCCTCAAAGTGCCACCCAGTATCGATGAAGAGCAGGTCGGCGTCGAGGTGGGCGCGGTGAGCGAGCTCTGCGAGGACGGTGTTTTCCATAGACATCGTCACTGCAAGCCGGCCCGGCGCGTGCTCGGCGGCCCATTCGGTGATGGTCTCGGCGGAGGCGTCGTAAAGCTTGTCGGCCCAGGCGTCGACGAGTTCTTGGTTGCGCTGGGCCACGGCAGGCTCGAGCGGCGCGGTGTCGCGGGTGCCTTCGGGGCTAATGCTGGGGTCGCGGTAGTCGCCGCGGTCCAGCAGGTTGATCGGTTCGGTCATGACTCCTCACATTAAAGGGAGCTGGGCGTGTGTGCAGCCCCACAGAGGGGTGCGAGGGCTGTGAGCTTGGGTACTAGGAAGAATAAAAATTAGCCAGAATGAACCGAGCGGACTAGATTTACAGACTAGACAGTCTACTTCTAATGAACTGAAGGGGTTCTCATGCAGCGTGTTGCCATCGTCGGGGACGGCCCCGCAGCGCTCTCCACCGCCGAACGGCTCATCAGGGCCGGGCTGTGCGTGGACCTCTACTGCGAGCGCCCCGCGCCGTTTGGTTTGCTGCGCCGTTTCGCGGGACTGTCCGGCGCGGAATCCGCCGCCTCGCCCTGCCCGAAGGGGACCACGCCGCGCCTGCGACTTATCGGCAACGTGCGCGTGGGCTTCGGCCCCGACGCCGATATTAGCCACACGGACCTCAACCAGCTCTCCGCGTCTGGCGACCGCCACCTGGTTTTGCTGGAGCTCATGGCCCGCGGCGTGGCCATCACGACGTGGGAAGGCCTATGCCGCCCCACTGCCGACATCGAGGATTGGGCTACCGTCGCGGCCCGCGCCCAGCGCGCCCCGGTCTGCTTCTAGCGCGGGCTAGCGTCCGCGCAACCATAACGGATAGACTTGCGCGGTCAATGCTCTCCAGCGGCCCGGTGCAGTAACCGCGCGGCCGCCAACACGCACGAAACGCTGGCACATGGAACTCGTTCGCATCCTTCTATCCCGCTCCAAGCCGTACACCGGCTACGTCATCGCGGTGCTGCTCCTCCAAGCGCTCTCCACCGCGGCTACGCTCTACCTGCCTTCGCTCAACGCGAAGATCATCGACAGGGGCGTGGCCCAAGTAGACATCGACTACATCTGGCGCACCGGCGGCATCATGCTCATCGTGGCCTTCGTCCAAGTCCTCGCCGCCATCGCCGCCATCTGGTTCGGCTCCCGCACCGCCATGGGCCTCGGCCGCGACCTGCGCTCCGACATCTTCCGCCGCGTCACCCGCTACTCCGCCGAGGACATGAACAACTTCGGCACCGCCACCCTCATCACCCGCGGCACTAACGACGTCCAACAAATCCAGATGGTCTACATGATGATCCTCAACTTCATGGTCACTGCCCCCATCATGTCCATCGGCGGCGTCATCATGGCCATCCGCGAAGACGCCGGGATGTCCTGGCTCGTCGCGGTTTCCGTCATCGTATTGCTCGCCGCCATCTCCCTCATCATCGTCCGGCTCATGCCGCTCTTCCGTGCCTGGCAAGGCAAGCTCGACGTCATGAACGGCACCCTGCGCGAACAAATCGCCGGCATCCGCGTCGTCCGCGCCTTCACCCGCGAGGAGCACGAATCCGAGCGCTTCCGCACCGCCAACCGCGACCTGACCGACCTCTCCCTCAAGGTCGGCCAGCTGTTCATCCTCATGTTCCCCATCATCACGGTCATTCTCAACGTGGCCACCGGCGCGGTTCTCTGGTTCGGCGGCCACCGCGTGGACGAAGGCCTCGTGGAGGTCGGCTCACTGACCGCTTTCCTGCAGTACCTGCTGCAGATCCTCGCCGCAGTCATGATGGGCACCTTCATGGCGATGATCCTCCCGCGTGCGGTCATCTGCGCGCGCCGCATCACCGACGTCCTCGAGCACGAGCCCTCCATCACCGAGCCGACCCACCCCCGCACCCCGGAGCGCTCCGCGGGCGTCGTCGAGTTCGACGACGTCACCTTCCAGTACGCCGGCGCCGAAGCGCCCGTGCTTCACGACGTCTCCTTCACCGCCACCCCCGGCACCACCACCGCGCTCATCGGCGCGACCGGTTCCGGCAAGACCACCGCGCTCTCCCTCATCCCGCGCCTCTACCTCCCGACGAAGGGCCGCGTGCTTCTCGACGGCACCGATATCGCCGAGATGAAGCGGGGGGACGTCGTCAAGCGCGTGGGCCTCGTGCCGCAGAAGCCCTACCTGTTTAGCGGCACAGTGGCCTCCAACCTGCGCCTGGGTGCGCCGGAGGCCACCGACGAAGAGCTGTGGAACGCACTGCGCGTGGCGCAAGCTGACTTCGTTGAGGACCTCGACATGCACATCGCGCAGGGCGGCACCAACGTCTCGGGTGGTCAGCGCCAGCGCCTGTCCATCGCGCGCATGCTCGTCGCCCGCCCGTTGGTGTACCTCTTTGATGATTCCTTCTCCGCGCTCGACGTACTGACGGATGCCGCCGTGCGCTCCGGAATGCGCGAGTACACCGCGGAGGCGACGACGATTATCGTGGCGCAGCGCGTGAGCTCGATCGTGGACGCCGACCAGATTCTGGTCATGGACGCTGGGCGCGTCGTGGCCCGCGGCACGCACGAGGAGTTGCTCGAGTCCTCCGAGACGTACCGCGAGATTGTGGAATCCCAGAAGACCTCGGAGGTGGCATAAATGGCTGAGCAGGATAACGCTACGTTGAGTGAAGACACCACTGCCGAGATCGAGGAGAAGACCGGCGAGAACGCCCCGCGCAAGGCCAAGAATTTCTGGCCGTCTGCCAAGCGCCTCTTTGGTCTGCTCGCGCCGTTTAAGGTGCAGCTGTTTGCGATTGCGGCGATGAACATCATCTGCGTGTTCCTCGCCGTGGCCGCGCCGAAGGTGATGGGCAAGGCCACCGACGTCATTTTCTCCGGCGTCATTTCCCGCCAGCTACCCGCTGGGATGAGCAAGGAACAGGCCATCGCGGCGCTGCGCGCGGGCGGGCAGGATAAGTTCGCCGACATGGCTTCCGCCATGGACTTGAACCCTGGCTTCGGCATCGACTTCTCCACGTTGGGCACGATTATTGGCATCGTGATTGCGATGTACGTGGTGTCCTCGCTCTTCCAGTGGTGGCAGGGCTACTTGCTCAACTCCATGGTCATGAAGATCGTCTTCGACCTCCGCGAGAGCATCGAGGCCAAGCTCAATGCGCTGCCGTTGAACTACTTCGATACGCAGTCGCGCGGCGACCTCCTCTCGCGCACCACCAACGACGCCGACAACATCCAGTCCGCCCTGCAGCAGGCCATTTCGCAGCTGTTCTACAACCTGCTCATGGTCATCGGGATCACGGTCATGATGTTCACCGTGTCCTGGCAGCTGGCGCTTGTCGCGCTGCTGGCGCTGCCGCTGACCGCGGTGGTCATCGCGGTGATTGGCTCGCGCGCGCAGAAGCAGTTCAAGGCGCAGTGGAAGGCCACCGGTGACCTCAACGGGCAGGTGGAGGAAGCCTTCTCGGGCCACGACCTGGCGACCGTCTTCGGGCGCATCGATTCCATGACGGAGGACTTTGATAAGCGCAACGAGGAGCTGTTCCGCTCCGCCTCGCTGGCGCAGTTCCTGGCCGGCATGATGATGCCGATCATGCAGTTCATCTCCTACCTGTCCTACGTGGTCATCGCAGTGCTCGGTGCGTTGAAGGTGGCCTCCGGCACGCTGACGTTGGGCGGCGCGCAGGCCTTCATCCAGTACTCGCGCGAGTTCAACCAGCCGCTGGGCCAGCTCGGCGGCATGATGCAGCAGGTGCAGTCGGGCGTGGCCTCGGCCGAGCGCGTCTTTGAGTTCCTCGACGCCGAAGAAGAACCCGCCGAGGAGTCCACCTCCCGCTTGGGCGGGCGCGCGAAGGGGCTCGTGGAGTTCGAAGACGTCGACTTCTCCTACAACCCCGACAAGCCGCTCATCCAGGACCTCAACTTGCGCGTGGAGCCCGGCCAGACCGCGGCCATCGTCGGCCCCACGGGCGCAGGCAAGACCACGCTGGTCAACCTCATCATGCGCTTTTACGACATCGACTCGGGCAGCATCCGCCTCGATGGCGTCGATACCGCGGAGATCTCACGCCACGAGCTGCGCTCCCAGGTGGGCATGGTGCTGCAGGACGCCGTGGTCTTTGAGGGCACCATCATGGACAACATCCGCTACGGCCGCCTCGACGCCACCGACGAGGAGGTCATCGCCGCCGCGAAGGCCACCTACGTGGACCGCTTCGTCCACTCCCTCCCCGATGGCTATGACACCAAGATTGACCAGGATGGCGGCGCGATTTCCGCCGGCGAGCGCCAGCTCATCACCATCGCGCGCGCTTTTCTGGCGCAGCCGGCGCTGCTCATCCTCGACGAGGCCACCTCATCCGTGGATACCCGCACCGAGGTGCTCGTTCAGCAGGCGATGAATGCGCTGCGCGCGGACCGCACGTCCTTCATCATCGCGCACCGCCTGTCCACGATTCGCGACGCCGACCTCATCATCGTCATGGAAGAGGGCCGCATCGTCGAACAAGGCACCCACGCCGAGCTTCTCGACGCCCACGGCGCCTACTGGCGCCTCCACCAGTCCCAGTTCCGCGAGGACTAGCTGAATGCTGACTCACTGATTTAGGGGCCGAGGATTTAAGGTAGGAGGCACGCACAGCAGCAATTAAAGGAGCGCGCATGTTCGGCTGGGTTGCCATCGCCGCATCGATCCCGGTGTGGCTGTACTTCATCTACCGCCTCACGGCGCTGTTTCGGTTCATCCGCTCCGGCGGGCCCACGCAGCTCAACCGCACCGACCGCCCCCTGGCGCGCCTCGGCCGCGTGCTCATCGAAGTCTTCGGCCATACCCACTTCAAAGGCCGGCCGCTGGTCAACGCCGCGCACTGGCTCGTCATGGTGGGCTTCCTCTTCGGCGCCATCGTGTGGTTCGAGGCCTATATCCAAACCTTCGCGCCCGATAAGGGCTGGCCGTGGCTCAGCGACTGGCCGGTGTACCACTTCATCGAAGAGGTCCTCGCCATCGGCACCGTGCTCGGCATTTGCTTCCTCATCGGCGTGCGCCTGAAACTCGGCCACACCGATCGCGGCAGCCGCTTCTACAACTCGCAGGTCTTCCCGGCACGCCTGGTGGAGGCCATCGTCTTCCTCGAAGGCCTCGGCATGCTCGCCGTCAAGGCCGCCGCCATCGCCACGTACGGCGGTGGCTCCCCGTGGGCTGATTTCTTGACGATGCGTGTGGCGGGGGTGCTGCCGGCGTCGCCAAGCATGGTGCAATTCTTTGCCCTGGTGAAGCTGCTCACGGGCCTGGTGTTCATCGCGTGCATCGCCCACTATTTCCAGTGGGGCGTGATGTGGCACCGCTTCCTGGCGTTCTTCAACATCTTCTTCCAGCGCAACGCCGACGGCGAGAAGGCGCTGGGCGCTCTCCCCACGCCGGACTTGGAGGACCTCGAACCGGGAAGCTGGAAGATGCTTCTCGACGCCTCCTCCTGCACCGAATGCGGCCGCTGCCAGGACCTGTGCCCCGCATGGAACACCGAGAAGCCGCTGAGCCCGAAGAAGCTCATGATGGACCTGCGCCAGAGCGCGCTGGATAATTACAACCCGCATGAGGGGCTCAACGTGCTGGCGATGGCGGGCACGATTGATGATGACGTCCTGTGGTCCTGCACCAACTGCGGTGCTTGCGTTGACCAGTGCCCGGTGGATATCGAACACATCGACCACGTGGCGGACCTGCGCCGGTTCAAGGTGCTGGCGGAGTCCGACTTCCCGTCGGAGCTGACCGGGCTGTTTAAGAACATGGAGACGAAGGGCAACCCGTGGGGGCGCAACGCTTCGGAGCGCCGCGCGTGGATCGATGAGGCGCGTGCCGACGGCATTGAGGTGCCGATCATCGGCGAGGACGCGGAAGATTTTTCGGACCTGGAGTACCTGTTCTGGGTCGGCTGCGCGGGTGCCTACGACGACAAGGGCCGCGCCACAACGCGCGCGGTGGTGGACATGCTGCACACTGCGGGCGTGAAGTTCGGTGTGTTGGCTACGGGCGAGACCTGTACCGGTGACCCGGCGCGCCGTGCCGGCAATGAGTTCCTGTTCCAGGTGATGGCGGAGCAGAACGTCGCCACGCTTAACGACGCCTTCGCCGGCGTCCCCAAAGGCCAACGCAAAATCATCACGACGTGCCCGCACTGCTTCAACACGATTCGCAACGAGTACCCGGATTTCGACGGCCACTTCGACGTTTTGCACCACACGCAGCTGCTCAACCGTTTGGTGCGGGAGAAGCTGCTCGTGCCGGTGCCGCGTTCCCCGGAGAACCGCCGTCCCGTTACGTATCACGACCCGTGCTTCCTGGGCCGCCACAACAAGGTCTTCGACCCGCCGCGTGAGCTCGTCGAGGCGACTGGTGCGTCGCTGGCGGAGATGGACCACAACCGCGACGAAGCCTTTTGCTGCGGCGCCGGTGGTGCGCGCATGTTCATGGAAGAAAACTTGGGGCGACGGGTTAACGAGTTCCGCTCGGAGCAGGCCGTGGCAACCGGTGCCGAGCAGATTGCGACGGGCTGCCCATTCTGCAATGTCATGCTGACGGGTGGTGTGAAGTCCATCGCGCCGCAGACACAGGTCAGCGATGTGGCGCTCATGCTTCGCGACGCCATTGCCCCCTCCGGCGACCTTCCCGCCCCGCGCGAGAAGGCCTTCCTCGACACTCCCCGCCGCCTGCCCGTGGAAGCCTCCGCGCCTTCCCCGGAAACACTCGCTGCGGAATCTGCCCCAACAAGCTCTCCGCAGGCCCCCACCGCTGCACCAAGTACGTCTGCGGCGCCGACACCTCCGACTGCCCCCAGCGCGCCCGCAGCTCCGTCTGCGCCGAGCGCACCGCAAGCACCCGCCGCGCCCAGCGCACCACAGGCAGCGTCAACGCCTCCTGCCGCGCCGAGCGCGCCAACGGCTCCATCCGCTGCACCGCAGGCACCATCAACGCCGACTGCCCCCAGCGCGCCGAACACGCCTGCAGCACCCTCGACTCCATCTGCGCCACAAGCGCCCTCTGCTCCCAGTGCACCACAGAGTCCATCTGCTCCAACGGATCCCAGTGCACCGCAGGCCCCAGCTGCGCCACATGTCGCAGGAGCTCCAACCGCTCCTACAGCGCCGAGTGCTCCCAAAGCACCTACCGCACCGTCCGTGCCAGACGCACCCGCAGCTCCATCTGCACACACTCCGGCACCGAACGCAGCCTCTGTACCGCAGGCACCAGCCGCCCCTTCAGCACCGCCTACGCCCAGCGCTCCTGCGGCACCAGGCACGCCAAACGCTGCAGCTGTACCGACTGCACCGGCGGCACCCAAGGCTGCAACAACGCCAAGCACTCCCGGTGCACCGGCGGCCCCAGCGTCAAACGTTCCCGGTGCTCCCGCTGCACCAAACGCACCGCAAGCGCCCGCAGCACCAAGCGTTCCCGCCGCCCCGAGCACGCCAACGACGCCTCAGGCACCAGCCGCCCCTTCAGCACCGCCTACGCCCAGCGCTCCAGCGGCGCCGAGTGCGCCAAACACGGGGTCCGTACCGCAGGCCCCGTCCGCGCCAACTACCCCGCCGAAGGCTCCGGGGGCGTCGGAAAGCGAGGACTAGTGCGACGTCCGCCACACCACCGCCGCGCAGGGTAGGCGAGCTTTATATCGCACAGGTACGCTCTACTCCATGCAATCTGACGTGACCTACGTCCTCGCCTCGGGCGAGACCAACTACACCAACTCGCTGGTGTCCTTCGCATGGATTATGGCGGTGGCGCTGCTGGCGCCGTTGGTGTCTCATGCCCTGGGCAAGAAGATGCCGGCCGTGGCGCTGCTGATTTTCTTCGGCATGCTCATCGGCCCATCGATGTTGGACCTAGCAAATGAGGACCCCGGCATCGGGATGCTCAAGGAACTCGGCGTTGGCGCGCTGTTCCTGCTTGCGGGCTTTGAAATTGACCTCGCCACCCTGAAGTCGAAAGAAGCCGCGACGGGGCTCTCCACCTGGCTCATCTGCATGGTGGTGTGTGGTGTTGGTGCCTACTTCCTCATGGACGACATCCCCGGCGCCATCGTCATGGCAATTGCTTTGACGTCGACGGCCCTGGGCACCATCACGCCGATGCTCAAACAGGACAAGCTGCTTGGCACGCGGGTAGGCGATTCCGTGGTCATCCACGGCGCCATCGGTGAGGTCGCGCCGATTACCGCGATGGCGCTCCTTTTGGGAACGCGCTCCACCTGGGCAACGATGCTGATTCTTCTCGCTTTCATCGCGATTGCCGTGGCTGTCGCTGTCATGCCTTTTGCCATAACCACCCTCATGCCGTGGTTCAAGGAAGCATTCATCTCCGGGGCGGGCTCCACTAACCAAACCATCATGCGCCTCATCATTTTGATTCTGGCGATTCTCATGGCGGTCACGGCGGTCTTTGAGCTCGATATCGTGCTGGGTGCCTTCGCGGCGGGCATCATCTTGAACCGCATCGTGCCCGACGAGTTTCATAAGGGCTTGGAGAACCGCCTCGACGTGGTGTTTTATTCCATGCTCATCCCCGTCTTCTTCGTGGTCTCTGGCATGGCGATTGACTGGAAAGTCATCGTGGACGAACCCCTCAAGGTCCTCGGCATTCCGCTGCTCATCTTGGTCACCCGCGGCCTGCCGGTGTTCCTGCGCGAGAACATCCACCAGACCGGCTCCGACGTCGAAACCACCCGCGAGCGCATCCAGGTGGCCCTTTACGCGGCGACCGGCCTGCCCATCATCGTGGCGGTGATGACGCTTGCGGTGGGTTCGGGCATCGTCGATACAGAAATGGCCTCGATCTTCATCGCCGGCGGTGCCCTCACCGTCGCAATCTTCCCGTTCCTCTCCGGCCTCGTGCGCGAAAAGGCGGAAGAAAAGGGCTGATAGAATATAGGGCGTGACTAATCCCTTCAGCATGCGGCTTTCCGACGCCGAACGGACCGACGCCGTCAACGACCTCGCCCAGGCGCTGGGTGAAGGCCGTCTGACCATGGATGAGTTTGAGGACCGCACCGACGCCGTCATGCGCGCCACTACCCGCCGCGAGCTGGCAGAAGTCTTCATGGATATCCCCACCAAGGCCAGCAGCGAGCTGAAGATTTACTCCCAGGGCGACGTCGCGCGCGCCTACCAGTCAACCCGGAAACCCCGCTTGGCCACCGCACTGGTTGGCTCCCTCGGGCTCCTTTTCGGAGCGATCGCATCCTTCGGCACCCTGTCCGGCGCCACCGCCGCACTCACCGGCACCGGCCTACTTTTCCTCATCCCCGCGTTGTGGATCATGCTGTACGTGGCCAAGGTGGGCCCGGAGTCTTGGCACCAGCCCTCAGCGCGGCAGATTGAGCGCCAGCGCATGCGCGAGCTCAAGGCCGCCGGCGCCGAAGAACGCGCGCAGATGCGGGCGTTGGAGCAGGCGCAGTGGGCGGAGAGGCGTCGCCAAGCAAGTGAAATTACCGGGGATGCGATGAATCTTGCCAAACGCAAGCTGAAAGAGTGGAACCAGAAGTAACATATCCGGCATGACTCACAACCGGATTTTTGATCAATCCACCAAACTACAGGGCGTTGCCTACGATATTCGCGGCGAGGTTTCCACGGAAGCCGAGCGCATGGAGCTCGACGGGCACAGCATTCTGAAGCTCAACACCGGCAACCCGGCGGTGTTTGGTTTCGATGCGCCGGATGTCATCATGCGCGACATGATTGCGGCGCTGCCGACCTCGCAGGGCTACTCCACGTCGAAGGGTATTATCCCGGCGCGGCGCGCGATTGTGACCCGCTATGAGCTGGAGGATTTCCCCAGCTTCGACGTCAATGACGTGTACTTGGGCAACGGCGTCTCCGAGCTGATTTCGATGGTGACACAGGCGCTGCTTGACGACGGCGACGAGGTTCTCATCCCCGCCCCTGACTACCCCCTGTGGACGGCGGCGACGTCGCTGGCGGGTGGCACGCCGGTGCACTATTTGTGCGATGAGGAGGATGATTGGAATCCGTCCATTGAAGATATTCGCGCGAAAGTAACGGAGAAGACCAAGGCCATTGTGGTCATTAATCCGAATAACCCGACGGGTGCCGTGTACTCGCGTGAGACCCTGCAGAAAATCGTGGATGTGGCGCGCGAGTATAACCTGCTGATTCTGGCGGATGAGATTTATGACCGCATTCTGTATGACGGTGCGAAGCACATTTCGATTGCCTCGCTGGCGCCGGATTTGCTGACGATTACGTTTAACGGCTTGTCGAAGGCCTACCGCGTGGCCGGCTACCGTGCCGGTTGGATGGTGCTGACAGGCCCGAAGTCCCATGCGCGTGGTTTCATCGAGGGCTTGGATTTGTTGGCGGGCACGCGCCTGTGCCCGAATGTGCCGGCGCAGCACGCGATTCAGGTCGCGCTGGGCGGAAGACAGTCCATTTATGAACTCACCGGTGAGGGCGGGCGCTTGCTCAAACAGCGCAACATTGCCTACGAGAAGCTCAACGAGATTCCCGGCGTGTCCGTGGTGAAACCGATGGGCGCGCTGTACTGCTTCCCGCGCTTGGACCCAGAGGTCTATGAGATTCACGATGACTCGAAGCTCATGCTCGACATCCTGCGCGCCGAGAAAATCCTCATGGTGCAAGGCACCGGCTTTAACTGGCCCACGCCGGATCATTTCCGCGTGGTCACGCTGCCGTGGGCCTCGCAGCTGGAGAACGCGATTGAGCGACTCGGCAACTTCCTGGTGAGCTACCGCCAGTAGCACAGCCGATACCTGAACTTCGCGCGATAGGGTCCACGGCGCAAAGAAAGCACAACACAAACGTGCATGCAGAATCCCTCACCGGCCGGTGTTATCAGTCCGGCGGGGCGGGGCTTCCCGGCTCGGAACGTGTGGATGTCCGTGATTCGGCCGGCTTTGCGGTCTGGGCGCGACGGCTTGTGCTAGGGCTCGCAACGGTGCTTACTGTTTCTTGACGGTTTTCGCGGATGCGCTGGGCGCGCGGCGCGCGGTGCGGATGCGCCGGTTCCCGCGGATCGCGGGGCCCAGCCGGCACCCATTTAATTTTGCCGTCTTCGCGCACGATGCGGCCCCGACCCGGCAAGCCATTGATGGCGTTGTGGTACTTGCACAGCGGGGTGAGGTTTTCGGGGTTCGTTTCGCCGCCTTTTCGCCATTCTGTGATGTGGTGTATCTGAGAGTAATCGGCGCCGCACAGGCACCGGTCCCAGGCACAGGTAGGTTGCTCACCGCTGGCCATGATGCGCTGCTTTTCCGAGGCAACGCGCTGGGTGCGGTGGAGTTCCACGGGGCCTTTGACGCGGTCGACAAGCATGACGAGGCCTTCTTCGGCGAGCTCCCGCTCGATGAGCTCTTGGCCGGTGATTTTCGCGCCGTTGGAGAGCTGAATCACGATATCCCCGAGGTCCGGCGCCGCGGGGTCGCTGATGTCGTGCCCGAATGTCTCATCGCTGGCAGGCTCGTCAGAAGCACTAGACGCGGCGGCGGACTTGGTGGGAGGCATGGCACCCGTGGAGTCGGGGCGCAGGGTAGATGTGGTGGCGGGCTGGGTAGGAGGCGTGCCGTCAGCAGCGGGCGCGGCGGAGTCGGGGCGCGGGGTGGACGGGTCGCCCAAGCGGCCAAGGATTGTGGCGTATTCGGGAAGCTCCATGACGGCGAGGGTCTGGGCCACGGGGCGGGCGAGACGTCCCTCGCGAAACGCGGCGGTAAAGGAACCCACCGGATCCTCCTCATCGATATTGGGGCGCAGGTCCTCGATGAGCGCGGCCGGGGCTGTGAGCGTGAGCTTCGACAGCTCCTTGCCACGGCGAATTGTCACGCCCGGCTTCGGCGCGGGCGGCGGGTTGAGCTCACGAATGCGCTTGCGCGCATAGCGGGCCACGGCCTTTTCATCCCCCGCGATGCCGCACAACTCAATGCGCAGATCCCACGCCTCACGCTGCTTCTTCAACCTTCCCGCGAAGCGTTCAATGAGCAGCAGCGTGGGCAGGGCGTGCCCATTGGCGCGGGCGGCCGAAACGGCACGCGCCTGTTTGCGGGTGAAGGAGGTGGGGGCAAAGTAGACGTCGAAAAGCGCCAGCAAGGAACGCGCCACAGACTCCGGACCCCACGCCCGCAACTGCTCGAAGCTCAGACCCGCAACGCCGGCGACGAGCTCAATGCCCGCCGCCTGGCTGCGAAGATGCGCTTCCACTAGGTTCATGCCAGCCACGCTAAACGCCCCACCCACACCACACAATGGCACCGCTGCCAGCCTGTGGATAACTTGTTGATCGCGTCAGCAATACTTTTCTTTATTATGGAACTCATTCACAATAGTAGGCATGACTAACCTCAGCCCGTGGCGCACGGGGCTCCTCGGACTTCTTGCCATCACGGCCCTCGCAACCCTCGCGGGACTGTTCATCCTCCGCCCCACCAGCGCGCTCACCGAGCACACCAGCCCGGACTTTTCCACCACCTACGCCCTCAACCATCCACAGGTCGAAGGCACCGTGGAGACCGTGGATAACCACCTGTGCTCCGACCCCCACACGGGCCGCGCCTTCGATGAGGCCCCGCTCATCCCCGCCGAGGGCGACGACACCTCCTGCACCCGCGCCCTCATTGACCTAAGCTCCGGCGCTGACGCAGGCCGCAAGACGCAGCTCGTATTCTATGGCGTGGCCAGTGACCCGACCCTCCACCCCGGTGACGAGGTAATTCTGACAGTTTCCAGCGACGGCACCTATGCCTTCGCCGATTTCCAGCGCGCCGGCAACCTTGGCTTGTGGGCGATTATCGCCGCCGTCATCATCATCGCCTTCGCCGCCTGGCATGGGCTGCGCGCGCTGCTGGGTCTCGGCATCAGCTTGGCAATCGTCTTCTTCTACCTCATCCCCTCCCTCATCGAGGGTCATTCCGCGCTGCCGCTGGCGCTCGTTACCTGCGCGGCCATCCTTTTCCTCGCCGTTCCTCTCGTGCACGGCGTGAACTGGAAATCCGCCTCCGCCCTGGGAGGCGCATTGGTGGCGCTAGCGATTTCGGGGGCGTTGGGGTGGGCGTCGATAAGCAGCACGGCACTGACGGGTTCAAGCTCGGAGGATAACCTCAAGCTGCTGCTCTACATGCCGGGGGTTTCCGTCGTGGGCGTGCTGCTGTGCGGGTTCATCATCGGTGCGCTCGGCAGCCTCAACGACATCGCGGTGGCGCAGGCCTCCACCGTGCGCGAGCTCCACGCCGCCGACCCCGCAGCCGGGCCCGGCGCGCTTTTCCTGTCAGCCATGAAGGTGGGCCGCGACCATATCGCTTCCATGGTGTATACCATCGTGCTGACCTATACCGGCGCGGCCCTGCCCCTGCTCATGCTCATCACGGCGGCGCAGCGCCCAGCCCTGCAGATCCTCTCCAGTGACCTCGTCGCCACGGAGGTTCTGCGCTCCCTTCTGGGCGCGATGGCCTTGACACTAGCGGTGCCACTGACCACCGCGATTGCGGCGTTTACTGTGCCGGAAGGACGCGACCAAGCGCCTCGACGGTCCAGCCAACCTCGCGCCAAGCATCGACGCTGAGCACGTTGCGCCCATCGATGATGTGGCGGCGGGCCACGAGCTCGCCGGCCTCAGCCGGGTCGAGGTCGCGGAATTCCTGCCACTCAGTAGCGAGGATGACCAGCTCGGTGTCCTTGAGCGCCTCGCTTGCCGACGCCACGTAGTTCAACGTCGGGAACACCTTCTTCGCGTTCTCCATACCCTGCGGGTCATAGACCGTCACGGCGGCTCCTGCTAGGGAAAGCGAACCGGCCACGGAGAGTGCTGGCGAATCGCGGACGTCGTCCGAGTTGGGCTTGAAAGCGCAGCCCAACACGGTAACGCGGTGGCCCAAAAGGGAACCATCGAAAGCCTGCTTGGCCAGGTCGACGACGCGATCGCGGCGGCGCATATTGATGGCGTCGACCTCGCGCAGGAAGGTCAGGGCCTGGTCCGCGCCCAGCTCGCCGGCACGCGCCATGAAGGCACGGATATCCTTGGGCAGGCAGCCGCCGCCGAAACCCAGGCCAGCTCCGAGGAATTTGCGACCGATGCGCTCGTCGTAGCCGATGGCGTCGGCAAGCTTGACCACATCCGCACCAGCAATCTCGCAGATTTCAGACACGGCGTTGATGAAGGAAATCTTGGTGGCCAGGAAGGCGTTGGCTGAGACCTTGACCAGCTCTGCGGTCTGCAAGTCGGTCACGATGAACGGGGTGTTCTGTGCCAGCGGCTGGGCATAGACCTCGCGGGCGGCTTCTTCGACGTTACTTACACCGTCGGCGAGCCCTGCCTCGCCGACGCCGAGGACGATGCGGTCCGGGGTGATGGTGTCCTTGACGGCGTAGCCCTCACGCAAGAACTCCGGGTTCCAGGCAATCTCCACGCTGGTGCCCTCTGGGGCCAGTTCATCGGCCATCTCCTGCAACCGCGCCGCGGTGCCTACCGGGACGGTGGATTTGCCGAAGATGATGTGCTCGCCTTTGAGGCGCGGTACGAGCTCCGTGATGACAGACTTCACGTAGGTGAGATCCGCGGCGTAGGAGCCGTGGGCCTGCGGGGTGCCAACGCCAAGGAAGTGCACGTTGGCGAACTCCGCGGCGTCGTCATAGCTGGTGGAAAAGTCTAGGCGGCCGGCCTCGATGTTGCGCTCGAGTACCTCTGGCAGGCCAGGCTCGTAGAACGGCACACGGCCGTTCTTGAGAGCTTCAATCTTGTGTTCATCAACATCTACGCCGAGCACCTCGTGGTCGAGCTCCGCCATGCAAGCGGCGTGCGTCGCGCCTAGGTAGCCGGTACCAATCACAGTCATACGCATAACCGGGAATTTTAGGCGCGGTTGACCTGAAGCGCGCGGCGAGAACGAAAAGTTTAGCGGAAGTTCAGATAGGACTTCGATGGCGTCGGCCCGCGCTGACCTTGGTACTTCGAGCCCAGAGCGCCGGAGCCATACGGCGCCTCGGCAGGCGAAGACATCTTGAAGATGGCCAACTGGCCCACCTTCATCCCCGGCCACAGTGAAATGGGCAGGTTAGCGGTATTGGACAGCTCGAGCGTGATGTGTCCGGAGAAGCCCGGATCAATGAATCCGGCCGTGGAGTGCGTCAGCAGGCCCAAGCGCCCCAGGGAGGACTTGCCCTCCAAGCGGCCTGCAAGGTTGGCCGGCAGGGTGAACTTCTCCAGCGTTGCGCCGAGCACAAACTCGCCCGGATGCAGCACGAAGGCATCCCCCTCAGCCACCTCCACCTCGCTGGTGAGGTCCGGCATCTCCTGCTTGGGGTCGATGTGCGTGTAGCGCGAGTTATTGAACACGCGGAAGAACTTGTCTAGGCGCACATCGATGGATGATGGCTGGACCATCTTGGCGTCGAAAGGCTCGATGCTCAAACGCTCGGGAGCATCAGCGGCGATGGCGGCACGGATATCACGATCAGAAAGAAGCACGGTTGATAGTCTACCTCCCCACTGGGCCTTTTATGGCCTCGGACGGCGGCGGTGCTAAGCTTTACGACGATGCACAATCTGCATTGCGCCGACGTAGTTTAATGGTAGAACTGCAGCTTCCCAAGCTGCTGGCGCGGGTTCGATTCCCGTCGTCGGCTCCACTTATCTTTCCAGCTCATGGACTAATTTCATACCTGCAGGATGGACCATGACAGCCCCTATCTTCACGCCGAAAACCACAGCGGAGCTTCGCTCTGAGCGTGAGCATATACTTCAAGTTCTTGCGCCCCGCACAATCGATGAACTCCGCGAACTTCGTGCGATAGATCAAATCCTAACTATCGATGAGGCCATTCTGAATCAGTATGAAGCTCTGTGTTTCGTTATCGGCGACTAGGAACAGATATGGTTTCTCTCAGGACTGCACCTTCCCTAGTCTGAGCTTCTAAAAATCTCTTCAAGCGCCCCACGTCAACTCAAGGGTGCGCGGCAACAGACTCCACACAGGCAGGACACAATGGGCAAGAACGAACCAGCGGGAATCACCGACGCACCCAAGAAAAAAGGCACCAACCACAACGCCATCATCGCGTTGATCCTGATTCTCGTCGGCCTTGGCGTCCTGCTCTACCCCGTCGTAGCCACGCAATGGAACAACTACAACCAGTCCCGCGCCGCGGAAGAGTACGCGAAGCTCGAAAAACAAGCCCCGCCTGAGGTTCTGCACACCGCGTGGGAGGAAGCACAAGCCTACAACGCCGGGTTGGGCCAGATCAGCATCGGCGACGCTTGGACCACCACCGATGACGAAGACTCCCCCGAGTACCAGCGATACCGCCAGTACCTGTCGGTATTGTCTGAGACCGATGCCATGGGTCGCATAGTCATCCCTTCCATCGATTCTGATCTGCCTATTTATCATGGCACGTCGGAGAAGGCACTCTCCCGCGGTGCGGGCCACCTCTACGGCACGGACCTACCCGTCGGCGGGGTGGGGAACGGCGAGGGCCGACACGCAGCACTCTCTGCCCACACAGGTCTACAGAACGCCACGCTGTGGGACAACCTCACCAAGGTCAAAAAGGGTGATGCTTTCTACATCGCGCGCGGCGCGAGAAGCTCAAGTACGAGGTGCACGATATTCGGGTCGTCGAGCCTGCGGACACCAGCTCGCTTCACCGTGAGCCTGGCCAGGACCTCGTTACGCTCATTACGTGCACTCCCTACGGCGTAAATACCCACCGCTTGCTCGTCACAGGCCACCGAGTGCCGATGGATCCCGAAGACGAGGCCGCATTCAACAGCTCGGGTGTTCACTGGCAGTGGTGGATGTGGGCCATCCTGGCTGCCGCTGCCATCATCGTGCTTCTGCTCATCTACTGGTGGCGCAAATATGTCAGCAACGCCAAGGACACCGCGCTTGACGACGACCCGCAAGACTCCTAACCGCCAATGAACATGCAATAAGGCCCGCCCTTCCCTGGAAGAGCGGGCCTTTTCTAAAAGTAGCCGCAAGCGGTGGTTCTATACCCAGCGACGTCGCAAAGCGAGGCACCCTGCCGCGACAATCGCGGCGCCAGCGAGAGCCCACAAGCCAACGCCCTCACCACCGGTCTTGGGCAGTGCGCCCTTGGTGATATCGGCGACCTGAAGGACGCCGATCTTCTTCACGCAATTAGCAGCGGTGTCGGACTCAGCGCACCTATTACTGGTGATCGCAGTCTTTCCGGAGAGCACCTTGATGACTGCATTGCCATTCTGATCCCATTCCGTGGAGAACTTGATCGGCGCGGGCAGCAGGTTATAGCCATTCGGCGCCTTAGTCTCGATGAGGTAGTACACGCCAGGGGCGTCCAAGCCTTCGAGCTTCACACGGCCTGTGGTGGTGGTCGTGGACTGCTTCACCACGGGGTTAGCATCAGTGTTGACGCTGCCATCTGGGTTTAGTTTCAGGTTTCCGTCAGCGTCACCGCGGTGGACGGTGAACTGCGCGCCATCGAGCAACCCGTCGGTTTGAATCTCGCCCGGGTTGTCCGGGTTATAGCTCGCCTTTTCGAGCAGAACGTCCATCGTTTCCTTGGTCTCCAGCGGGATACAGTCAGTATCCTTCCAGCCACCCATTTCTGCCTCGTTCATGAGGCCAAAGTTGGGCTCGTGCAGGCCATCCTTGGTGTAGCAGCGGGTGTTTCCTGCAGGTTGGCTCGGGTAGCCGGCTGGGACGGAGGTGCTGTCCAGTTTTGAGCGATCCAGCTTGAAGCGCACCGTTACCTCGTAGACGTGCTGTCCGGAGCTTCCATTGACGCCCTTGGGCTTAATGATCTTTGGAGTGTCGTTCTTGTTGAGTTCATACGGACCGGCCCCCTGGTACGACTGCGGCTGGCTGGTCTTGTTGAACTCGTCCTTGAAGACCACAGTGGCCCCAGTAACCGTGGCAGCACCAACAAACTTCGGGGTGTCCGTGAGCTTGCCGTAGATCACGTCGTTGGTGTCGAAGCCAGGTGCGTCCGGTGCCTCAACTACGACGTTGTACTTCGCGGTATATTCATTCGCTGCACCAGGAACAGGTTGCGGTGTGCTGTCGACGGCAACCTTATTGAAACAGGCTTCAGTAGCGACGTTGTCATCTTCAGGCGGGCTAGACTCCCCGTCCGTAGCCTGGAAAGCAACCTTGTTCGGACTACATACCGTCTTGAGGTTCCCGTATTCATCTGTTCGCACCGGCGCAGAGACGACATACTCTACCTTCGCGTGCCCTGGAAGAGTACCAACATAGCCCATCATGTATCGGGACTCACCGTCCGCTCCGGATGGGACAATCATGCCTGCATAAATACCAGTTCCCGGCGCAATCTGATCAGGCCCGGGCTTTTGACCGTTGACCTCGGTAGATCCTGCTCCAAATCCCTCGAATTTCGCAGTGGGACCGGAAGCGTTCACTCCATAGTGAGTATCCGTTGGTAGGTATTCCCAGAATGTGCCGCCCGAACTGGTGTTATCCGTGGTGTTTTCCACGGAGATTGTCCAGAAAGTACGCACCTCTCCGTCTACTACTTTGGTTTCAGAGCGTTGCTTCTTCACCGCAATGTTTGATCGCAGCGCTGGCGGCGGCGGAACTAGGTCGGAGGCCGCGTCCGTGTTAAATGAAGCAGGCAGGTTGTTCATTATGTTGACCAACTCGAACGTCGGACTACCGGAATCCGGATTACTGATTTTCAACTCAAAGCCCAGCTGATTCGCATTCGCACTACCCGAGCCAAAACCCAGGTTTCCATTGGAGTAGGTCCACGCCTTGCCCCAAGAAGCAGAGGGGTTCGAGATCGTGCGCCCATCCAAAGTCTTGATGCCGGTGAGATCCCAGGTCGTGATTGCGCCGGTCTGTGTGTCAATGCGTTCGAGGATAAGCTTATCACCTGCCCTGGCCCTACTCTGGAAACCCCACATATACTTCTGGGCTTGCGGGAGCACCGCCCAGTCCTCCGAAAAAGACCGCTGGTTTCCGAACACACGTTCAGCAGTGACTTTGTCGACGTCAACCTTATAAAGGTGCCGAGTACCAGAGGTAGACGTATTGCCCACGAAGAAACCCTCGCTGGTATACACGCCCGCGTTAAGCACATCCCGATCGCCGTTCGTTTCGAAAGGGGTACCGGTGCTTCCGGCCTTTAAAATAGGCCCAAGATTATATACTTCACCGGTTGCCGGATTAATCTGCAGGAGATTTCCTGCAGGGTAGCAGGGATCACCATTTTGACCGCGAATCTGGCTTACCGCATAAAGCCAGTTATCACTCGAGTTGAAGGCGAGGGCGTTGTACACCCAGGGAGTGGACTCTCCCACCTGGCGAAAGTCTCGGCCTTGGTTGACTTGACGGCTCAGAATGGAAGTGTCTCGGCGAAGATCCTTAGGTTCACTGGTTACAACGTAGACAGGGCTACCGTCGGCAAATTCAGCTGGGGTGAGATCGCGCTTTGGCTGTCTGCTTGTAACCGGATCTTGGCACTCCTCTTTCGCAGGAACGGTGAAGGAAGCTGTAAACACTGTATTGGCTGGCCCGCGGTGAACACCCTTAAACTGAATCTGTGCGGTGCCACCAATAGTAATCTGCGGCAGGATGACTTGGTATTCCTTGGCGCTAATCCTTTTGTAGGTCACCTTCGCCTCATACCAACCTCCGTTGGCACCGGTGTAATAGATCGTCAGGTCATCAGGGTTAGTCGATAAATAACTGTTAACGCTGGATTTGAGGGTAACCACCGTGCCTTGCGGAATGGACAGCTGGCCGCCAAAAAGCTCACCGTCCGGAATCTTAAAGTTCGGGATATAGCGGCTTCCCTTGAGCACGTATCCATCGTTTACCATCGTGATGGTGCGGTCGCCTGCAGCGTACGGGGTAATGTTCGGCGCCGCCATCAGACGGGCTGGGGCCGCGTCAACGTCAGCAATATCAAGCGGCTCAGTCACCTCCGAAGGGGCTTCTAAGGCTTCGCTGGATTCAGGTGATGACGTGCTGGTAGTCTCCTCGGCTACTCCACGCACGTCGACGGACATCCCGCTCAGTTCGGATTCCTCTGCGACCGCTGGGATCTTCAGTGAGAAAGCTGCCCCTGCTGGCACGTCAGTAGAAAGGCCAGCGATTCGGAAAGTCACTGAAGAACTGGTTGATTTTACAACGAGGTTGTCTCCTTCGCGGACGGGGATCTCTTCGCCGTCGATAGTCAGTGTGTAGGCCGAGCCTTCGAACTCCAGTCCTGCAGTCTCAACAGTGAATTCCAACTCCTCCACGGTTCCGGCGTCAACAAAGTGGCCTTCAAATGTTGCGGAGTCGCCAACAGTCAGGCTCAGTTGGTCTGCGGAATCGAGCTTGGTGCGCAGGGTTGTGGTTTGTGCTTCGGCTACGGCACCAACGATTCCGGGCAGAGCAGCCGGTGCAGCAACACCAACAACGAGAGCCAGTGCAGCAATGAACGCCGCAAGAGCACGCCAGCGGTACACAACCGGCTCGACCGGATGAGAATCTGTCCAGGACATTAGCGTCCCTCGCTTTCTGAATTCTTCCTACGGCTAAAGGCAATCATCACGAAACCAGTGGCAATCAATGCCAACGCTGCGGCTACTACACCGATTACCTGTGCACCGGTCATCGCCAATGAGCCACCATTGCCCGACGGCGTTACTGGGGTTGAGGTCTTACCGGCACTTGGAGTACCCGGCGGCGTTGTCTCGGGTTGGTGAGGTGGCTTCCCTGGTTTAGTCGGTGGATAGTTCGGAGGTGTTTGCGGGGTATCCGGGCGTGACGGCGGAGCGCTCGGAGCAGATGACGACGTGGGTGGCGTCGGCGTTTCACCCGGTTTGTGGGTCTTAGCCACGATTACTCCTGGTACTGGTTTCGGGTTATCTACCACCGTGTGGAATGGAACCGCCACCACAAACGGGTTTATCTCTCGGTAGGAATCATCCGGCGCTGTAGACGTCACCACATAGAAGCCATGAGCTAGACCATCAAACGTCACCTCGCCATTGGCATTGGTGACCAGATCCACGTGCACATCGGTGCGCCAATCACGAACCTCGTCGAGATTCGCGTTCCGTACGCGGGCTGCGTCGTCAGCGTTGGTCGGGTCCAAGCCGGCAAGCCGGTCCAGATGAATTGTGACACCTTGGATTTTTCCCGAGGGCGCCTGGCCATCGTCGTTGGGATTGCCTTGTGTCAGCCGGATTGTCACTGTATCCGTAGCCGAAGTGCGTTCCGCACCAGTGGACTGCTGCCCGGCAACCTGCACCGCTTCTGCAGCAACGACGCCCGGCCCTGCGAACGCAACCGCACACGCTACTCCGACGGCAACCACTCGGGCCGACCATGCATTTGTCAACCTCTTCATCGCCTTACTCCCGCACGCTACTTTCCTTATTAATAACTTCTTGCACCCCGGTAGCCGCCTTCTGGCGACGCAGCCACCACACCAGCCAGCAACCAATGACAATCACAGCAGCCAACAGTGCGTACATCCACCATTGCCAACCCGGGCCGTGGGAGCCATCAAATACCGACTCCTCCCCCGGCTCCATAGGAACCTGATGGCCACGTACCAACAAGCGATGTGTGTTGATCCCGTACGGGGTGCAGGTAATCAGCGTGACGTAATCCTGATCGGCGACTGGCCGCAGGCCATCAACCTCACTCGGCAGCACCACTTGAATGTTGTCAACCACATACTTCAATTTGTGGCCAGCAACCTGGATGTAGAACACATCTCCCTCGATGGCAGAGTCGAGGTGATCAAACATCGTCGAATTCGCCAGACCGGTGTGCCCCGTGATGACGGAGTGGGTTCCTGGTCCGCCTACCGGCAAATCAGAGCCATACAAATGCCCCAATCCACGCTGCAGTGTCTTATCCGCGGTGCCGTGAAACACCGGTAAATCAACGTCTACCGCTGGGAACACGAGGCGAGCCATCGCTTCGTTCTCGCCCAACTGCTTCAGATAAGCCTCATAGTCGGGATTGTCCACCCCGATACGGTTCAGCCACGGATCCAGAATCGGACCCGACGTATGCTCCTCGTTGTATGCATGCGCAGCATCCCAAACCGAATCCTGCACTTGCGCCGGTGTCTCTTTATCCAGTCGCGCATATTCCTGCGCCACCCTTGAGGCATTCCAATTGTTCCATGCGGTCGAGACCACTGGGTACAGCATGACCAACAACCCGACGACAACAATTACTGCCGGAAGAACTAAGCCTCCACGGCGCCTGTGCCGCCGGCTCGAATCTTGGTCTAACACCGAAGTCAACGACCCGCACCACCCAAATCAATGTCCCACGCGCAAACACCGCGCGACCGGGATAACAACGAGAGAGAAAGAAGGGGACTGCAATCTATGCCTAGCCCAGTCCCCTAACTGGGTCGAGCACCCTACTTTGGTTACCCGACCCCCAGTGCAGACCATCATGGATGGTCTGCACCACCGGAACTATGCCCGGCTATTAGTTACGTGCGGTGCGACGAGCGAACCAAGCACCAGCAGCAACAATCGCTGCGCCAATGGCGGCTAGGATGCCAACACCGGCACCACCGGTCATCGGCAGGTTCGGGGTATCCTGCTTGACGTTGTCAACGTTAGCAACCAGAGTCACCGCGTCGTCACCTTCTCCGGTAGCTGCGATGTCCTTGCGGGTGAAGTTGATCTCCACCGGCTTGTCCAGCTTGGCGTAGCCAGCCGGAGCCTTGGTCTCCTTCAGGCAGAACTTCTTCGCGTCAGTGACCTGTGCGTTGTCTGCGAAGTCAGTGACATGCAGGCCATCGATAGTGAAGGTACCGTCGGCGCCGGTGGTCCACTTACCTACTTCACCAATCTTGATTTGGGAACCCAGGTCAGAGGCCGAGGTGCACTGGTAGAGCTCGAACTCTGCGCCTTCCAGAACCTTGCCGGCTTCCTTGCCGTCCTTCTTCACAACCTTCAGCTTGCCGTGGTAGGTCACGACCTCGTTGGTCTTGTTCTTGACCTCTTTACCGGTATTCGGGTTGTTGAAGATGACGTCAGCCTGGTTCTTCAGCTCAGTGGTGTCGCCAACCTCCTTGCGCTTGACCTCGAAGGTCAGGGACATCTTGTCGCCGGACTCAACCTTGGTCAGGCCCTGGTCAGTCAGCTTGACGATGAGCTTGTTGCTGTTGTCAGCCGGAGTGTTGACCTCGTAGTCACCGGTTTCCAGAACAGTGTCGCCAGCCTTGACCTCGGTAACCTTCTGGAAGTCCAGGCGCTTATCCAGCTGGTCTTCGAAGCGGAAAGCAGTCAGGCTCTTGCCCTCGCCCCAGGTCGGGGCGTAAGCGTTAATGGTGTAGGTGTAACCATCCTGGATGTGCTTATCTGCATCCTTGACGGTCTTCTCAGTCTTGGTCTCGGTGTTCTTTGGGTAGGCCACGACATTGTAGTTCCACGCATCGGAGGCCTCATTGACCATCGGCACCGACACGATGAACGGAGCACCAGACACGATGCCGGCAGGAGCATCGGTCTCCTCAACGAGGTAGATGCCAAGATCCAGGTTCTCGAAAGCCACCTTGCCGTCGTCACCGGTGGTCGTCTCGAAAGTTTCTTCAGTCTCGTGGCCCTTGGCATCGGCAGCCGTCTTCGGGAACTTAGACCAGTCGCCATTCTGCAGGTCGTAGTTCAGCTTGGTGATCTTGTAGGTCACACCAGCGAGCGGCTCACCCTGTACGCCTTCCATCTCCTGGCCGGTAGCTGCATTACCAGACTCGGCACCCTTCTTCTTGTAGAGGGTGATGGAGCCCTTCTTGGAAAAGTCGATGTTGGCCGGGTTAACGGAGGTGCCCGCGGGAGCCTCAGAAGTGGTAGTCGCCGAAGCATCGGCGGCGGTATCGTCCTGAGCCAGGGCGCCCGGAGCGGAGATCCCCAGGGAGAGGCCTACGACTGCTGCGAAAGTGACCGAACGAGCGGTACGAGAGATCTTGTTCACGGAAACAGGTCCTTTACATGAGTTGTGTAATGAGACACCGCGCCTCATCAGCTGTACGCAATCCACTCCCCACGGTTTACACACCATGGCCCGGCCCATCGCTAAGAATCTTTCACCCACATAGAGCGACGTTCCCAAGAAGGTAAGGCACCTACCCGGGCCCCTAGCCTAAGTAACGGTAGCCTGTGGATTACATAGCTAGACCCTATACCTAGAAGAAGAAATGCGATATCGAACAAATGCCCGCTTCCCATAAAACCAGCTAGCCCTCTCAAGTAATCGCCCATTACGTTGTTAGCAGTTCCGCTTGAAGGAGCCCAGGATTCGTACTCCTAGCCCCATGCTGGGGCAGGCTATGTTTATCTGCGTTCCTTCTGCCTTGTGGCAGTGGAACTAGTCGCTGGCTTCG
>NZ_VIOG01000014.1:0-87929 GCF_009708045.1 Corynebacterium hiratae | reverse complement strand
AGCTGTGATTCCACCCTGAAATTGTAGCCCGTCCGGGCCGACGCACCCCTCGGCCCGGTACCAACTACTCGGAACACGGCAGTACCGAGTCCCCAGAACACCGGTACCAAAAACTCGCATCTGACACAATCAATACGGTATCCGCCGTTTCCCTGTCCCACAGTCTTGGCTCTGCCCTAATACACGGCATTGGCTCTCAACAACGGAAGCGAACCAGCACAATGAACTAGTCAAAAGAGAAACGCCCGAGCTAATGCTCGGGCGTTTCATTCACGGCTTAGTAAACCGTGTCTTCAGGGCAACCCGGCCCTGAAGCTTCCTAGCGGACTAGGACTCCTTGCGGCGACCAGGACGCAGAAGCAGTACTGCTCCAGCAATCAGTGCCCATGCTGCGGCAAGAAGCCACAGGATATTTGCACCGGTATTCGCCAGGGCTCTAGAAGAGGAACTCTTCTTGGAGTCCTTGCTGCTCGAGGTCGAGCTAGTAGAGCGAGTGGTGTTGTCGCTCTGGCTCGGCTGAGCATTGTTGTTGGACTCCACAGCACTCGGCTGTGCTGCCTCACCCGGTGCCAGCGGCTGCGGCTGTTCCGGCTGCGGTTGCTGCGGAGCCTCGCCTGGGGCCTTCGGCTCCAACGGCTTCAGCGGCTCGAACGGCTTCTGCGGCAGTGCAGGATCATGCGGCGGCTTGAAGAAGTGACTCAAGACTGGCGGCACAAGAACCAGCGGAATGAGCAGCGGCCACAACCCACCGAGCTCAGGTATACGAGGCTCGTTAGGCTCACCTGGCTCACCTGGCTTGCCCGGCTCTCCCGGCTCTCCCGGCTCTCCCGGCTCTCCCGGCTCTCCCGGCTCACCTGGCTTGCCCGGCTCACCTGGCTCGTTCGGCTCATTTGGCTCGTTCGGCTGAGTCGGATCCGTCGGTTCAGTCGGAACCAACGGAGTCGTCGACTCGTCGGTCGGCTTCGGTTCCGGCGTGCCCTTGGTCTCTGTCACAGTCACCGTCACAGTCGGGTCCTCCGACGGCTTCGGCTTGTCTGTGGTCGGCTCCTCCGACGGCTTCGGACGAGACGGATCCTCAGTCACCGTTACCGTGGTGGTCGGCTTAGCCGTGTTGGACGTCGTCGGCTTTGCGGTACCAGAGGGTTCTGGCTCCTCACTCGGCTTCGGCTCCGGAGACTCCTTTGTCTCAGTGACAGTTACCGTCGTAGTGCCACTATCAGAAGGCGTCGGCGTTGGGGTTTCAGAAGTCGGCTGAGGCTCCGAGGGATCCTCGGATGGCTCGGGCTCAGACGGATTGACCGTCGTGGTGACCGTCACCGTCGTCGTTGGACTTGCGTTCGGCTCGGTCGGCTTGGTCGGGTCGTCCGTCGGCTCGGTCGGCTCGGTCGGCTTGGTCGGGTCGTCCGTCGGCTCGGTCGGCTTGGTCGGCTTGGTCGGGTCGTCCGTGGGTTCTTCGGTCGGTTCATCCGTTGGTTCGGTTGGTTCCGTCGGCTCAACCGGGCCGCAGCCACAGTTATCGCTAACGACACCGATAACAGTCTTCACGTTGAAGACTTCACCGTTCTTCGTGGTGACCCTAACCGGAATCTCCTTGATGGTGCCGCTTGGGGTATCAGCCGGCGGAGTCACCGTCAGCTCACCCGTGGACTCATCAATGGTCACGGTCCAACCAGCCGGCACCTCACCCAACTCGTAGGTGTTGCCCTCAGTATGGCCATAGTTGATGCCAACCTTCTTGGTAACGCCGGCCTTGATGACATCCGGGTTGTAGGTCGGTGCCTGAATGATCTCCGGGTCATTCGGCTCCGGAGCGATCGGCTCGTCTTCCTTCACGATGAAGACAGCGTTCGTCTCGTACGGCTTGCCGCCCTTCGGGGTCACCCTTACCGGAACCTTGATGTAGTCGCCGGACTTCGCCGTCGACGGTGCGGTTGCCGTCACCCGGCCGTTCTCGTCAACGGAGACGGTCCAGCCATCCACGTCCGACGGAACCTCATAGGTGTTGCCATCCGTGTGCTTCTTCACGTCCTGCGACTCAGACTGGCCTGGCTTAACCAGCTCAACACCGTAGAAGGAGCGTTCAATCTCCGGGGCCGGCTCCTTCTCCGTCACCGTCGTGGTGGTGTTGCTGGTCTCGGTAACCTTCTCCGTCGTGGTGACCTTAGAGGTCTCCGTGACGGCCTTGGTACCGATGCGCAGCTTGCGCGGCGTCGGCTCCTTGGTGACCTTTTCAGAGGTCTCTGGGTCACCTACGGCTTTTCCATCCTTGAGCTTCCAAACCTTCGTGACTTCCTTCTCGCCGAAGGAACCGGCCTGGTCTTCTACAACCTTTCCGGCCTCAAGGTTCGGGTCAGTCTCAATGAGGGTCTCATACGGAGTCTGCTCGGTGTGCTTATCCGTCAGCTCGGTCTGAGTCGGCGCAGTACCGACCTCGATGATCTGCTTGGTCGGCTTGCTGATCTCCGTGGCGTCATCCTTGGTGGAAATCTCACCGTTGTCGGAGGTCACCGTAACGGTGTGCTTGACCTCGCCCGGCTTGCCTTCCTGGACAACCTTGGTCTCACCAGCCTTCAGGTTCGGATTCTCGCGAACCTCGACCTCGAATGGGGTGTTTTCGGTCCACTCGATGGTCTTGGACGTGGTCTTGCCCTTAGTGCCGACCTTGATGATCTTCTTGACAGGCTCGGTCACGCGCTCGGTCTTGGTCTCGGTACCGACAACATTCGAGTTCTCAATCTTCTGAGTCGTCGTTACCTTGTCCTTGCCCGGCTTACCTTCTTGAACCGTTTCCTGGGTGCCGGCCTCCATGGTGTCGTCGAACTGAATCTCGGTTTCGAATGGAACGTCAACCTCGGTCACTGTCTCATGAGAGCCCTCGGTCTTGGTACCCACACGAATCTCGGCCGCAACCGGCTCCTTGGTGCGCTCAGTCGTCACGGTCGGCTCGCCGAAAGGCTTGCCATCCACGATCTTCTGAGTAGAGGTCTCGACATCAGTGCCGAGCTCACCCTGCTTGTCGACGACCTGCTTGCCTGCCTCCAAGTTCGGGTCCGCGGTAATCTTCGTCTCGAACGGCACCGGCTTCTCAGTCTTGGTTACCACAGAGGTGTCTTCAGCCTTCGGGCCGTACTCGACGATGCGCTCGACAGGTTCAGTGCGGGCCTTGACTTCCTTAACCTGTGCTTCACCGTTGGTGCTGGTAAAGACTGCAGCATAGGAAGCCTCGCCGTTCTTGCCTTCCTGAACCACCCTAGTCTCACCCGGAGCGAGGTCAGGGTTCGGACGCAGAGTCGTGCCGAATGGAATCGGCTCCTTCCACTCGACCGTATCGGTCGCAGTGGCCTGCTTGGTACCAACGGTGATGACCTCGTCGACAGGCTGCTTCGTGATCTCTTCAGAGACCGTCGGCTCACTGTCCGGGTTCGAGTTGGTGATGTTGCGCTTGATCGTCACCGTCTTCTCACCCGGAACACCTGGCGTCGTCACCTTGGACTCACCAGCAGGCATGTTCGGGTCGTACTTGATGACGACCTTGAACGGAGCTTCCGTCTTGAAGGTTTCGACGTTCTCACCAGTGGTCTTGCCACCAACGCGGATGATCTGCTTGACCGGAGCCTTAGTCCGTTCCTTGGTGACTACCGGATCACCGGAAGGTATTCCGTCGACAAGCTTCTGCTTAGTCGTAACGGTCTCTTCGCCTTCTTCACCCTTCTGTTTAACGACCTGCTCGCCAGCCTTAAGAGTGTCGTCATAAATGATCTCAGTCTCGAACGGGATGCGGTTCTTGTCAGTGAAAACCAGTTCCTGATCCTCAAGGCGCGGGCCGTACTCCACAATGCGTGGCTTCGGATCCTTGGTCACGGTATCCGACGTGGTCTTCACCGTTGGAACACCGCCCGGCTCAAGGGTGGCGTCGAATTTCGCAGTGATGGTGTGCTCGCCAGCTTCGCCCTCCTGAACAACCTTCACCTCACCCGGCTTGAGTGCCGAGTTCGGACGCATGATGGTGTCGAAACCAGTAGACATCTTCCAAGTCATTTCATCGGTAGCCTTTGCAGGCTTGGTACCAATGACGACGACCTCATTGACCGGAGCCTTGGTCTGCGACCACTTGCCCTTTCGGTCCTGTACCTCTGTGCCTGGAACACCTTCGGTTTCGACCTTGTAGGTGCCCTGCGGGACGGTGTCATCGAACTTGTACTCAACATCGAACGGCACCTCGCGCGTCGGGGCATCCTGGATGTTGATCGGTGCATAAATCCGATCGGTGGAACCGTCGGAGTAGGTAACCGTGACCGGAACCTTGATAGAGTCACCCGGCTTCGCGGTCTTAGGTGCAGTAGCAATTACGTTGCCCTTGTCATCCAAGCCGACCAGCCAATTGCCGTTGGCCGTCGTAACCGTGTACGTCGGATTACCAAACTCGTTTTTATCCCCGGTTGCAGTGTAGCCATCAGCCGGAGTGATCTTGTACGGCTGATCCGGCGCCACGGTAATACCTTCAGGCAGCTCAATAGTGAGCGGAGAAGTAACCGTCTCACCAGGGAACGTAGTCTCCGGCGGGTAGGTTGGATCGACCTCGAAGTTCTGAGTCAAGTTCACCACAGTGGTTACTGGAGTCTCGTCGGTCGAACCATCGGGGTACGTCACCGTGACGTTGTGTACGTGCTTGTCACCCGGCTTAGAGTCAGCGGGCGGGGTTACGGAAACCTCACCGGTCTTCGGATCGATCTTGTAGGTCCACCCGTCAACGGTGTCCTCAGTTTTCGGCTTGTCGCCGTCCAAGCCGAAGGAGAAGGTCGTACCGTTCGGCGCACCGTCCCGGTTAACGGAACGCTTCACCTCGGTGCCTGGCTTGGTTGATTCGACCGGGTATGTAGGCTCGCTGATGTCCTTCTGGTTCTCCTTGACATTAAACGGTGCATAGACCGTGTCGGTGGAGCCGTCATAGTAAGTGACGGTAACAGGGATACTCACGCCGTCACCAGGTCGAGCGTCCTTCGGTGCGGTGGCGGTGACGACACCGTTTTCGTCGACGCTGACCTTCCATCCATTGAAGTCTGAGGGCACCTGGAAACGCTTCGAAGGATCCTTAGCGAGGTCGCGTTCAGGAATCCTCGTTACTTCCGTAATCTCGGACTTAATTGTTCCACCAGGCGTGGTGTTTTGCAGCAAGTACTGTGCCTCATAGACCTGCCGTACTTCCGCCTTAACGACGACTGTGGCAATCGTCTTATCAGTCGAACCGTCTTTGTATGTGACACGAACAGGGATATCCGCAGAGGTCCCAGGCAGAGCAAACTTGCTGATCGGAGTGGTGATGACACCCGTAACCGGGTCAATCTTCACATCTTCCCATTTCAGGTTGCGGGGTGGATCAATATAATCCGGGTCATTCGGATCCGTAATAATGGAAAACTTCGGTTCAGCAGCATCGTACAGGTTAGTACGATCCACCTGGCTAACCACTAATGTACCGGGTTGACCACTAACCGTCGGATACAAGGGATCATTCGTACGCGCGTAAGCATCGATGACCGTAAACTCTGCCGGAACAGTAGCGGTGGAACCATCCGGGTAGGTTACTTCTACATTGACGGTGACAGTCGTACCATTCTCCACTGTCGCATTCGGGGTTGCGGTAACCGTACCCTTCTCATCAATGCCGAACTCCCAGTCCTGCGGCAAGTTATCAGGCAACTTGTACTTAGCGAGCTTCGGATCGGACAACATCGTATCGATATCCGAAGTCGCCTTCTCCCCTGCCTTAGTCACCTGCGCAGGGTAGGAAGCGAAGTCCTTACCGGAACCATCACCAATAACGTTGATGGTTCCGGTCACCACCTGTGGGGTAGCGCCCGTAGCGTAGTAAGCCTTCACTGGGATGGTTAGTCGCGCGCCAGGTATAGCTGTTTCCGGAATCGTCGAAGTCAGCTCACCAGTATTCTCGTCGATAGTGACTGTCCAGTCACCATATTTGTACTCCAAAGAACCGTCTGGGAAAGTATAGCGACTGGGCTTCTCGTCATCGGCGCGACCGCCCAAGCCAATCTCCGGCAAGGTTGGCTGAAGCGTAACCGTTTCATTTACGTGGCCGGATTCCGCGGTGTAGTCCGGAACCTTGATCGCATTGACGATCTGGAAGGGAACCTCAACGGTATCGGTCGTCCCATCTGGGTAGGTAGCGATAACCCTCGGCAAAATCTTAGTGTTGTTCTTAGCAGCTTCCGGCGACGTCGCCTTGACCTTTACAGTTCCATCATCATCGACCGTTACTTTCCATCCTTCCGGAACGGACGCAGGGTCAACATCAAAAGACTTGGGCCGGACTGGGTCGTATCCCTCAAAGCTGGGCTTTAAATCAAGCTCTGAAACGAGTACTTTACCAGCTGGGCCCTCGACGGTTCCTCTGACAGCAAGTTCCGTCACCTGGGTATTGTTCGGATCAATAACTGCGAGCAGCGGGATAATATCCCGCGAACCATTGGAATAGGTGACAATGACCTGGGGCTGCGCAAAGGTACCCGGGAGCGGGTTGGCAGGTGTCGTGACGGTGACGTCATAGGTGTTTGGATCTAACTTGGCGTCCCAGCCCTGGTAGACATAGCGCTTATCAAGCTTGACCTCGGCTTCAACGCCGCCGTCCTCACGCTTCCTCACCAAATCAGCGATCTTGTCACCAACCTGCTTATAGGTCAGCGTCTGGCGCCCAGTCACAACTGTATTAGTAGTCTTATCAACACCAGAGGTCACCGATTGCTGGACCGGAGAATACTCCGGATCGTGGAACTGGGTGTCGTCGAAGCTCCACTGGTGGTTCCCGATAACGTTCGGCTTGTTATAGCGCGTTAGCGAGTTCGAGCTTTCGAAGGCTCCATCATGCTCGAGAAACTCATTGTTGCTCTTAGCAGCGTCCTGGAGCTGTGTAACCGTACGCGGCTTGGCCAGCACACTGAAGCGCATGCCCTGCTGATCGCTCAGCTTCGTGCCCTTGTACTTCGGCATGGTGTACTTGATGGTGCCGTCAGCGTCAATAGTCAGGCGCTTGTCTTCAGCGGACGCGTCGGGGTCACTCGTGCCGATAAAGTTACCTTGCGAGTCGAAAGCCTCCACGACCATGCGGGACATGGAGTCATCCGTGCCGCCACCAGTAACAGCAGGAACGTTGATCTTGCCGACCTCGAGCACCTCGCCCGGCCTGATGACCAGCTTCTCCTGGTTCTTCCACGAGACCGTGATCGGGTTACATTCGATGTTCTCACTCGGCCACGGGTTCACGACGGCCGTAAAGCCTGCAGATTCTCCCCGGGTGGCCCTAGTCCTTGGGTCGGGATTTTCCTGCTTATAGTTACCCTGCCAGGCGTAACGTACCGGGTTGGCGGCGGTGGCCTCAGCGAACTGCTTGACTTTCGCATCGGTCAGTTCCGCGTTGAGGTTCAGGTTTCGCTGTGCCCTAGAAGGGGTAATAGCGAGGAATTCGTCGGCCTTGTGCGTGACTACCTCGCCTGGAAGAAACGTCTGGCCGACATTCATCGACTGGAATTGGCCTGCGTCGAGGTACGCGCCCATATTGCCTGAATTGGTAAAGCCCCAATCAGCGAACGTGCGGTCCTTCGAGTTATCAAAGGCGACGCTCAAACCCCACCGGGTTTTCGAAGGGGTCTCACCAGTCGGTTCTTGGGTGTTCCAGCTGAAACCAGCCTGGCTGCCCTTCTGAGCGTTTGAGCCGACAACACACGAACCGGCCGGCAGGTCGGAGGCCTTCTGGGCGTCCTGCTCTACCGCGCCGTTGCCGTCGCTGCCGCGGAGGCCGCCGGTAAAGCCAGAAGCTGCTGTGGCCTCGGGGACGACAGTATTAAAAGAGGTGATGCTGAGGCCGCTCAGCGCGAGTGTAATAGCAGAAAGTGCTGCTACTCCTTTACGGGAAGAGGGCCGACGGGCCGAGCCACTTCGTGGTGCATTCATTCCTTAGGTCCTTTCAAATGCAGTACCCTGCCCCACCCCACAGTGCGGAAACCCGAAAGCCGCGGCGGCTTCTCAAGGTATTTCCTCACAAATTCGTTTAAGGATTGACAGGAAATAGGCAGGTGAACTCTAAAAATTGTATCCTCCTATACATAAACCCGCAAGAAAAACAGGGTTTTACCTGGAATCTTTAACAATAAGTACACAAGCGCGAGGGAACTATAGATTTCTCGGAATCGACCACTCTGTGAGATACTGAGCCGTTTCCGCACGTAAGGAGTGGGGCGGTGCGGCGAGACGTCGCCAAGCAGGGCGTGTCCAGCGCCGTTTTATACAGTCCTAGGTTGTTCCCCAGGCGCCGAGGACTGCGCCCCAAGCTTGTCTCTTCTAGGATTCCTCGTGGACCAAGTCCGAGCCGCCGGAAGAGTTGGAGTCACCTTCCTCGTTGAGGTTCTGCATGAGGTTGGCCTCCATCCAGGCACGCACGGCCGCCTCAAAGTCCTCAGAGCCTTCTACTTCCTTCACCACTTCATCGAGGTCCTGCGCGGTGAGGAACTTGGTAAAGGAGGCAACTTCGAGCTTCTCATCGCGGTTGAATAGCCCGTCTTGGTAGACCACGACGTAATTCTGCGGCAGCTCCGGCTTTGAATTAGGGCAGCCTTCGGCACCGGCAGGCTCCACCACGGAGACCTCCGGGGGCAGCGAGGCCATGAGCGCGACGTGGGTGCGCTCCAAAAAGTCCACGTCCTTGGTGCCTTCTTCCTTGGCAGCCACGTAGTCCTTGGAAATCGCGCGGGCTTCCTCCGGGTTGTAGACGCTTAAGAATTCACCCGTGCAGCCCACGAAGAAGTTGCCGTTAGTGCTGACCCCGCTGATGTGCTCCCCTCCCCGACGTACCAGCTTTGGCTTCTGAGAAACGGTAGCCGCGCGTCCCTCATCGCGCAGTGTCTGGCGGTAGATCTCCGCCAGCACGCTCTGCTCATGAGAAGTCGGATCAATCATGATGGTGATCGGCGCCGAGTTCACTGGGTTCGGATCCGGCTTGGGGTCATACCCAGAGCAGGCGCTTAACGACGCCCCCGCAACCCCCACCAAGGCCACCCCAACAATGCGGGCGAAGGTGCGGGAACGTGCAATAAGGCGGGGCATCAGAATCAGGCGCATTCTTTCTATTCAACCGGACATGCAGCACACATGTCGCTGTTCTTCAGGTTCCTCAGTCCGCAGCGCTGGGCCGCGGCATCTGGCTGAATTTTACACACCCCGCTGGCCAGACGGCGGTGTGGCTCTCCCCGATAGCAAGTGACTAGACTAATGCGCGTTATGACTAGCGCTATTACTGAATCTTCCGTTCGCGACGCGCTCACCCGCGTCGATGACCCAGAAATCGGACGCCCCATCACGGAGCTGGGCATGGTGAAGTCCGTAGCCGTCAACGGTTCGGACGTGGATATCGAGCTTTATCTCACCATCGCCGGCTGCCCGATGAAGGGCACCATCGAGTCCAATACCCGCGCGGCCGTGGCGGAGATCGACGGTGTCGGCAACATCAGCATCTCCATGACGCCGATGAGCGACGAGCAGCGTAAAGAGCTCAAGCAGAAGCTGCGCGGCGGGCAGGCCGAGCCGGAGATCCCCTTTGCCAAGCCCGAGTCCACCACCCGCGTGTTCGCGGTGGCCTCCGGCAAGGGCGGCGTGGGCAAGTCCTCCGTCACGGTGAACCTTGCCGCGGCCCTGGTCAAGAAGGGCCTCAAGGTGGGCATCGTGGACGCCGACATTTATGGTCACTCTGTACCCAGCCTGCTGGGTTCCACGGCGGGCCCCACAGTGCTTGACGACGAAATGCTGCTTCCCCCCATCTCCCATGGCATCAAGCACATTTCCATCGGCCAATTCGTGGAGGGTAACGCGCCCGTCGTCTGGCGCGGGCCCATGCTCCACCGCGCCCTCCAGCAATTCCTCGCGGACGTCTTCTGGGGCGACTTGGACGTGCTCCTGCTGGACCTGCCACCGGGTACCGGCGATGTCGCCCTGTCGGTGGCCCAGCTCATCCCCAATGCGGAGCTGCTGATTGTGACCACCCCGCAGGCTGCTGCGGCCGAGGTGGCTGAGCGTGCCGGCTCCATCTCCCAGCAAACGCGCCAGCGCGTGGCCGGCGTGATTGAGAACATGGGTGCCATGGTCATGCCGGATGGCTCCACCATGGATATCTTCGGCTCCGGCGGCGGCACAGTGGTGGCCGAGCGCCTCAGCGTCCTGCTGGGCCACGAGGTTCCTTTGCTGTCGAGCATCCCGCTGGATCCGAGCCTGCGCGCGGCTGGCGATGCCGGAACCCCCATCGTTATTTCCGCGCCCGACTCCCCCGCTACCAAGGCCATCAACAAGGTGGCGGATTCCATTGCGGTGCGCTCCGATTCCCTCGTGGGCAAGAAACTCGGCTTGGGTGTCACCCGCAAGGGCTAAATGACCCTTAGGTGACGTCCTCCCAGGAGGAGCTGCCCTCGCCGGTGGATGCATTTCCGCCGCGCGGGGGCTGTGTCGTTTTAGCCGCCTTCTTCTCCGCCGGTTGTTGTGCGCCCAGGTCCGGGTAGACCTGCGAATAATCAAAGGTCGGCCGGCCAATGTTCTGCTCCGGCGCTGGCTGCGCCGGCCCCTGCTGGTTATGCGCGGGTTGGTTGTTTACTTCCGCGTCATGCTCATACGGGCTGGTGCTCTTCTTGATGTCCTCAGCCATCTTCTTCGGGTTGAAGTCGTCCCAGGCGGAATCGTCGCCGTCGAAAAGCGCCTTGGTGATAACCCCGCGCGGGCCCATGCGCGTCCATTCCGCCGCCTGGGTCAGGGGCACGCGGAGGTCATCGAACTCCGCGCCGAGACCGCTCATCTCACCGTTGAGCTCCGCCTTGGCGTTCGCAATGGCCTTGCGCGCGGCGTAGATAGCCGCGCGGACGTCCATGATCACGCCGGGCAGGCGCTCGGGGCCGATGATCACCAGACCCAGCAGCACGATGACAATGATCTCTACCCAACCAATTGAGGAAAACACGAAACTATCTTAACTACTTCGCTAGTGATGACAGGGTGACGGGCGCGCGGAAGGCTTCGGTCTCTTGTTAGCCCCGCTGGTTGTGACGGATAGCGCGCACAACCATCTCCACCTTGTCCAAGAAATCCTGGCGTGGCTGGTGCGCAGGAGCTTCCGCATCCGGCCCGGGCCCTACGCCCTGATGAGCGATACCCGCGAGCTTCGCCATCAGGGAATCAGGAGCCTTCACATGGGATTCCACGCTACATTCGCGGACCCACTCGGCGGCGTTGCGCTGGTGGTGGATTTCTGCCCGGCATTCCGGGCAGTGCACGAGGTGGATGCGTACGCGGTGGGCATACTTGGCTGGCATCTCACCATCGACGAAAGCGACGACTGCCTCGGGCCCCAAATGGCCGATAGTATCTGCCCGCTGGGCGCGGGCCTTCGCCTTATCGCGGACTTTGGCTTGGGCCTCGGTGAAGAATCCGGACAGACTCAGGGACTGGCCGTCGCTGCTATGTCCTTCTGCTTTCACCTCAACGTCACCTCACCTCAGTGCGCGCTCCTCTGCCCTAGGCGGCAGAATTCTCGCGGTCTCAGATTTAAACGCTGCCCAGTCTAGCGCGTACGCAGCAGGCTGCGGGTGTCTGCGTTGCTCTCGGCTTCCTTCTCCAGTGCGGCACGCAGCTGGGAGCGGCCGCGGTGGATGCGGGAGCGCACGGTGCCCATCTTGACGCCAAGGGTTTCGGCGATTTCGTCGTAGCTCATGCCCACGACATCACAGAGAACCACGGCCACGCGGAAATCCGGTGCGAGGTTATCCAGTGCGGACTGCAGCGCCGGATCCAGGTTAGCTACCGAATAGGCCTGCTCCGGGGTCATGTCAGTGCCGGGGACGCGTTCATAATCCTCCGGCAGGGCCTCCATGCGGATCTTGGAGCGGTGGCGGACCATATCCAAGAAGAGGTTGGTGGTGATGCGGTGCAGCCAGCCCCCAAAGGTCCCCGCTTGGTACTTATCCAAGGAGCGGAAGACGCGCATGAAGGTCTCTTGGGTGAGGTCTTCGGCATCATGCTGGTTACCGGAGAGGCGGTAAGCCAAGCGGTAGACATCATCGGCGTGCTCAGCCACGAGTTCGCCCCAGGAAGGCATATCGGCCTGGCCGGCGTCGAACGCAGCGGTTCCGGTCAACTTCTCAGTTTCAGCGCTGGCATCATGGCTGCCAGTGGCGGAGGAATCGGTGGAACGGTGAGCGGGCTCAAACTCGCGCTGCTGTGTGGTCATGCCGAATATCTTTCTATAGTGCGCGTCGAAACTCCAGCCACGGCCCTGTGAGCAGCCTGTGAATCCGTCACACCGCTTACATGCGCTTCTTGCGTCACAGCTGAGGAGAGTTGTGGGCGATTCTCGGCACGCAGCTGTGGCGATTTCACTATGGTTTTCTTTTGTGACTACTACGGCTTATGACGCAATGCGAACCTACATCGAATCCACCAGCGAGGTCTCCGAGGTTCTCGCCGGCGCTCGCGCCCACGCGGAGGAGTATGGCCTGCCAGCCCCGGATGAGGCAACAGGCCAGTTGCTCACCACGCTCGCGGCGGTTTCATCCGGCACCACCTCGCGCCCACAGGCGGTGGCGATTACTCCCGCAGCATCCGTCGTGGGCCTCTATCTGCTTGCCGGCATGCCGGAGAACGGAATCCTCACCTGCATTGACCCGGAGGCAGAACACCAGGCCAGCGCCAAGCGAACCTTCCGCGAGGCCGGCTACTCCCCCAGCCGCGGCCGCTTCCTGCCGTCTCGTCCGCTCGACATCATGGGCCGTCTGGCTAATGACACCTACCAGGTGATCTACGCCGAGGTCCCCGCGCTCGACATGCCTGCACTGCTCAAGGCTGCTTGGCCGCTGCTGCACCAGCACGGTACTTTGGTGCTGGCCAATGCGCTTCTCGACGGCACCGTGGCCGACCCCTCCCGCACCGACCGCGACACCGCCGCTGCCCGCGAGGCCGACGAGGTTGCCCGCTCCCTCGAGGGCGCGGCCGTGACGCGCCTGCCCTACGGCGCGGGCCTGACGCTCATTACCAAGCTGTAGCCGCCTTCTGAAACTGCCCGATCTGCCAAAACCATCGCCTGTTTTTCGATCGGCTCGGAGACTTTCGTCATTTAGGACACCGTTGGTTTAGCCACTGATACGTCTCCGAGCTAAACCCCGCCCTGTGGCGCCGGTGTCCTTCTTTGCGCCCACTTTTACTCCTTCTCCGTTCCCACCCCCGCCCTTCGCGCTCACCATGGGGCTTCACGAGGCGGGCCGCGCACTTTCGGTGAGCGCGAAGGGTGTGTTGGTGCAAGGTGTGGTTGTGCCGCGCGTGTTGTTGCAGGGTGTGGTTGTGCCGCGCGTGTTGTTGCAGGGTGTGCTGTTGCAAGGGTGTGTTGTCGCGCAGGCTCCTGAAGCAGCCTGGGACTCGTCGGCGCCATCAAAGCCACGAAAATCGGGCGTGGAGTGGACTTCAATCCACCCGCACGCCCGCTTAAACTACTGTGCTGTCTCGCGGCTTAGACCTTTACGTTCTTACCCACGACGACCACGCCACCTTCGGAAACCTTGAAGCGCTCCTCATCGCGCTCGCGGTCCACGCCGATGATCGCACCATCGCTGACCACCACGTTCTTGTCCAGGATGGCGTGGCGGACCACCGCGCCGCGTCCAATGCGCACGCCCGGCAGGATGACGGAGCCTTCCACCGTCGCGCCATCGGCCACGTGCACGTCCGAGGAGAGCACAGAGTTGCGCACCGTACCGCCGGAGACAATGCAGCCCGGAGCCACCATCGAGGACTGCGCGATACCGTTCTGCACGAACTTCGCCGGCGGGAAGTTCGAGTCATCCGTGGAGTGAATCGGCCACGAACGGTTGTACAAGTTGAAAATGGGGTGCACAGAAATCATGTCCATGTGCGCCTCATAGAAGGAGTCGATGGTACCGACATCGCGCCAATAGCCATGGTCACGCTCCGTGGAGCCGGGCACCTCATTTGCCATGAAGTCGTAGACGTGTGCCTGCTCGCGCTTCACGAAATAAGGAATGATGTTTCCGCCCATATCATGCGCGGAGTCCTCATTCTTTTCGTCTTCCAGCAAAGCGTCAATAAGCGCCTGCGTGGTGAAGACGTAGTTGCCCATGGAGGCGTAGGTCATGTTCGGATCATCCGGGGTGGCCGGGGGATTCGCAGGCTTCTCGACGAACTCCGTAATCGTGCCCATCCCATCAGCCTGGATGCAGCCAAAGGCAGAAGCCTCCGAACGCGGGACGCGGATGCCTGCCACCGAACAGTCCAGGCCAGTCGCGATGTGCTCCTCCACCATCTGGGCCGGGTCCATGCGGTATACGTGGTCGGCACCGAAGACGATGACGTAATCCGGCTTCTCGTCATAAATCAGGTTCAGCGACTGCAGGATGGCATCGGCCGAACCGTTGTACCAACGCTTACCGCGGCGCTGCTGGGCGGGTACCGAGGCGATGTACTGCGGGGTCGGCCCAGACAGGTTCCATGCCTGGGAAATGTGGCGGTCCAAAGAGTGGGACTTGTACTGGGTTAGCACCGCAATCTTGAGGTATCCGGCGTTAACGAGGTTGGACAGCACGAAGTCGATCAGGCGGTAGGAGCCGCCGAAAGGAACGGCGGGCTTAGCGCGGTCTTCCGTCAGCGGAAAGAGGCGCTTTCCCTCGCCGCCGGCAAGGACAATGGCAAGGACATTAGGAAGGCTTCTCACACCACCCAACTTATAGACATTTTCCGCATCGTGCAGTAGAAGTTTGCGTGTTTTTACCCCCTTTAACCTCCCTCACCCCGCTTGCGTGCTTCCTTCGTGTTTGCGTCCCAACGCCGCTGCGCGCCGCGCTCGTGGCGCGCGATAGGAAGGTTTAGCGCGCGCTGCGGAATGTCCGTATTCTGGCGAGTATGAGAGCCGGAATTTTTTCTAAGGAGTATCCGCCTGAGATTTACGGTGGAGCTGGCGTCCATGTTGCAGAGCTCACCCGTTTCATGCGCGAGATCATCGATGTCTCCGTCCACTGCATGGGGTCTGAGCGCGACGAGAAAGACGTTTTTGTCCATGGCGTTGACCCCGCATTGAAGGATGCCAACGCTGCGCTGCAGACACTGTCTACGGGTCTACGCATGGCCAACGCCGCCTCCGACATCGATGTGGCTCACTCGCACACGTGGTACACGGGCCTTGGTGGGCACCTCGCCAGCCGGTTGTACGGTATCCCCCACGTGGTTACCGCGCACTCCCTCGAGCCGCACCGCCCGTGGAAGCGCGAGCAGCTGGGCGGCGGTTATGAGGTCTCCTCTTGGTCGGAGAAGAACGCGATGGAATACGCCGACGCCGTCATCGCCGTATCTGCCGGCATGAAAGATTCCATCTTGGATGCCTACCCCCGTATCGACGCCGATAAGGTGCATGTGGTCCTCAATGGCATCGATACGCAGGTGTGGCAGCCGGGTGAGTCGGCGGTGCTGGATAAGTTGGGCGTCGACAAGCAGCGTCCCGTCGTTGCCTTCGTGGGCCGGATTACCCGACAGAAGGGCGTGAAGCACCTGCTCAAGGCGGCCCAGAGCTTTGACGAGGATATCCAGCTCGTGCTGTGTGCGGGCGCGCCGGATACGCCGGAGATTGCGGCGGAGACCGAAGCCCTCGTGGAGGAGTTGCGCTCCAAGCGCGATGGTGTGTTCTGGGTTAAGGACATGCTGTCCCGCGAGGAGATTAAGCAAGTCTATTCCGGTGCCGATGTGTTCGTCTGCCCGTCGATCTATGAGCCGCTGGGCATTGTTAACCTCGAAGCCATGGCTTGCGGCACCGCGGTCGTAGCCTCCAATGTGGGTGGCATCCCAGAGGTCGTCGTGGATGGTGAGACCGGCGTTTTGGTCAATTACGATGCCGCTGATGAAGCCACCTTTGAGGCTGATCTCGCCGCCGCCGTGAATCGAGTGGCAGCGGACAAGGAACTGACGCAGCGCTTTGGCAGCGCCGGTCGCCAGCGCGCGATTGATGACTTCTCGTGGGCTACCATCGCGCAGCAGACCGTGGACATTTACCGTTCGTTGATGTAGGAAGGACTGCCGTGACTCTTAACGAACCGCCTCATCGCCCAGAACTACATTTCGTTCCCGACACCGGGATCCTCGACGCCCCCGCGGGAATCGTCCGCGACGGTAACACGTGGCACCTGTTCCACCAGTACCGGCCCGCAGCTGACCAGCCCGCACGCTGGGGCCATTCCACGTCGGAAGAAACAGCTTTTGAGTGGCTCGACTGCGACGATGTCCTCGCCCCCGTGGGCGGAGAGCTGTCGCTGCGTGCTGGCTCCGTCGCGGAGGGCAAGGACGCGCTCAACTTGTATTTCACCTCGGTGACCTCGGTGGGCACGAGCGTGCGCCTAGCGCGTTACACCGACTACGCCGATGAGTGCGTCGTCTCCGATGACCCTACGGCGCTCGACCCGGATGTCGTCCGCTTCGGCGAGGCTGTCGGTGCCAGCACCAATCACGACCGCTTCCGCTCTCCCTCTGTGGTCCCAGATTGGGCCAAGGAGGACCGCGAGGAAGGCCACGATGGCTGGCTCATGCTTGCGCTGACCGGGCACTCGGACGCGCCGGTGCCGGTGATCCTGGATAGCCCCGATGGCGAATCCTGGACGCTCCTCGGGCCGTTGAGCTTCGACGGCGACCCCGGTTTTGAGGAGGGCGAGGTTCCGGCTACCTCCCCCATCCCGCCGGTGGTCTCGCCGCGCTTGGTGCGCCTGCGCGACGAGGTCGATAGGGAAATCTACGATGTGCTCTTCGTGACCTTAGAGCGCGAGGGCCGCGATGTTTCCGGCTATATCGTGGGCCGCCTTGATGGCACGGTGTTCACCGTGGCGAAGGGTTTCCAGCGCGTGGACTTTGGCCACGACTTCTCCCGGCCGCGCAACACCAACACCACGACCGGAACGATTCCGCAGGAGCGCCGCTACGACCGCGCGGTCATCCTCGGTCTGCTTAACGGCAACGGTCGCGGTGACGACGCCACCAAGCACCCATCCTGGCAGGCGGAGGGCTGGGCTAATAGCCTGTCGCTGCCGCGTGCGGTCACGCTGCAGGGCGGTGTGCTGTACCAGACCCCAGCGGAGGGTCTGCCGGATGCGGTGAAACTCTCCGACTATGCCCAATCCTGGACTGGTGTTTTGGAGGTTCCGGAAGGCTCCGCCGTGACCGTCACGCTGAAGGACAGTAACGGTGATGCCGCCGCGGTCATCCGCCACACTGGCTCCGAGATCAGCCTGGATCGCTCCATGTCGAAGGCCTTTGATCACTACTTCAAGGACTCTGCTCCTGCGGTGACCCAACTGGCGGAGGGCGATTCGGACACTCTCACCGTCATCCAAGACGGCGCTAGCGTTGAGGTGTTTGTGGACGGCGGCTTGGTGGCTATGAGCTCTCGTATCTACTTCGAGGGCGGATGCTCTGCCATCGAGGTCAGCACGGAGGGCGAGGCTGTCATTGAGCAGTCGTGGAGCCGAAAGGGCACCAAGCGCTCTTAATCGCATCGCGCGTGTGTTGAACTATAAGAGGAGGACCGGGATGACCGGTCCTCCTCTTAATGCGCTCCCCTACCCTTCGCGCTCACCGTGGACATCAAACAACCACCGCGGGCGCTGCCGGTGAGCGCGAAGGGAGAACGATGCGGATCCTCTTCAGCGCCAGCGAGGCTACACAGCTTTCCTGCTTCCCTAAGCCAGGTCAGATCACACCCCGCCCTTCGCGCTCACCATAGACATCAAACAACCACCGCGGGCGCGGCCGGTGAGCGCGAAGGGAGATTAGCGAGGATGCCCTCGAGCGCCAGCGGGACCACGCAGCTGACGCGCGTCACTCAGCCAGGCCGGGCCTCACTCCGCCCTTCGCGCTCACCGTGGACTTCAGACAACCGTCGCGTGCACTGCCGGTGAGCGCGAAGGGAAGTTTTGGTAGCCGCGCGGCGTCAAGGCCGGACCGGGGATGTAGCCATGAAATGCTGAGGATGGACCGGGGATGTAGCCATGAAATGCTGAGGATGGGCCACAGCTGCAGCTATGAAGCGTTTAGGCCAGAAATGCAATCAGCACGCGGCCCGAGATTAAAGCCGCCTATTAAGCAGAGCGCAGGCGGTCCAGACGGGCATGCGCCGTCACGGTCAGGGTTTGCGGCAGAGAGGCCATACGCTCAGCCAGCTCTTCCGGGCTGATGTGGCGCGCCGAGGGGCTCATTCCCACCTGCGCGGCGATGGAGGCCTTGTCGAGGACAATGGGGAAGGAAATATCGACCGGATCGGCCGCCTGTTCAAGGAAACCTTCCGCCTGCGCGTAGAGGCGCTCCACCTTTCCTTCCTCGACGCCGAGGATGCCCAAAGGCTCCCGCAGCTCATCGAGGTGGCCGGCCTGTGGAGTCAGCACGATAACCTCCCCGCCGGGGGCGAGCACGCGCTGGAATTCCGCCGGGTTGCGCGGGGCGAAGACGACAGAGATGGCGTGAATCGAATCATCCTTGAGCGGCAGACGCTCCCACACATCCGCGACCACAGCACCGACGCGCTCGTGCGACTTGGCCAGGTGCTTGGCCGCATGCGTAGAGATATCCAGGCCCACGCCACGAGCGCCCTCAATCGAATCGAGCGTGTGGGCAAGGTAGTAACCCGTGCCCGCGCCCACCTCAAGGAGCGCGGGGGCGGTGTCCACATCCAGGCCTGCTACGTGCTCAGCCGCATCCTGGGTTTCCAAAGAGTCCTGGACCGCGCCGGTCACTGCCTCCACGAAGGGCGCGAAGTGCCCCATGGCCAGGTAGGTCTCGCGGGCGGTAACCATCGCGGCATCGTCGCCCTGATGTTTCAGGCCCGCGCCGGCCGCCAGCGTGACGTAGCCCTGCTTGGCCACGTCATAAGAATGGCCGGTCTCCGACACGAGGCGAGAAAAATCATCCGCACCCTGCAGGGCGCTGCCATCGGCGGGATCGGCCAGAATATCGACGATATGTGAAAGCATGCTCCTAGACTAGCTAGAAACTGCTACGAGGAGTGAACCCAGCTCCGCTGCCTCTTCTTTACTGAGCTCAATAACAATGCGCCCACCCCCGTCAGAAGGAATGCGCATCACGATCTTGCGGGACTCCTCTACCGCTTCCATCTCTCCACCAGTGGTACGGGGCTTCATCGCTGCCATATTGAGTCTCCTTCGACTATTTTTAGAACGTCCTTCTAGTCTAGCTCTTTTTCGGCCGACAGCGGCAGGCTCGTTGCCACACCCGCGGCGGAAGCCTCCGCAGAATCATCTGCAGAACCGTCAGAAGCCACCAGCTCAGCGCCCAAGCGGCGCTCCACGGCGGCTAGCAGCGCATCCACTTGGTCCTGGCGGTAGCCGCGTGTCACGACGTCGAAACGCAGGTCGTCGAAGCGCCCCTCTTCAAGAGCGCGCAGATTCTCCTCGTTGGTATCCACGGCCGTATCGGGAGCCTCCATCACGGTCCCCCGACCCACGATGGTTCCCCACGCCCATGTGCCAATAATGACGAGGGCGATAAGGACGACGATGAGAAGAATCCAGGACATCATGCGCTAAATCTTACCCAGCAGCGGCGGACGTTGGGCAACGGGGCCAACCACGCCCGCGCGGGAGAGGATGGTGCGCGCGACAACATCGGCCATCGGGGCCAGCTCCTCAAGCGGCCGGTTGCGGTGGGCGCGGGTGCCCAGGTCCACCTCGGCGATGGCGTGGGGGCCATAGCGCTTGGCGACGTCTATCAGCAACCCCGCCTCCACCCCGTAGCCCGCCACAAAAGGCAGACCCAGGGCTGTCTCGCGGCGAATCGCGTACTCCCCGCCCAGAGGCTGATCGATGTGCGCGAGCTCGGGGAAGAACATGCGCAGCAGCGGCTTGGCGCTCAGCTCCGTAACTCGCCCGCCACCGGTGGGCTGGCCGTTCAGGCTGCGCGCGTAGCGCGCCTTGACCAGCTGCACGTGGGGATCCACGAAGGGCTCGGTCAGTGCTGTGACCATGCCGGGCCGCGCAGACTCTAAATCCGCGTCGATGAACACGACCACCTCACCACGGGCCGCGGCCACCCCGCGCCACAGGGACTCGCCTTTTCCCGGACGCGGTTCCTCGTCCAGCACCTCGCGCCAGTTGCACACCCGGGCACCCGCCGCGGCGGCCCGGGCGGCGGTCTCATCGGTGGAATCGGCGTCGATGACGATGACCTCTAAAGGCTCATCCGCCAGGCAGGCGCGCACGACGTGCGCGACGGTGCGCTCCTCATTCAGCGCAGGGATGACCACAGAAATGCTCGGAAACATGCCTTAGGCCAGCCCCCGCGTCGTCGCGAGCGGCGCCATGTGCCCCTGAATGGCAGCGGTCATGCGGATGACATCGAGCGTCGGGCCCACCTCATGCACCCGAAACGCCGCCACGCCGCGCGCTGCCGACCACGCCGTCGCTGCCAGGGTGCCCGCGACGCGCTGGTCGACGGCTCGGTCGAGGGTCTCGCCCACAAAGTCCTTATTCGATAACGCCATGAGCACCGGCCACCCCGTCGCCACGATCTCATCGACGCGCCGCAGCAACTCCAGACCGTGGAAGGTGTTCTTGCCGAAGTCGTGCGTAGGGTCGATGAACGTCAGCTCCTCCGGGCAGCCGAGGTCGGCGGCGCGCTCCGCCAGTCGCGTAGTCTCGGCGATGACGTCAGCGACCACGTCGTCGAAGTGCACCCGATGCGGGCGGGTGCGCGGGGTCACGCCGCCGGTGTGCGAGCACACGTAGCCCACCTTGTGGTGGCCGGCGACTTCGATGAGCTCAGGGTCCCAGCCGGCCCACGTGTCGTTGACCAACCCGGCGCCCGCGGCGATAGCTTCCTCTGCGACCTCGGCGCGCCACGTGTCCACGGAGATCAGCGCCTCAGGGCGGCGACGGTGCAGCTCCGCGATGGTGGGCACGACGCGCTCGATTTCCTCGGCCGCGTCGACGTGCTCACCCGGGCCGGCCTTGACGCCGCCGATGTCGATGATGGAGGCGCCGTCGTCAAGCGCCTGCTCAGCACGCTGGATTGCGGGGTCGAGCTCGAAGGTGGCGCCCTTGTCGTAGAAGGAGTCCGGCGTGCGGTTCACAATCGCCATGACCCGCGCGAGGTTGGGGGCAGAGGTCACTTGTCTTCTTGCTCCCGCAGGCGCTTGTCCGACATGACCTTGTGCGCGGCCAGGATGTGGGCGACGGCTTCGTCGATATCGTCGGTGACCAGGAAGAGATCGAGGTCCTCGGGGTTGATGAACCCGCCCTCGGCCAGGGTCTTCTTCATCCATTCCACCAGGCCTGCCCAGTACTCGGTACCCATGAGGACGATGGGATAGTTGGTCACCTTGCCGGTTTGGACCATGCACATGACCTCGAAGAACTCATCCATGGTGCCCATGCCGCCGGGCAGGCAGATGAAGGCCTGGGAGTATTTGAGGAACATGGTCTTGCGGGCGAAGAAGTAGCGGAAGTTCAGGCCCAGATCCACGTAGGGGTTCAGGCCCTGTTCGTGCGGCAGCTCGATGCCGAGGCCCACAGACAGCCCGCCAGCCTCGTGCGCGCCGCGGTTGGCCGCCTCCATAATGCCCGGGCCGCCGCCGGTGATGACGGCATATTTGGCTTCCACGAGTCGGCGGCCCAAGGCCACGCCCAGCTGGTAATTCGGATCATCCTCCGGGGTGCGGGCAGAGCCGAAGACGGTCACGGCCTTGGGTAGCTTGGCCAGGGCGTCGAACCCGTCCACGAACTCGCCCTGAATGCGCAGGACGCGCCAGGGATCGGCGTGCTGCCACTCGTGATCCGCGCCAGACTGCAGCAGGCGCTGATCAAAGGTGGAGGACTGCTCCCCGGCGGTGCGCACGAGAAGAGGTCCGCGCAGGGTGCGCAGTTGCTCAGGAGTCATGGTGGTGTTATCCCTTCAGGTAATTCAAGAGTGCGGTCGAGACTTCGGTGATCTGGGCGATGGGCACCTGCTCGTCCTTCTTGTGAGCAAAGCCCGGATCGCCAGGGCCGAAGTTAACGGCTGGGGTACCCATCTCGGAGAAACGGGCCACGTCGGTCCACCCGTACTTGGCGCGGACGTTGCCGCCGACGGCGTCGACAAGCGCGCGCGCCGCTGGCTGCCCCAAACCGGGCAGGGCGGCCCCAGCGATGTCATCGACCTCCACGGTGATGCTCTCATGCTCGCCGAGGACCTCCAGCAGGTGCGCCAGCGCCTCTTCGGAATTGCGGTCGGGAGCGAAGCGGAAGTTGACGAACATCCAAGCCTCGTCCGGGATGGTGTTGGTGGCCACGCCGGATTCGAGGTGAACGATGTTGAGGCCTTCCTTGTAGGTGCAGCCGTCAATCTCGACGTCGCGCGGCTGGTAGTTGGCCACGTTGAGCATCACCGGCGCCAAGGTGTGCGCCGCGTTGGAGCCCAGCCAGGCGCGGGCCGAGTGCGCGCGAGTGCCGTGGGCGGTAACGCGCACGCGGATGGTGCCTTGGCAGCCGGCCTCGATCATGGCGCCGGAGGGCTCACCCAACAGCGCTAGGTCTCCCTGCAGCCACTCCGGGTGATCCTTCTGCAAGTGGCCCAGGCCGTTGAATTCGGTGGCGACCTCCTCGCCCTCATAGGCGATGACCGTGAGGTCGTGCTTGAGCTCATCGGAGTCGTACAGCTGCGCAAAGGCGTTGAGGTAGACCGCCATGCCGGACTTCATGTCCACGGTGCCGCAGCCATACATGGTGGCGCCGTCCTCCGACATGGTGTGGGGGACGTTTTCGGCCAAGGGCACGGTATCGATGTGGCCGGCGAGGACCACGCGGCTTTCGAAGCCCCGATTCGTCCGGGCGCAGACGGTGTTGCCGTAGCGTTCCACCTCTACTGTGCTCTGGTCCAGACCGCGCAGGGCTTCCTCGACGGCATCAGCGATCGCTTGCTCGTGGTGCGAAGGGCTAGGGATATCCACCAGCGCCTTGGTCAGCTCGATGGGATCGGAGAAGAGATTTAAAGTCACAACCCGCCATGCTAGCGCCCCCGGTTGCTTAGTGCATTGCGTAAAGTACTTCCCGTTGCAAACAATCAACAGCGTTGAAGGTGATTTCCCTATGGCTGCGGCCACTCAACTCAAAACCCGCCACCTCACCATGATGGGCCTCGGTTCCGCGGTGGGCGCGGGCCTCTTCCTAGGCGTCGGCCTGGGCATCCAGGTCTCCGGCACCTCCGTCCTTATTTCCTATGCGGTCGCCGGCGCGCTCATCGCTTTGGTGATGTGGATGCTCGGTGAGATGGCCGCCGCGCGCCCTTCGCTGGGCGCTTTCTCTACCTATGCGGGCCAGGCCTTCGGGCCATGGGCCAGGTTTACCTTGGGCTGGATTTACTGGTTCATGCTGGTTATGGTGATGGGCGCGGAGATAACCGGTGCCGCGGCGATTGTCTCCAACTGGTTCGGGGTGGACCCCTGGATTCCGGCATTGGTGGCCGTGGTCTTCTTCGCCATCGTTAACTTTGCCGCCGTGGGTGGCTTCGGCGAATTCGAGTTCTGGTTCGCCATCATCAAGGTGGCCACGATCGTGGCCTTCCTGGGCGTCGGTGTGCTCATGGCACTGGGTATCCTGCCGGGTATGGACCTGTCCATGGCGGGACATAACTTCACGGAGAACTTCCTGCCCAACGGCGGCCCTGGTTTTGCCGCCGGCTTGCTCGCCGTGGCTTTCGCTTTCGGTGGCATCGAACTGGTCACCATTGCCGCGGCGGAATCTGAGGACCCAGCCCACAACGTCGCTACTGCCGTGCGCGCCATCATCGTGCGCATCATGGTCTTCTACATCGGATCCATCCTGGTCATCACCATGGCCTTGCCTTTCAGCTCCATCCAGGACGCCGATGTGGCCGCGGACTCGCCCTTCACCCTGGTCCTCGCCGCCGCGAAGATCCCCTTCGCCGCGGGATTCATGGAAGCCATCATCGCCTTGGCGCTGCTATCTGCCTTCAACGCGCAGATCTACGCCACCTCCCGCTTGGTCTACGACATGGCCAAGGACCACAGCGCGCACCACGTCTTCTTGAAGACCAACGTCTCCGGCTCCCCCATTTATGCGGTCGTGCTCTCCATCATCTTTGCCTTCGCATCGGTGGTACTGCAGTACTGGAACCCGCCGGGGCTTCTGGCCTTCCTCTTCAACGCGGTGGGCGGCTGCCTGCTGGTCATCTGGTGTTTCATCGTGGCCTCCTACATCAAGCTGCACCCTCAGATGAAGGCCAACGGCGAGCTCACGACGCTGCGTGTGCCGGGCTTCCCCTGGCTGCCGTGGCTGACTGCCCTAGCACTGGTGGGTCTTACGATTCTCATGCTTTTCGACGCCTCCGCCCGCAACCAAGTCCTCGCCGTCCTCATCCTGACCGTTTCCCTGGTTGTGATCTTCCACCTACTCCCGGGTAACAAAAGGCGCGCGTCGAACGCGTAGCTGCTAGGGTGTGACCCTATGACTTCAGCATCCGCACGCGGCCTGGCAACCATTACCCACGACGGCACCGTCCTGGACGTCTGGTTCCCCGCAGTTCACACCGATATCTCTGTAGAAGCCAGCGGCACCGAGCGCTTGGAGGAGGTTCCGCAGCAGTTCGCTGACCTCGTTGGCCCCGACGAGGAGCGCGGCGTCGCCCGCATCGCGGTGGAGACCACCATCAAGGATCTGGACGAGGCTCCCGCCGACACCTACGACGCTTACCTGCGCCTGCACCTGCTCTCCCACCGCGCAGTCAAGCCTCACGGCCTGAACGTAGACGGTATCTTCGGCAAGCTGGCCAACGTCGTGTGGACCAACTACGGCCCCTGCGCGGTAGCCGATTTCCAGATGGTCCGCGGCCGCCTCGCCTCCCGCGGCCCGGTCGTGGTCTACTCCGTCGATAAGTTCCCGCGCATGGTGGACTACGTTGTCCCGTCCGGCGTGCGCATCGGTGACGCCGACCGCGTTCGCCTGGGCGCCCACCTCGCTGAGGGCACGACCGTGATGCACGAGGGCTTCGTTAACTTCAACGCCGGCACCCTGGGCGCCTCCATGGTCGAGGGCCGTATTTCCGCAGGCGTCGTCGTGGGCGATGGCTCCGATATCGGCGGCGGCGCCTCCATCATGGGCACCCTGTCCGGCGGCGGCAAGGAGGTCATCTCCATCGGTGAGCGCTGCCTGCTCGGCGCGAACTCCGGCGTGGGCATTTCGCTTGGCGACGACGCCGTCGTCGAAGCCGGCCTCTACGTCACCGCCGGTACCAAGATTGCGGTCTTCGGCAAGATAGCCGAGGCCCTGGGCCTGTCTGAGGGCGACACCATCAAGGGTTCCAAGCTCTCTGGCGTCTCCGGCGTGCTGCTGCGCCGCAACTCCGTCACCGGCGCCGTCGAGGCCGTGGAGTGGAGGTCTGAGGCTGTGGCCCTCAACGAGGACCTGCACAAGAACTAAACGCTGTTGCTTGAGGCCCCCGTTCTTGCGGGGGCTTTTGCGATCTTGACCTAAGACTCCGAGTCGCGGGCTTCCTGTCCTCGGGCGCGCACCGCTACGGGGACCTCCCCCGCCCTACCAATTCTCCCCTTATGCCCACTTACCGCGAGCGGCTGCCTACAATGCTAAAGGTGACTGCTCAAAACGATTCCTCTCCTCGCTCACTCGGCAGCGGCTTGAAAGTCCGCCACCTGACCATGATGGGGCTGGGTTCCACCATTGGCGCTGGCCTTTTCTTAGGCACCGGCGTTGGCATTTCTGCCGCCGGCCCCGCGGTCCTCTTGGCTTATCTCATCGCTGGTTTCCTTGCCATCTTGGTCATGCAGATGCTCGGTGAAATGGGCACGGTCATCCCCGCATCCGGCTCCTTTTCCGAATATGCGGAGCACGGCATCGGCTGCTGGGCTGGATTTACACAGGGCTGGATTTATTGGCTCGCCACCGTCGCGGTTCTGGGCGCGGAAATCACCGGCGCGGCCGGATTCATCGGCGCGTGGTTTAACTGCCCGCCCTGGATCCCCGCAGCCATCTGCGTGGCTCTCTTCGGAACCATCAACCTGCTGCGGGTGCGCTTGTTTGGTGAGTTTGAGTACTGGTTCGCCTTCATCAAGGTCGCCGTCATTATTGCTTTCCTCGTTATCGGCGCGCTGCTCATCTTCGGCCTTCTCCCCGGCCACACCTTCATCGGCACGTCGGTCTTCCTCGAAGACGGCTTCATGCCCAACGGCCTCGGCGGCGTGGCCGCCGGTCTGCTCGCCGTGGCCTTCGCGTTCGGCGGCATCGAGGTCGTCGCCATCGCCGCGGCGGAATCCGAGGACCCCGAGAAGTCCCTCGTCAACGCAGTGCGCACCACCATTACCCGCATTTCCGTGTTCTACCTGGGCTCCGTCCTCGTCATCACCTTCCTCCTGCCCTATTCCTCGCTCGGTTCCGCGAAGTCTGCTGCCGAGTCGCCGTTCACCATGGTCTTGGACCGCGCCGGAATCCCAGGTGCTGCTGCCATCATGGAAGTGGTCATCGTCCTCGCGCTGCTCTCTGCTTTCAACGCGCAGATCTACGCTTCCTCTCGCATGATGCACTCGCTGGCTAGCCGCGGCGAAGCCCCCAAGCTCTTCGCCGCCACCGACCGTCGCGGCGTCCCGACGGCGGCCATCGCGCTGTCTGTCATTCTTTCCGCGGTGATGGTTGTTCTCAACTATGCGGATACCGGGTGGCTGCTGTCCTTCATGCTCAACGCCGCTGGCGCCTCGCTGCTCATCGTGTGGGTCTTCATCGCAGTGAGCCAGTTGCGCCTGCGCCCGCAGCTCGAGGCCATCCACCCGCTGCCGGTACGCATGTGGGCCTACCCCTACCTCACGTGGTTCGCGCTGGCGCTCTTTGCGGCCATTGCGGTGCTCATGCTTACCGACGCCTCCGCCCGCATCCAACTCTTCTCCGCTGCCGCCATGTTCGCGGTACTCGCAGTTGCAGGTGTCATCAACGCGAAGGCCCGCGACATTGCCCCGACCTCGCGCCTGCCCCTACCGACGGCCGAGGAGCTCGAGGCCCGCTAGCCGCCCCTCGCCATCTCGCCGCCCAACCCCCTCGTTTCCATCGCCGCCCCACTCCCTCGTTTCCATCGCCGCCCCACCTTTCGCGCTCACCGGCCGACCAGCGTTGTACCGTTTGTCCGCTCTTGGTGGCCGCCAAGGGTCAGGCGCAGGAGCTTACCCACTCAATCACTCCCTTCGCGCTCACCATCGATGAGCTGAAGAGCGCCAGGCACGTGCTCCGTGAGCGCAAAGGAGAAGGCGGAACCAAACGGGGCTGCTTTCCCGCCACGCCTATCACTGACCACCCTTCGCGCTCACCGGCGACCGGGGTGTCGCCTTTTCAAGGCTTCCCGTGGGCGCGAAGGGAGTTTCGGGGCGGGCAAGAGGTGCAAAAATTGCGGACGCGACAACTTCTTAGTGCAAAATCGACGCCGCAGGGCCGAGTTATCCACAGGCGGGGAATTGACCCTCGACGCGTCGTTAAGCACTGCATACCTTGAGCTTCATGAAGGCATGGACGACCGCAGAGCTTCGCGAGCAAGGCTTGAGCAAGGAGGCAATCAGGCGGAAGCTTCGCGCGGGGACGCTCTTTCGCGTGCACCGCGGGATTTATAGCGACGAGTGGTCGCCGCTTGCCGTGGCGCGGGCTCTGGCGCACGGGCTCAGTCGAATACATTTCACGGGCAAGACCGCGCAGGAGATTCACTTGGGGAGGAAGCTGACGTTTCCGTTGGAAGCCGAGGGGCCGCGCACGCTTAAAGGCAAGAATTTTCGGGTGACGCATTCACGCCTGTCGGCTACTGCCAAGGTGAATGGCCTGCCCGTTGTCCAGGTACTGTGGGCAGCCCGTCGTATAGCCGCGGCCTGCGGCCAGCTGCTGGAAGAGTACTACCGCGGCAAAACAGGGCCCGCCCGCCTCGAAAATGACCGGCGAAGGATGCGTCGGGTTCCCCGGCGTTTGAAAGAGACTATCCGCCACACGCCGATTGGGGCCGATAGCGTACCGGAGCGCCAGCTCAGCCGAAGGCTTAGCTCGGACGGGATTTTTCCTGAGCACAACGCGCTCATCGCGGGTTACCGCTTCGACCTGAAGATTGGCAAGCTCATCATCGAGGTCGACGGCTGGGAGTACCACAAAAATGATCGGGCGTTTCAAGCGGACCGCTCGAAGCAGAACGCGGCCGTAGCCCATGGGTATACGGTTTTGCGCTTTACTGCCGACGATATCCGCTACCACCTCAACGACGCCTTCTTGCTTATCAAAGCGACTCTTGAGCTGCTCAAAGGGCGAAATCCCAAGCTCCCTTCTGCGGCAACCCAGCCTTATTGGACTTGGCACTTATGCATGCAAACATTGCCATAGTGACAAGTTTTCTTTACACTTAGGCATGTAAGAGTTACACACCGTAAAGGAGGCCAGATGGCCGAGCATCAGAACATGGTTCGCAAATGGCGGCGCTGGCTCGAGATGTCTCAAGCCGACCTTGCTGAACGGGCCGGCGTTTCCCGCCAGACAATCGCCAATATCGAACGCGGCAACTACTCCCCCTCCGTCTACCTAGCGCTAGACATCTGCCGCGAACTGGGAAAAACCATCGAAGAAGTCTTTGGAGATGAACAACATGATTAACGCCCTGGCCAACTACACGCTCCGCGAGATCGACCGCGCCTCTCGCGACGAATTCGAGCGCGAGACTTTCTACAAGGCCAACACCATCAGCGCTACCCCGACCCGCTTCCTCGAGCTCGTCGCCGCAGCCATCCTCGCCTGGGTCCTTCCTGGTCAGATGAGCATGCTGTGCTTCCTCGCCATCGCACCGTCTATCATCGGCAATCTCTTCGGCACGGCGTGGCTGCGCAAGCGCGTCGCCACCCCGCCTGTTGGCCGCATTTGGCCTGCGATGACCGTCTACCTCATCCCGCTCATTGTGATGTTCGTTGGAATTGCCCACAACGCTTACGCACCGGACTCCACCTCCTACTTGCTTGGCGCTGGGGCTGGCGTGACCGCCGCCATCATCTTCACGCCATTCCTTCGCCGCCGCCAGCATCAACGCGACCAGGCCCGCCTCGACTCCGAGTTCGACGACTAGACCGCACTGCCCGGCCAATCCCCATCCATCCCGCCCTTCGCGCTCACCGCGGACGGCGGGTCTTGCTTTTTACAGGCGCCGGTGAGCGCCAAGGATAGTTCAAGCCGATACTGCCGGCCCCCGCAAAGAATGCAGCCTTGCCCTGCCCCGCTAAACCGCTGCCGCCGCCCCTTCCCGCTCACTGTAAACGGGAACTAGCGAATCTATTAGATGCCGGTGAGCGCAAAGGGCGGGTTTCCGATTTTCGTCCCTAAGCGCTCACCAGCACGATGGAGCGCTTCCACGCCGTGTCTCCAGTGAGCGCGAAGGAAGCGGTGCGTGCCGACGCCTCCCTTCCCGCTCACCGCAGCATCGAAAAGACCCCACCGGCCATCGCTGGTGAGCGCGAAGGGCAGGCGGGGCGGAGGAAGAGCCGCGCGACGGAAGGACGGACAGAAAGAAGACGGGGGGCGAAGGGCTGGTATTAAGCCGGTTCGGTCTCGTGAACCAAGATCGGCGTCTTTGGCTTCGAGCGGAACGTCCACAGCTTATTGAAGATGAAGTTAATCGGCATCGCCACCACGATGGAAATGGCGTTGGCCCAGTAGTACATCGTGCGGAAGCCGGTAGAGTCGTCGAAAATATGCGGCGGCAGCTGCAACGGCGAGGTCGGATTCATCAGCAAGTACTGCACCGCGAGGGTAACCAGGTAGGCGCCGATACCCGTGATGAGGAATGGGAAGAACCCACGCAACCAAGACACCTTGTTCACGGACTTAAACGTCCACATGCGGTTGAGCTGGTAGTTCCAGGTATTCGCCACCAAGAAGGCAATCGTGGAAAAGAGCATGAACCAACGCACGTGGAACTGCGTGCCGAACAGGTTGAACATCGCGTCATGCGGCGTGGCACCAAACCACGCCAAACCGCACTTTGCAGCCACAATCGAAGTCGCAATGTTGACCAACGTGCCCGAACCACCGACCAGACCGAACTTAATGAACTGGCCAAGATTCGAGGCAAAGCGAGCAAAGCTCAGATCCGCCATGGACACGCCCTTCGTACAAAATGCTCAATTATGATGAATAAAACTTCGTTTGAGTTTAGTCCCTCATTCAGCGCAAACTAAAACGCGCGCCGCAAGAGCGCCGAATCTCACAGCTGAAACTCACGCTTCTCACCAGAAAGCGGATCCTTAAAGCTCAAAGCTACGTGAGTAAGCCGCAGGGGCGTGGAAAAATCGTAGAGGGACAACCCGCGATCCACCGGATAAGTATCGTCCCCCACAATCGGATGCCCCAGGTGGTTAAGCACCACGCGAATCTGGTGGGTATGGCCGGTCAGTGGCCAGACATCGGCCACCGCTCCCCGAGCGCGCACCCGAGTCACCGTAGGCGTGCCGATAGGATCCACGCGGACCTGGCGCTCACCCCGCACTCGCCGCATGCCCAGCCGCACCGTGCCGTCGAAGGAGAAGGGCGCGGCCACCCGAGCACGGTAGCGCTTCACCACCGCACGCTCCTGAAAAAGCTGCTGGTACGCAGCGCGCGTGCGCGGATTACGCGAGCACAGCACCAACCCCGACGTCAACCGGTCCAGCCGGTGCAGCGGCACAATAGAGTCCTCCCCGTAGTCCACGCGCAGGCGGGTTTGGAGGGTCTCGCGCACGATGCGCCCGTTCGACGTCGTGGGCAGAAAGTGCGGCTTGTCCGCGACTATCAGGTCCCCGTCCTCAAACACCACGCGGTAATCAAACGGAATAGGCTCTTCGGAAGGCACCGAAGGGTGATACCAGGCCAGCGTTGGGCCGGGAAGCACAGTGCCGGGCTCTAAGCGAGTACCGGGCGAAAACGCGGAATCGCCCGCCTCACCTGCCCAATAGGTAGGAGTGGCGGGCACGATGCCCGTGAGCATCACCTTACGCGGGCTAATCCCCTCCCGCGCTGGTGGGCGAAAGGCCATTTACGCAGCCAAGCGGGCCACGGCTGCGGCGATGCGCTCATCAGTGCCGTTGAGGCCAATGCGCACGAATTGCTCGCCCGCTGGGCCATAGAAGTCACCCGGTGCAACGAGGATGCCGCGCTCGGCCAGCCAGTCGACGGTCGCCCGGCAGTTCTCACCGCGCGTTGCCCACAGGTAGAGCCCAGCCTCGGAGTGCTCGATCCGAAAGCCCGCGCCGGTCAGTGCCCGCATGAGATCCACACGGCGCGCGGCATAGCGCTGGCGCTGGAGGGCTTCGGAGGGGTCGTCGGCAAGCGCGGCGACCATGGCCGCCTGGATGGGGCCTGGAACGATGAGCCCTGCGTGCTTGCGCAGCTCCAGCAGCTCCGCGATGAGCTGGGCATCGCCCGCGAAGAAACCGGCACGGTAAGAAGCCATGTTCGCGCTCTTGGACAGCGAATGCATGGCGATGAGACCGGTGTTGTCGCCATCGGTCACGCGCGGATCCAGGATGGACACCGGCGGGTTCTCATCATCCCAGCCCAGGCCCATGTAGCACTCGTCCGAGGCCACGATGGCATTGTTCGCGCGCGCCCAGGCGACGATCTCACGCAGCTTCTCGACGCCCAACACCCGGCCCGTCGGATTCGACGGCGAGTTGATGAACACGAGCGACGCATCCTGGAAATCCTCATCGGCGCGCAGAGGCTTGGCACCGGCCAGAAGTGCACCGACTTCATAGGTGGGATAAGCCACCGTCGGGAAAGCCACGGTCTCGCCGCGCATGCCCAGCAAGGTAGGCAGCCAGGCGATAGCTTCCTTAGTGCCGATGACCGGCAGCACCGCGTCCACGTTCATGTTGTAGCGGCGCTGCAGCGCCTTCGCAATGGCCTCGCGCAGCTCCGGGGTGCCCTGTGTCTGCGGGTAGCCGGGGGCCTCGGCCGCTGCGGACAGCGCTAACTGCACGCCTGGGGCCACCGGATCGACGGGATTGCCCACCGATAGGTCAACGATCCCGTCCGGGTGCGCCTGTGCTTTCTTCTTGGCGTCAGCAAGCGAGTTCCACGGAAAATCCGGGAGCGTGTCTCCCAGCGGCGTGCGGCTCATCTATTACTCCTGGTTCTGAGGCGGGAGTGCAGCGATCATCGGGACATCAAAGTCCTGCGGGCCGAGCGCAGCTGCGCCGCCCGGGGAGCCGAGATCATCAAAGAAGGCGGCGTTAGCATCGTTGTAGTCCAGCCACTCATCCGGGACATCATCCTCGTAGAAGATGGCCTCCACCGGGCAAGCCGGCTCACAGGCGCCGCAGTCCACGCACTCGTCCGGGTGGATGTAGAGCATGCGCTTGCCCTCGTAGATGCAGTCGACCGGGCACTCTTCAACGCAGCCGCGGTCCATCACGTCGACGCAAGGCTGCGCGATGGTGTAAGTCATAAGGTGTTTAAACTCCTGTGTGTCACGGGTTTTCTACGACTAACAGTATGCTACTCCGAGGCGAAAAATGGCCAAACGCTACCCGCGATTCCCGCGGCGAACAGCAGCAGGCTGAGAATATTATTGGCCAGCAAGCTACCGTCCCCGATAGCGGCACCCAGCATGAACGCGAGGAAACCCGCCACCCAAGCTAAACCGGGCAAGCCCGCGATGTAGGGATTCTCACTCCACAGCCGCGCTGTGCGGGTCAGCACCCCGTTGAACCAAAAGGCGATGAGGATGGTGATCGGAAAGGCCACGCTGGCCCCGTCGAACCATGGCACGCGGGCGGTGAGATAGACCACCTCTAAGGTCAGCGAGCAGAGTGCGCCTAAGACGAGCCACACTAGGCCCCCTACTTGCTCGCCGCGGGAGAAGTCGGTGCGGATTGCGCGCTCGCTCATTTCTCCCCCAGCAATGAATCCTGCAGCTCACCTTGGCCCAGCTGGTAGAACTCGTGGCGCAGCAGCGGCATGGTGAGCAGGTTGGACAAGGCATAGGCAGCGGGAACCTCCGCGGGATCCTTCAAGCCCGCCTGGGCGGCGTGAGGGTTGACGGTAGTGAGGGAGCCGTCGGCAAGCCAGATCTGCGTGGCGTGGGCCAGCATCGCTGCGCGCTTGGCGCTGAGAGCCGCGTCAGTGAGCTCGTAGGCCACATCGCAGCCAGCATTGGTGAAGTTATCCAGGTACTCCTTATCGGGCAGGCTCCAGCCCTCCGGAGGGGTAACAGCATCGAGGCCGCGGTAGTGCGCGGCGCGCTCAAAGACGGCCCACCAGATGCGCTGCTCAGGCGAGGCAGCCGCATGCACGGCCTTGTGCACAGCGATATGGTCGGGGTGCCCGTAACCGCCGTCCGGGCCATAGGTCAGCACTGCATGTGGACGCAGCGCGATAAGGTGGCCCCGCAACAGGTCGGCGGCCTCTTCCACGCGGTTGACCAGGGCCCGCGGATTCTCGTGAGCGGGCGAGCCTTCCATGCCGGAATCGCGGAAGTGCCCGAAACCACCCAGCTGAATGCCGTCGACGCCTAAAGCGTCGAGCGCGTGCTTAAGCTCCCAGGCGCGGAACCCTCCCAGCTGGTCGGTCTCCGCGAGGCCCTGGTAGGGCTCGCCGATGATCTCGCCTTCCTCACCCAGCGTCGCGGTAATCACGGTGACCTGCGCGCCGCGCGCGGACAGGTCCGCCAACGTTCCGCCGGTAAAAAGCACCTCGTCATCTGGGTGGGCATGAACGGCCACGACACGGTAGCCGGTGAGATCCTTAGTCATCATCTTTCCTCCACTGCGGTGCGCTGATGAGGCCGGAGTCCCAGTCCTCAATGCTTTGTCCGGGGCCAACAATACCCTTGCCCAAAGCATGGATACGCACCTCGTTGAGCAGCGGGACGAAGAGCGCTTCCTCCCTGTTGAGATGCTCTACGTGCTCCTGCGCGGTCGCGGAATCCACCTCGCCAGAGAGAATGCCCAGGGCAGTGTCGGCGGAGTTTTCCGGGCAGTACCCGGACAACGTTGCCGCCGGGCGCGTGGGTGTCGCGCACACGAAATAGTTGGCCAAGCTGAGTGCGTCCTCGCCGTTCTCATCCCACGCCACCACAGCATCCACCTTGCCCGCCGGGAGCAGGTCGGAGGTAATCGTGGTCAAGCGTTCGGTGACGACCTCCGCGTCGATGGCCTTGGCTTGGAGCACGTCCACGATGGTGGTGGCCGCCGCCAAGGCGGTGGGGTACTGGGGATCCACGGCAATCCGCACCGGCTTGCGGCCCGCACGCTCGCGCAATGGGGCGAGCTCCGCGTGGCTATCGAAGGGATTGTTCCCAGCCTTGAGCTCCGAGGCGCGGCCGGTGGCGAGGCGGGCTAGTTGGTCGGTGTCGAGAAGCGAGGCTAACGCACGGCGTTGCGCCTGTTCATCGAGTGCTCCTTCAACCGCCGACATGTTCAGCCGCAGCTGGCGTTGCCGGGTCACCACACCGGTATTGACGTTGCTGAGCAGGCTCAAGTTCTCCAGGGTGGTCTGCTGCGGGGTGATATCAGCAAAACCGATCTGGTGCGAGCGCAGCATGTTCACCGCCTGCGCGGTATCACGCACAGCGCGCAGCTGAATGACGTCGATATTCGCGGGATCTTCTCCCCAGAACCGATCATTGCGGTTGAGGGTAATGATTCCTCGGCCGCGATCCATTCCGGCGACGAGGTAGCGCCCGGCCGAGGCGGGGATCCCGTCCGCCAGGGCCGAGGCGAAATCGCGGTCCTCCAGAAGGTGGGAGGGCACGAGGTTGGCAAAGAGCTTGTGCCAATCCTCCACGCGATGCCCGAAGTCAACGGTGACCACGCGCCCATTCCCGGAGGTCCGCACGGCTGTAATTGCCCGGTAGCCAGCCACGTCCTTCGCGCCCGGCGTGCGCATTATCTGTGACCACAGGTAGTTGAAATCGGAGCCGCTGATCGGCGTGCCATCCGACCATTGCGCCGGCCCGGCGATGGTATAGCGTACCCGCATGGCAATGCTGCCGGGGGCTTCGATCTCCTCTGCGGATTCCAGGACATCCGTATCCATCTCAGAGCCGTGGAAAGCTGAAGGAAGGACCAGCTCCGCAATCTGGTTGACCAGCTCGGAGTTGTTCGCCACTAGGTGTGGGTTGAGCCCACCGCGCAGCGGGTCCACCCCAATCGCCACGGTGCTGCGCTCCGGCAGAAGGTCCTCTTCGGGTGCTACCTCAGGTGGCGGGGCCGTGGTGCTGGAATTCGTTGGAGTGGTACTGCGATCGTTCTCATCTACCACCGGCGGCGGACCGGGGTTGGCCTGGCAGGCGGTAAGCAGGGCGGCTGCGAGGATAACGCCAAGCCGAGGCAGGAAACGGTCCACTCCACACAACCTTTACATTCCGAAAACTTTCCCTACCACTGTAGTTGCCCGGGGCGGCGCTGAGCGAACTACTTGTTGAGCTGCTTGGCGCGGGCGGCCGCGCGCTTGCGGTCGGTGGCGGACAGCTCGACCTTGCGCACGCGTAGAACGTTCGGGCCGACCTCAACGCACTCGTCGGTCCCACAGAACTCCAGCGCCTCTTCCAGGGACAGGGTCCGGGCCTTGGCCAGGGTGACGGTGGCGTCCGCGGTGGCGGAACGCATGTTGGTCAGCTTCTTTTCCTTGGTGATGTTGATATCCATATCCTCATCACGGTTATTGGCGCCGACAACCATGCCCTCGTAGGCCTCCATGCCCGGCTCCACGAAGAAGTCACCGCGGTCCGCCAGCTGCTGGAGGGCGTAGGCGGTGATCTGGCCGGAACGGTCGGCCACCAGGGAGCCGGTTGGACGGGCCTTGATGTCGCCGGCCCAGACGTCGAGGCCATCGGAGATGGAGTTGGCGATGCCAGCGCCGCGGGTCTCCGTCATGAACTGGGTGCGGAAACCGATGAGACCGCGGGCGGGAACGCGGAAGACCATGCGGACCCAGTCGCCCTCGCGCACGTCCATGGACTGCATCTGCCCCTTGCGGGTGGCCAGCAGCTGGGTAATAGCGCCCTGGTGCTCGGAGGGGGAATCGATGGTGAGCATCTCATAGGGCTCCATCGTCTTTCCGTCGATGACCTGGGTGACTACCTGCGGCTTACCGACGGTCAACTCGAAGCCCTCGCGGCGCATGTTCTCGATGAGTACGGAAAGCGCCATCTCGCCGCGGCCCTGGACTTCCCAAGCGTCGGGACGCTCGGTCGGCAGCACCTTGATGGAGACGTTACCGATGAGCTCCTGGTCCAGGCGGGCCTTGACCAAGCGGGCGGTGAGCTTATCGCCGCCGCCCTGGCCTGCCATCGGGGAGGTGTTCACGCCAATGGTCATGGAAATGGCCGGCTCGTCGACCTTGATGCGCGGCAGCGGCTCTGGGTGCTCGACGTCCGCGATGGTGTCACCAATCATGATGTCGGAGATACCAGAGATGGCCACGATGTCACCGGCGATGGCCTCGGTGTCCGGCTGGCGCTGGAAACCGACGGTGCGCAGCAGCTCCGCCACCTTGACGGTCTTGGTGTGCATCTCCCCTTCCTCGTCGTAGTGCATCCAGGCCACCTGCTGACCCTTCTTGATGGTGCCGGAATAGATACGAAGCAGGGCGATACGACCAAGGAAGTCATCGGAGTCCAGGTTGGTCACGTGTGCCTGCAGAGGGGCGTCGACCTTGGCGGAGGGCTCGGGGAGGACGTCATAAATAACGTCGAAAAGCGCCTGCAGATCATCGGCGTTCGGGACGTTGCCGTTGCCTGGGTTCTCAGTGGAAGCCTTGCCCTCGCGGCCGGAGGTGTAGAGGACCGGCAGGCCCAGCAGCTCCTCGGCGGCAGCGGCTGCTTCCTCGTCCTCGAGGCCGGCGGCGATTTCCAGCAGCAGGTCCTGGGCCTCGGTGACGACCTCGTCGATACGGGCGTCCGGGCGGTCGGTCTTATTCACGCAAATGATGACCGGCAGCTTCGCCTCCAGCGCCTTGGTGAGCACGAAGCGGGTCTGCGGGAGGGGGCCTTCGGAGGCGTCGACAAGCAAGACGACGCCGTCCACCATGGAGATACCGCGCTCGACCTCGCCGCCGAAGTCGGCGTGGCCCGGGGTATCGATGACGTTGATGATGAGATCCCCGCCGTCCTTGCCCAGGCCCTTGCGGTGGATGGCGGTGTTCTTCGCCAGAATGGTGATGCCGCGCTCGCGCTCCTGATCGTTGGAGTCCATGACGCGATCCGAGTGTTCGCCATGGTCGCCGAAAGCGCCGGACTGCTCCAGCATGCCGTTGACAAGGGTGGTTTTACCGTGGTCAACGTGCGCGACGATGGCTACGTTACGGAATTCAGTATTACTCACGTGTGGGGTGCTCCTTCAAAGCATGGTGCGTTAGCGATGTGAACGGCCCTTAAATATACTCTCTAGCCCTTTGATGTGCAGCATCGCGCGCGATGTAACGAATTGATATCAACAGCCGACATACCGCACAGTAGGGCTCTAAAAAGAGTTGACTACGCCGAAAAAGTGAATATTGTGACAGCAGATACTATTGTGACTGATGTGATCACTGTGTAGTTTCTGTGACGTCACTTCCCCCACCCACACACAAGGATTCTCCATGGCCTTTTCTGAACAGCACTCCACCGGTTCCGCCCGTCGCGGTGTAGCCGGACTCACTGCTGCCCTGATGATGGGCCTGCTCAGCATCACGCCCGCGCATGCCGGCGCCCCTGATCTCTCCTCGCTGGTGAACGTTCCTCAGAGCAGCAACCCGCTGGACAGCCTCGGCCGTCCCACCCCGGAGACGCAGGAGCGTGTTCGTGCTTTCGCGGCACAGCCATGGATCCCGCAGGAGGCCCGCAGCGCCATCCTCACCGCACTCAACTTCACCGCTGGTGACGGCGGTGAGGGCGGCGTCGCGATGCCGGAGGGAAATAACCCCGGCTTCCGCCAGTTCTACTGGCCCACGGTCTCCGCGCAGTGCATCGGCGGGCAGGGCGATTCGGTGGGTTCCGCCATCGCCGTACCGGGCCCGACCGATATGCCGGCCCCAGGCGCCGGTGAAGGCGAAGCCGTCTTCCTCTTCACCGCCCTGGGTACCCCGACCGCCGCTGAAGAACAGGGCGCCATGCGCGTCCAGTGGTTCAACCTGGACACCTTCCAGTTCGGCACCACTCCCCTCTTCAACAACGGCATCAACACCGATGGGCCAACCACGGTCTCGGGCCGCGCAACGACCGGCAAGGGTACCGTCGTGGCGGTCCTCTCCGGTGCGGTCAACACTGCTGAATCCTCGTGTTCCTTCCCACCTACCGCGGCTTTCCTCGAGGTGAACTAATGAGCACAGATCTGCACCCAGTCAAGCAAGAGACCTTCAATACGGCCGACAACATCAATGTCGACCCGAAAGGTTTCCAGCGCGAGGTAGACACCTACCGGGTCACCGATTTTGGCCTGTACATGGCCCGCGGCGCCAACCACCCGCGCTTCGGCTACCTCGAGTCTTGGCTGCTGCCGGAGCTCGGCCTGCGCGCCAATATCTTCCACTTCCGCGAGGGCGTGGACGTGCACCAGGACTTCTACATCGACATCGCCGACATCGACGTTGACGGGGACGTGTGGACCACCCGCGATCTCTACGTCGACTTGGTTTCTACCTCCGGCGAGCCGGTCGACGTGCTCGACATCGACGAGCTAGCCGCGGCCACCTCCAACGGCCTCATCAGTGCCGAGGAGGCCGAGCGCGCCATGGAGCGCACGCTGGCCGCCGTCGAGGGCATCACGCGTTACGGCGATGACGCCATGAATTGGCTGCGCACGCTGGGCATGGACCTCACATGGGCAGAGGATGTAGAGCTCGTTCCTGCCGAGTAAAGTTGGGGAGACACTTCTCCCCTACCCCTAAGGATGTGAGCCATGGCCGGTGGCCTCTTTGCCCTGCTTGACGACGTCGCCCTGATCGCCCGCTCCGCTGCCTCCAGCGTCGACGACGTGGCAGCGCTAGCCGGAAAGACTTCGATGAAAGCCGCCGGTGTCGTCGTCGATGACGCCGCCGTCACGCCCCAATATGTCCAGGGCGTCAAGCCGCAGCGCGAGCTGCCAATGATCTGGCGCATCACCAAGGGCTCGCTCATCAACAAGCTCGTCATCATCCTGCCCATCGCGCTCATCCTGTCGTGGATCGCGCCTTGGGCCCTGACTCCCATCCTCATGTGCGGCGGTACTTACCTGTGCTTCGAGGGCGCGGAGAAGATCTTCCACTCAGTTTTCCACCGCGGCGAAAAGGAGGAAAAGCCAGCGGAAGAAAGAGGCCCTGAGGCCGAAGACTCCCTGGTCAAGTCCGCTATCACCACGGACCTCATCCTCTCCGCCGAAATCATGGTCATCTCCCTCAACGAGGTCATGGACCAACCCTTCTGGCTGCGCCTCGGCACCCTAGTCACCGTCGGTGTCCTCCTCACCTTGGGCGTCTATGGCGCCGTCGGGCTGCTAGTCAAGATGGATGACATCGGCGTCGCCCTGCTCAAGCGCCACGATGGTGACTCCGCCCTGGGTACCGCGTTGGTAAAGGGCATGCCCATCGTGCTCAAGATCATCGGCATCATCGGCACCGCCGCCATGCTGTGGGTGGGCGGCCACATCGTGGTCAAGGGCCTGAGCGAATTCGGCGCCGAGCAGCCTTATGGCTTTATCCACCACGTGACAGAGAGCATCAACAACGGCGCCCTCGCCTGGTTGGCGGACACCGGCTTGTCCATGCTGTGCGGCTTTATTCTGGGCGCCGTCATCGTCAGCATTGTCATGGCGGTCAAGGCCACCGCGGAGCGCGTGAAATAACCTCTAAATAAACAGCGCGAGTGAAACCGCCATGACCGCCATGCCGGCGATAAGGCCGTAGATGGCGCAGTGGTGTTCGCCGGTTTCCTCCGCCGTGGGCAAGAGCTCATCGAGGGAGATGAACACCATGATGCCGGCGATGACGGCGAAGCTGATGCCGAAGGTCATCGGCCCGATAAACGGCATCAGCAGCGCGAAGCCGATGAGAGCGCCGAGGGGCTCGGCCAGCCCCGATAACGTGGCCCACCAGAAGGCCTTCTTCCGCGAGCCCGTTGCGCTGCGCAGGGGTACCGCCACCGCAATGCCCTCGGGGATGTTGTGAATGGCGATAGCCACGGCAACGGGGATGGCGATCTCCGGGGCTTCCAGGCCCGAGAGGAACGTGGCGAAGCCCTCCGGGAAATTGTGAATGGCCAGCGCGAAGGCGGTGAACATGCCGGTCTTCATCAGCCTTTTGCGCCGCGCCTCTTCTTCGGTCGTGGCCGGCTCGTGCGGGTTGATCTCCTCGGGCACCAAGCGGTCAATGATCGCGATAATCGCAATGCCCGCGAAGAATGCCGCCATCATCGTCCAGGTGGCGCGCGCTTCGTCCCCGAGGGTGCTTTCTAGTTTCTTCAGGGCCTCCGGCAAGATTTCCATGAAGGAGACGTAGAGCATCACGCCCGCGGACAGGCCCAGGGCAGCGGCCATGAACTTCGGGCCAGGTTCTCTCTTGCCTACGGCGAGGGCGCCTCCGATGGACGTCGACAAGCCAGACAGCAACACAAGGCTGAAAGCGAACGCGATGGTGGCTAAGTCCATAGTGGCAAACTATAGCGTGTCTAACCCGGCCTCTGCGTAAGCTTGAAAGAAGTCCATCGCATCCCATCTGACTCTTGAGGTGACTGTCGCAACCATGGCGCTATATCCGCTGGCTCCGTCTTACTTTGGTGTTGAGCACGTCGCGATTCTCGAGCATCTTAGCCTCGGCACCGCGCTGAGCATCCCGGGGTTGGCGCAGCAGCCTGCGCTCGTCGACGTGTCCTTGCTCCCCGACCCCACCACCGGCGGCTGGCGTGTGCGCTCGGATTTCGGTTTTCTGGGCGCGCTCGATGGCGAGGAATCCGCAGAGTATCCGGCGCTGAACCGTCTGCGCACTGCGGCGATGACTCCAGCGACGCAGGCCACCGTCGAGATTGTTGACGGCGAGGTGGAGGTCGCCGTTGCCCTGGGACTCGACCCGTGGATGATTCCCGCCACCAACCAACCGGCGGGTACTGCCCTGCTCAGCGGCGGACAGGGCGCGCTTGTTCGTGTCGCGGAAGGTGAGCTCACCGCGCACCAGCTGCGCGAGATGGGAACCGAGCAGCTTATCGTGACGCTTGCGCTTCTCGACGACACCGTCCTCGCCACCCACGACAACCTCGTCCTCGGACCGTGCGCGGAGCTCTCCGATTCCCCGGCGCTGGCCGCCGCATTCGCGGCCGCCACCCAGTCCGGTGTTTCCCTGGCCGCCCGGGCTTATGCTGCAGGGGGCCGCATCGCCGTGGACCTTCCCCTAGACCCTGCTGACTCTGCTGACCCTGCCGAGCTCTTCGCCCCCGCTGTCCCTCCGCTGCCGCTCGACCCGGACAAGCCCGCTATCCCGCCAGCGCTCGACCCTGACGCCGATTGGGAGTTCACCACGCCTGCGGATCCTCTTGCCTCACCTCTGCCCACCGGATCGCGTGCCTTCACGTCCCCCAAAGGCACCTTTTGACTGGCACCTTATGCACTTACGCTAATTCATTGACCTGGGATTTCTCCGAAAACCGCCCGCAATGGTGCCTTTACTTTGGTTCCTTTGCCCCTGTTGGTCGGCCGCGACCTGGCTGCTAAACCCACCTCTCGCGTAGGGTCTTATTTACGCTAGCTCACCGTTTCAGAAGCTCAGGAACTCATCATGCCCAGCAAACAACACAACAATCGCAGAAATCGATCCTCTACAGGCTCTAAAGCTGACGAAGTTAATGCTTCGAAGAAACGCTATGCGCAGAGGATGGAGCACCTTGCCACCCGACAAGAGCGCTATGCCGATCGCGATTTTGCGATCTGGGCCGAAGACTCCTGGGGAAGCGATGATCCTGACCTAGGCAGCCGCCATTCAGTCCGCTCTGCTTCTGGCGGACGCCCCAGTCCAATCGCTCTCGCTATTAACCGCTGAATTTAAGCCGCCCCGAGGGGCCGGATGCCATCGATTTCATCAGCGACGGCATCCTCAGCCACCTCCAATTCATAACGGCTTTGCAGGTTGAGCCAATACTGCGGTTCGATTCCGAAGTACTTTCCTAGCCGAAGAGCGGTATCTGCGGTGATTCCACGCTTGCCGTGAACAATCTCATTAATCTTCCGCAGCGGGACGCCAATTTCTACAGCCAGTTGGTGTTGGGTAATCCCAAAAGCTTCGATGAAATCTTCATTAAGCACTTCGCCGGGGTGAATCGGCGGATAAAGCTTAGTACTCATAACCGTCCTTAGTGATAGTCCTCGATAACAACGTCCGCTGGGCCGGCCTCGGTCCAGCGGAAGGTGATCCTCCACTGCTGATTGACTCGGATACTGAATGTTCCTTTCCGGTCACCTTTCAAAGCTTCGAGGCGGTTGCCCGGTGGAATACGTAAGGAGTTCAGCGAAACAGCAGCATCGAGCTGATGGAGTTTTCTATTAGCAGTTTTGTGGATTCTCGAATCAATCCGCGGCGACGCTTCGCGTAACCAGACAAGCTCGGTATCACGGTTACCGAAAGACTGGATCATGGGTTCACCCTACAAAACATAACGGAGACCGTCAATGACGGTCACCGCTAAGCCAATGAAGACACTTGCGCCTTCAAAGTTTTCTCAATGGCCACCAAAGGCACCTTTTAACTGGCACCTTATGCACTTACGCTAATTCATTGACCTGGGGTTTATCCGAAAACCGGCGACAAATGGTGCCTTTACTTTGGTTCCTTTGCCCCTGGCCCGAATGCGAAGCGCTTGCCGTCGACTAGGCGGGTCGCGCCGGTGGCATCGAGGTGCTCGAAGAGCGGGATGGCAACCCGGCGCGTCGTCCCCAGGGCTTGGCGCGCCTCCGAGAGGGTGAAAGGCTGTTCCAACGTAGAGACAACTTCGAGTGCCTCGCGAGGAGCGGAAGGCAAAAGCACAACGCCTTTGTCTAACCGGAGCACACGCCCGGCGCGCTCGGCAGCGGCGAGCTCTTTGGGGCCCAGCCCCAATTCCTTAAGTTCTTCTGCCTCCGGGGCGGCGAAAGGCTCGGCGTACAGGCGTTGCTCGAGCTCAGCTACTCCCCTCTCCGCGGGGCCCAAATCTACAGCCTGACCAGGCACGCGCAGCACGCCATCGACCGATTCGAGCTGGGCTGCCGCTACTGCTAGGCCCAGCAGGGCCGGCTCCGACAGGTTCAGCGCGTCCATGGCCGCTGCTTTCGTCAGTCCTGGGGAAAGCGGGTTCGCTGCGGCATGTGCTTCCACAGCCGAAACGAGAGCATTCTTCCACGCGGTCACCTGTCGTGCGGCAATCCACCACCGAGCGAATTCGATGACTCCGGCAGGCTTTTCCTCCACCGAGAAGCCATCGCGCACGAGCTCTTCGTGTGCAGCGTAGCCGCAGCGCTTGAGCCACTCGGACGGGTTCGCCGGCTCTAAAACTTCTAGCTCAGCTGCGCGCTTCTTCGCATCACCACGCCTGCTCAGCTCAGCCGGGTGCACGTCCACGACTTCGAAGCCCGCCGCTACGTGCCGCCCGCCGGGGCTGCGCACCACGAACCGATCGAGCAACGTGAGAGGTAGCGGGCTTTCCAGTGTCAACCGCGCGAACTCACCGCCTAAAGGCCGCAAACGCGCGCCCACCCCCACCGTGCCAATGTGCACCACGAGGTTCTGGGGAAGCTCAGCCATCTCAGTACCAAAGGTTCGGCGAATATCCACGGTATCGAGCACCCGCCAGCGCTCTGGGCTCAGCAGTGCATCCCCACGATGAACCTCATCCGCGGCCACCCCACGGAGGTTAAGCGCCACGCGTCTCACCGGACCAGCGCTGTCCACCGACGTGTTTTCACTGTGCACTCCGCGCACCGTCACGAGTTGCCCGCCAAGCTCCATCTCATCCCCCACCGAGACAGTCCCCGCCGCCAGCGTTCCCGTCACCACGGTGCCAGCACCCTTCACGCTGAAGGCGCGATCGACCCACAACCGCACGCGTGCTTGGCAATCCGGCGCGGGCATAGCGGCGAGCACCTGGTCTAACTCGGCGCGAAGCTTTTCGACGCCCTCGCCGGTCTTTGCGGAGACTTCGACCACGGGAGCGTCGGCAAGCGCTGTTCCCGCCAGCTCTGCCTTGACCTGCGCGGTGACCTCAGCGCGGCGGGCAGCGTCTGCCTTATCCGCGCGGGTCAGCGCCACCGCGCCGTGTTCGATTCCCACGGCGCGCAGGGCATCCCGGTGGTCGGTGGACTGCGCTTGCCACCCTTCATCGGCCGCCACGACAAAGAGCACCACCGGCGCGGGCCCCACCCCGGCCAGCATGTTGCCCAGGAACTTCTCGTGCCCCGGCACATCGACAAAAGCTACGTCAGCGCCGGAGTCCAGCTTCATCCACACGAAGCCCAAGTCAATGGTTAGGCCGCGCCGCTTCTCTTCCTCCCAACGATCCGGCTCCATTCCCGTCAGCGCCTTCACCAGGCTCGACTTTCCGTGATCCACATGCCCGGCGGTCGCCACAACGTACACCTACATCACCGCCTGAATTGCAGCAATAAGCTCCGCATCCTGCGACTCCGGCACGCAGCGCACATCCACCAGACAGCGGCCCTGGTTCACGCGCGCCACCACAGGAAGCTCGCCCAACCGCAGTGGACGGGCCAGCTCTTCTGGCAACGCCACAGCCCAGCCTGGCAGCGGTACCTCGGGCGCCCCGCCGCCGCCTACGCGCCCGTCATGCTCGACAACCTCGCCGCCTACCGCCGCGGCGACCTTCTCGGTGCGCTCGAGGTGACGTTGCGGATCAATGTGCAGCGCGTCCTGCACGGCATTGGAGGGGGTTGAAAGCGAGGCTTCAAGCGCGTTGAGCCGCAGCTTATCGATGCGCACCGCCCGCGCCAACGGGTGTTTCTTACACGCGGCGATCGCTTCCTTCGTCCCCACAAGCACACCGGCTTGTGGTCCACCGAGCAGCTTATCGCCCGAAAAGAGCACCACGTCCGCGCCATCACGAAGAGCCTGGCTGGCGGAGGGCTCCTCAGGAAGCACTGCATCGGGAGTGAGCAACCCTGAGCCGATATCCACGATGAGCGGCACATCCGTAAGCGCACGCAACTCAGCAACCGGCACAGAAGACGTAAAACCACTGATCAGAAAGTTGGAGGGATGCACCTTGAGAATCGCTCCGGTGTTCTCCCCCAAAGCCCGCTGATAGTCCGCCACGTGTGTGCGGTTCGTCGCGCCCACTTCCCGCAACCGGGTGGCCGTGGACTCGATGAGCTCGGGCAAGCGGAAGCCCGCGCCAATCTCGATGAGTTCGCCCCGGGAAATGATGACCTCATTGCCGGGGGCCAAGGCGGCGGTCGCCAGCAGCAGCGCGGATGCTCCATTGTTAACCACCAGCGCATCCTCCGCGCCGGGACAGGCGGCCAGGACAGCCTCGACCGCGCCGCGTCCCCTATCCCGCGAGCGCTGACCGCTGTCTAAGTCCATCTCAACGTCCGTATAGCCGGCTGCGGCTGCGAGCGCGTCCACCGCGGCTGGTGGCAAAGGGGCACGGCCCAGGTTCGTGTGAATGATGACGCCCGTGGCGTTGATAACGCGGCGCAAGGAATAGGGCTGCACTGCGTCCAACCTGGCGGCCAGCTCCTGTTGGATATGGGTGGGATCGAGGGAGCCGGAGCGGGCGTCGGCAAGCACGGCGTCGATGATTGCCCGGACCTTGTGAGCTGCACTGCGCTCCCGCGCAGTGCGCACCGCTGGGTACTGGAGGATCTCATCCATCTTCGGGATGAAGCGGCGGGGGTCTGTCGTCATGGGTCCTCCTAGCAGCACGGATGGCGGAGACGGACAGGAATCGAACCTGCCAGACCGAGATGCTCGGCCTCACCGGTTTTGAAGACCGGGGCGCCCACCAGGACACGTACGCCTCCGTCTGCTCACCATACACGCGGCTAGAATGGCCCCCATGTCTGACATCACACTTACGTCCTTTGCCGCCGGTGGCGGCTGCGCCTGCAAGATTCCCCCAGGAGAACTCGAGTCCGCCGTCGCGGGCCTCGTGGGTACCGCGGACCCCAACGTGCTGGTGGGGCTTGACGACGGCGACGACGCCGCCGCGGTGCGCATCCACGACGGCCTCGCGGTCATCTCCACCGCGGACTTCTTTACCCCAATGCTCAACGACCCCTATGACTGGGGCCGGGTGGCTGCTGCCAATGCGCTTTCCGACGTCTACGCCATGGGCGGCACGCCCATCACCGCCATCAACCTCGTGGGCTGGCCGCGCGAGAAGCTCGGCCTCGACATTTTGCGCGAAGTCCTGCGCGGTGGCATGGATGTGGCCAGCGAGGCAGGGATCTCCATTACTGGTGGACACTCCATCACTGCCCCGGAGCCCACGTATGGTTTGGCTGCCACGGGCATCGTCCACCCCGACAAGATTATGCGCAACGACGCCGCCGAGGCGGGCCTGCCCATCACGCTGACCAAACCAATCGGTGTGGGCATCCTCAATAACAAGCACAAGGCCACCGGTGAAGTCTCCCAGGCCGCGGTGGATTCCATGACCACGCTCAACCGCGACGCTGCCGCGGCCGCCGTAGCCGCGGGCGTGCGCGCGGCCACGGACGTCACCGGCTTCGGGCTTCTGGGCCACCTCTACAAGATGTGCCGCGCCTCCGGTGTCGGCGCGGAGCTGGATTTTTCCGCTGTTCCTGCGGTGGACGGCGCCATGGAGGCCCTGGCGGAGGGCTTCATCCCGGGCGGCTCGCGCCGCAACCTGGATTGGGTCCGCCCCCACCTCGACTCAGACTTGAGCGAAGAGGACTTGGTCTTCCTCGCCGATGCCCAAACCTCGGGTGGCCTGCTGGTCATCGGCGAGGTTCCTGGCTATCCGGTCATCGGCCGCACCGTGCCGGGCGAGGCGCGCATTACTATCCGCTAGTCACCGTCGAGTGCGTGAGGCCTTCTGCCTGGCGGCGGGCCTCAGCACGGCGCTTTTGCGGGCCAATGCTTGTCGCGGGGTCCTTCACCGCCTCCAGCCCCGCATTGAGCACGCCGAAACGAGTGCAGGCAGAACCCGCCAGAAGTGCCAGGCCGGAGACCACCGACACCGCCCGCGACTTTGTCACCGACGCGATTGCGGTTCCCACCCCGCCCGCGGCAATGAGCGCCTCGGAGGCCTTCATGAGTTTCCCGGGTGTGCCTTCGTGCAGCGGGCGCAGAGGCTCTGGCTCCATGTTCGCTTCCATGACACGGGTCGCGGCCAGATCGGTCGCCGCGGCAGTGATACCGAGCGCTCGTGCCGCGCCAGCATTCTCCACCGGGGTAAAGACCATGGCGGCACCCGACGCCGCAGCCGAGGCCGAGGACACGAACACATAAGGCAGATGCTTCTTCGCGTCATTCCACGTCGGGTTTGACGTGTTGGCCAACAGCACCGCCGTGTAGCCCGCCAGCGGGCCACCAAGCACGCCGGCGACAGCGCCTGCTGGACCCGCCGCCTTATCGAGGAGGCGGCGAAGCGACTTCGGCAGCACACCGCCGACCAGTTCGTCCGCTTCCTCGACCGCCGGCAGGGCCGCGGCGGAAGCGAAGCTGCCCAGGATCCACGAGCCGATGGACATCGGCGAGGTCACCTTGAAGACGCGGAACATGTTGAGCAGGCGCTCTGGGCGGCCGAGGTCGAGCACCAAAAAGACCGACCCTACCGATGCCGCGGAGAAAGCCGTCATCCGCGTCGAGCGTTTCAGCGGTGCGTTCCCAGTGGCCTGGGCACCGGCGGCCAACATCGCAGAACCGCCGGCCACGCCGCCGAGGAAGAGATAGCCGCCGATGGGCCACTCCCACGGCGGGGCCTTGACTACGGGCTTGCCGTAATACGAGGAAAACTCGAAGTCCTCCGCCATACGCTCTTCTTTGGAACCATCCTGTGCGCCGGCTCCGACGCGGCCGCGCTTGCGTTTCTTGCCGCTGCCTCGCCTGCGCCTAGGCTCCTGCGGCGGGCGGTACTCATCAAACTCGCTCACTTGCGGCCTCCCAACATGAATGCCCCGGCCACGGCCAGCGCCATTCCTCCGATAGCTTTCGCTGCGGTCTTGTACATCTGCGGCAAATCCGCCGTGGGAACGCGCGGATCCGGCGGCAGCCCGTAGACCTCTGGGGAATCGAGCAACAGGAAAATAGAACCCGTTCCACCGACCCCATCCTGGGAATTGGCGCCGTAGAGACGAGCCTCCGTCAGCCCCTGCTCGTGCAGGACGCGCACACGCTCCTTCGCGGCAGCGAGCATCTCCTCGTAAGGGCCGAACTGGATGGAATCCGTCGGGCACGTCTTGGCGCACGCGGGCTGCTCACCGATCTTGAGGCGGTCGTAGCACATGGTGCACTTCTGGGCCACGCCTAAATTCTTGATCGGCATCGCCTGCCCCGGAATATGGTCAGGCCCTTGGGGTTTCAGCTGCTTCAGCTTTGCCAGCACGTTCACACCCGCGTGGTCAGGGACCTCATAATCCACGGTGGCGGTCTTGTCCGCCTTGAGCGTCACGCCGCCGTCATCGCGGCGCTCAATGACGCCGAAGGGGCAACCGGCCACGCACGTACCACAGCCATTGCACACGTCGTCCTGCACCACGACGGTGCCGAACTCGGAGCGAAAGAGCGCGCCCGTCGGGCACACGTCCAAGCAGCCCGCGTTGGTGCAGTGCTTGCACACGTCGGAGGACATGAGCCAGCGAAAATCATCGGTATCTGGGGTGACGCTCGGTGCGGACACCGTGGGCAGGCCCAGCGAGACAAGTTTGCGCCCGTCCTCGCGCGCCTGCTCAATGCGCTCGTTGTTTTGCTCGATGAAGGCCACGTGACGCCACGTATTCGCGCCTAGCCCACCGGTGTTGTCATAGGAATTACCGGTGACCGCATAACCCTCCACCGGGTTGCGATTCCATTCCTTGCACGCCACCTCGCAGGCCTTGCAGCCGATACATACCGAGGTATCGGTAAAGAACGCCATTCGCTGATAGGTCTCATAGCCGTGTCGATCGGCCTTTTCGGTCAAGAAATTCGCCATGAGTCCTCCTTAGCTTTCTTTGCCTTCGTAGTCCGCCACATTGCCTGCGGTGGCATCATCGCCGGTGTTCTCCTCCGAAGCGCCGCTCTCCGTGCTGAAAGCATCTGAGACATCGAGGAGCCGGTTACCTGAGTCGACGGTGAGGTGCGCCCGCTCCTGGTACTCACGCAAGAGCTTGACGCGGGCCTCGCCCCGCGGGCGGCGGCCCGGCTGAATATCGCACGCACCCACCTTGGAGTTCTGGATGAACACGTTCGGCTCCAAGGTCAGACCCAACAGGTCGTTGGCGCCATCGCCGGCCACCTCGGTGGTCTCCGATTCTCCGTAGTGATACGGCAAGCCGATCTGGTGGAAGTCCTCACCATTGATGGTGAGCATCTCCATGCGGTCCGTCACCAAAACCTGAGCCTCGATGACGCCGCGCGGGGACACGATGGTGGCCCACTCGCCGTTGACCAATCCACGCTTGGCGGCCAGTTCCTTGTCCACCTCGCAGAAGAGCCCCGGCTGCAACTCCGCCAAGTAAGGCAAGCGGCGCGACATCGCGCCCGAGGTGTACATCTCCGTCAGACGGTAGGTGGAGAAGACAAACGGGAACACGTCCTCGCCCCGCTCCCCTGGCTCGGGGCGGGAAAGGTTGTCCGCGCGTTTGATAGTCAGGCGCGTCGGCGATTGCTGCTGCTTGTACAGCGCGTTGTGCACCGGCGATTCCTGGGGCTCGTAATGGGTCGGAAGAGGACCGTCGGACAGCCCCTTCGGCGCGAACAGCCAACCCAGGCCGTCGGCCTGCATGATAAACGGATCGTCGCCATCGAGGGCATCGGGGCCGACGGCGTCGACAGGCGCGACGTAGTCCGGGCGCTTGGTCACCGGGAAGTCCGGGACATCATCGCCGACCCACTTGCCCTGGTCCTCGTCCCACCAAATGTACTTCTTGCGCTCCGACCATGGAGTGCCATCCGGCTTGGCGGAGGCGCGGTTGTACAGGATGCGTCGGTTGGCCGGCCAGACCCAGCCCCACTCGAGTGCCACCTCGTTCTGCTCCGAACCCGGGACCTTCTTCGCGGCGTGGTTGATGCCGTCCTTATACACGCCGGTGTAGATCCAGCAGCCGCCGGAGGTGGAACCGTCGGCCCGCATCTCCGTAAAGGCCGGCAAAAGCTGGCCCTTCTTAGGCCCATCAAGGTAGTAGCCGTTGATCTCACGCAGAATCTCATCCGAGCTTGGATCGCCGTGCTCATCCTCGGTGTAGTCCCAGGTGACAGACTTGATCGGCAGATCGCGCGGATCAGTTGAATCCGCGAGGCGCGCCCGAATCTTCTTGCCCAGCTGGTAGAAGAACCAGGCCTCACTGCGGGCCTGGCCCGGCGGCGGAGTCGCCTGGAAGCGCCACTGCACCATGCGCTGAGTCTGGGTAAAGGTTCCGGACTTCTCCACGTGCGTTGCCGCCGGCATGAGGAAGACCTCGGTGGCAATCTCCTCGGTCTTGAGCTCGCCGTTCTTGACTTCCGGCGAATCCTTCCAGAAACTTGCCGTTTCAATCTCCTGGAAATCGCGGACAACCAGCCACTTCAGCGAGGCGAGCCCGCGGCGCTGCATGCCGCCGTTGGACTGCGCCACCGCCGGGTTCTGGCCAAAGACAAAGTAGCCTTCCACCTCCTTGCGCAGCATGGCCAACAAGGTCTCATACGTCGAGTGCGCACCGGACAGGCGCGGCATGAGGTCAAAACCCCAGTTATTTTCCTTGGTTGCGGCGTCGCCCCAGTAGGACTTCATGAGCGAGACCGCGTAGTTCTCACCCAGCTGCCAGAAACCCTTCTGGTCTTCCTGCCGGAAGGAATCCAGGTAATCTTCCCAGGTCTCCTGATCCGCGTGCGGCATGGGCAGGTAGCCCGGCAGCGAGTTAAAGAGGGTCGGAATATCGGTCGATCCCTGAATCGAGGCGTGCCCGCGCAAAGCCATGATCCCCGAGCCAGGTCGGCCCACGTTGCCCATGAGCAGCTGCAGGATCGCCGCGGTACGGATGAACTGTGCACCCAGGGTGTGCTGGGTAAAGCCCAGCGCGTAGGCGAAGCACGTAGTGCGCTCCGGGGTGGAGTTCTGCGCAATCGAGTCCGCCAAGTAGTAGAAGTCCTCCGGCGAAATGCCACAGGTCTCTTCCACCATCTCCGGGGTGTAGCGCGAGTAGTGGCGCTTGAGAATCTGGAAGACCGTATTCGGATCCTCCAGCGTCATGTCCTTCTCCACGTTCCACGAGGAGCCCTCAGGCTTTCGCACGTACTGCCACGAGTCCGTGACGTACTTGCCCTTCTCTGCGTCGTACCCGGAGAACAAGCCCTCCAAATCCTCGGTGTCCTGGAAATCCGGCGAGATGATCGACGCCGCGTTCGTGTAATTCACCACGTAATCGTGGAAATACAGGTCATTATCCAGCACGTACTTGATAATCGCGCCGAGCAACACCACGTCCGTGCCTCCGCGAATGCCGATGTGACGGTTCGCAAAGGCAGACGTACGTGTGTAGCGCGGATCCACGTGGATAATGCGCGCACCACGCTTCTTGGCTTCCACGACCCATTGGAATCCCACGGGGTGGCATTCCGCCATATTAGAACCCTCGATGACGATGCAGTCCGCATTCGCCATATCCTGCAGCGGTTGGGTTGCGCCGCCGCGGCCAAACGACGTTCCTAGACTAGGAACAGTGGCGGAGTGTCATATACGCGCCTGGTTTTCCACCTGAATGGCGCCGGTGGCGGTAAACAGCTTCTTGATAAGGTAGTTCTCCTCATTATCCAGCGTCGCACCACCCAGGCCCGCAATGCCCATGGTGCGGTTGAGACGACGCCCATGCTTATCGACGTCCTCCCAGTGCCTCGCGCGCGCCTCCACGAAACGGTCCGCGATCATATCCATCGCGGTTTCTTCGTCGAGCTCCTGCCACTCGGTGGCATAGGGAGCTCGGTACTTGATCGTGGTGATGCGTGTCGAGGAATTAATAAGCTGCTCAGAAGCAGAGCCCTTGGGACACAGGCGGCCGCGGGAAATCGGGGAATCTGGGTCGCCCTCGATTTGGATGACGCGGTCATCCTTGACATAAACGCGCTGAGAACAACCCACTGCGCAGTAGGGGCAGACCGACTGGACGACGCGGTCCGCGTCAACGGTGCGTCCGCGCAGGTCTTCACTCTTAGCCGACTGCGTGGACACGTCGCGGCCGAAGGCATCCTTGTTCCGGATTTGGCGCACAACGGGCCAATTCAGTGGGCTAAAACGTGACATGCCTTAAACCTACTGGCTTGGCCTTGCGTTTTCCACCCTGTTCAAGACCAAAAAATACTGAGCAAACCCAAAACGCGAAAAGCTGGAGCTTTGCAGCTCCAGCCTCTTAGCCCTTAACCGAGATTACTTGCGGGTCTCGGTGATGCCGTCGGTATCGATCTGCTCCTTGCGCAGATCCTCGGTGTGTGTCTCGGTGTCCTTGATGGTCTCCTTGGAAAGGTTAACCTTCTCCACCGGGACGGTCTTCTTCTCTACATTCACGCGCTCTTCGTGCAGGGTAACGGAGGCTTCCTCCGCGCCGTTATCACCGATGGTGCCGGTGTAGTTGGCAGCGTCAGCCTCGGAAATCGGGGTGCGCTCGACGCGAACCTCTTCGCGCTCAACCGGAACCTCGACGGTCTCGGTATCGGTCACGACGTACTTGCGCAGGCGCGCCTCGCCGGTGGCCACGCGCTCCTTGTTGACGTCCAAGCGCTCCTCGGAGCGGATAACCTCGCCCTCGTTGTTGGTGACGCTATTGTCGGAGACAGCGGCGCGCTCGGTCTCATCCTTAGCGTGTGCACCTGCACCAGCACCGGCAACACCAGCGCCAGCTACGCCAGCACCGGCAACACCAGCGCCAGCTACGCCAGCACCGGCAACGCCAGCGCGCTCATCACGCTCGTCACGGTAGGTGGTTACGTCCTGTGCGTTCTCGAGGTCGTAGTGCTTGAAGATGTCCGCCTGCGCCTCAGGAGTCAGCGGCTTATCGGAGTCAAAGTCCGGTGCGTTCTCGATGCGGTCCTTGGAGAAGGCCAGCTTGAGCTCATCACCGGTGAAATCGTGACCACGGAGCGGAACCAAGCTGGAGCTCATACCGAACAGACCGTGGTTGACCTCAACGAAAGTCGGCTGACCGGACTGCTCGTCGACGAAGACCTCCTTGACGGAGCCCAGCTTCTCGCCGGCCTTGTCGTATGCGGTTGCGTTAAACAGATCCTTGATGTTCTTACCCATTGTTTCTCTAAACCTTTCTACATTTGGTCTATATCTCGACAGCAAACGATAGCTTTCATCTTTACCCCCATAAATTCCAGGGGATTGGGGGACGATTTGCTATTTCGTTTGCGTTGCCCCCCCCACCATACGGACGAAACAACAATGCGCCACCGCCGCATCCCCCTCTTTTGTCAAAATCGCGCGTAGCCGCAGGTCATATTAGCTATAACAATTAGATTACAGACCATTTGAGCACCTCAAACGCCTGCCAGCCCCGCCCTACATTTCCTCCCCATATTCTAGAACGAAACATTAAGGCACTAACTTGCGCCCGCAGCATAGCGCCCAACAGCGACTCTCTACGCAACTCCTTACGATTCCCAAAGGCACAGCCAAGAGACGTTAGCTACCCCCGCCCCAGTTTCCGAGTTCATTAAATGGTCTACTCTCCCAATCGTCACACCGCCATACCTGAGTACCCTGAACACCATGAACCAAACTGAACACTTCGAGCTCAAAGTCCCCGGCGGCAAACTACTCGTCGTCGATCTCGATATTGACGCCGACAGCACCGTTACCGCAGCCAAGGTCTCTGGCGATTTCTTCCTCGAACCGGAAGAGGCCTACGAGGCACTAGCCCCAGCGCTGGTCGGCATCACTACTGCCACAAGCACCGAGGACATCCAATCCCGCCTCGATGCCGCCCTGGCGCGAATCGATTCACCCGTAGCTCTCCACGGATTCGACACCCACCACCTAGCTGTCACGGTCAAGCGCGCGCTGTCAGGCGGCACCGATTTCACCGACCACAGCTGGGAGATCCTGCGCCCTGGGGTTCTACCTACCCCAGTAAACGTTGCCCTCGATGAAGTCCTCCTCAACGAAGTCGCGGAAGGAAAGCGCGGGCCCACGCTCCGCTTCTGGGAATGGGAGGACCGCGCCGTCGTCTTCGGTTCCTACCAGTCCTATGCCAACGAGTTGGACCAGGAGGGCGTCGACAAGCACGGCATCATTCCAGTACGCCGAATCTCCGGTGGCGGTGCGATGTTCATGGAGGGCGGCAACTGCGTGACCTATTCCCTGTACGCCCCGGACTCGCTCGTGGCCGGCTATTCCTACGAGGCCAGCTACGAGTACCTAGACCAATGGGTACTCGCGGCGCTGAGCAAGCTTGGCGTCAACGCCTGGTACGTGCCGATTAATGACATCACCTCGGACGGCGGAAAGATTGGCGGTGCCGCGCAAAAGCGCCGCAAAGGTGCGGTGCTCCACCACACCACGATGAGCTATGACATCGATGCGGACAAGATGATGGAAGTCTTGCGCATCGGCAAGGTCAAGGTCTCCTCCAAGGGCCTGGCCAGCGCAAAGAAACGTGTGGACCCGCTGCGCCGCCAGACCGGCGTGCCCCGCGAGGAAATCATCGACACCATGGCACGCGAGTTCGCCACCCGCTACGGCGCCGTCGACGCTGAGCTTTCCGACGACTCCCTAGCAGCCGCCCGGCGCCTCGTCGACACCAAATTCCTCAACGAAGAGTGGACCAAGCGCATCCCATAATTTGCAGGGGAATTTCTGGGCAGCGTACGGTGTTATAAGTTCTAGTGAACCGATCGGTATAAATCTACCGAACCATTTGGTCCATTTCTATACAACACTGTCTAGAAGGAAAATCTCGTGTCCGACACTTCCTCCCGCGCATCCTCGCGCACGCTGCCCTCTTGGGCCACCGGCTTTGGTGCCCAGGTCATCGCCGGCCTCATCATCGGCCTGATCCTCGGCTTCATCGCCTCCGGCATGGAGTCCGAGTGGCTCTCCGATACCCTGTCCGGCGTCGGCGGCGCGTACGTCCAATTGCTCAAGGTGATGGTCCCGCCGCTCATCTTTGCGGCCGTCGTCACCTCGGTTGCCAACCTGCGCAAGGTGGCTAACGCCGCCTCGCTGGCAATCTCCACCCTCGTATGGTTCGCCATTACGGCCTTCTTCTCCGTCTTGGCCGGCATTCTCGTTGCCCTCGTGATGAAGCCCGGAGTGGGCACAACTGTCGACGCCTCCACCGCCGCCGATCCTTCCAACGTTGGGTCCTGGACCGCCTTCCTCCAGCAACTCGTCCCCGCCAACTTCTTTGGACTCAAGGCTTCCCTGAGTGATGGCGAAGTCTCCCTCAGCTTCGGCGCCCTTCAGCTCCTTGTCATTTCTTTGGCTCTGGGCATCGCAGCGGTCAAGGCTGGCAAGGCAGCCGATCCCTTCCTGCGCTTTACCGAATCCTTCCTCAAGGTCATCCAGGTGGTTCTCTGGTGGATCATCCGTCTCGCCCCGATTGGCACCGCCGCCCTCATCGGTAAAGCCGTGTCTACCTACGGCTGGGATGCGCTGAGCTCCTTGGGCAAGTTCGTCCTCGCGATGTATGTCGGGCTCGCCCTTGTCATTGTTGTGGTCTACCCTGCCGTCCTCGCATTCAACCGCATTCCAATCATTGGCTTCTACAAGCGCGTATGGCCAGTATTCTCCCTCGGTTTCGTCACCCGTTCTTCTATGGGAGTCATGCCGGTTACCCAGCGCTTTACGGAGAGGGCTATGGGTGTGCCTCGCGAATACGCCTCCTTCGCCATCCCGCTCGGCGCTACCACGAAGATGGACGGCTGCGCTTCCGTCTACCCGGCTATCGCCGCCATCTTCATTGCGCAGTTCTACGGAATTGACCTTTCCCCGACCCAATACCTTCTCATCATCTTCGTTTCCGTCATTGGTTCCGCAGCTACTGCAGGCACGACAGGTGCCACCGTCATGTTGACGCTGACCCTCTCCACGCTGGGTCTCCCGCTGGCAGGCGTCGGCCTCTTGCTTGCCATCGAACCCATCATTGACATGGGCCGCACCGCCGTCAACGTCACCGGTCAGGCACTGTGTGCCACCATCGTCGCCAAGCGCGCCGGCATCCAAGACCAAGCAACCTGGGATGCCGCCCAAGGTGGCGTCAATGACATCATGAACGCTGACGAGAACGAGCGGGAAAGCGTCAACACCTAAAGGTAGTGACGTGGACCACACATAGTTTCTGTACGGTGGAAGCTATGTCCACGTCAACCCAAGCACCACCAGACCCCGATTCCACACAACACCGCAGCGCTATCAAGGCGTCCTTCATAGGAACATTCATCGAATGGTTCGACTATGCGGCCTACATTTATATGTCGGCCATTATCTCCCGGGTCTTCTTCCCGGAGATGGAAGGGCGCCGCGCGCTCATCATGACATTCGCACTCTTTGCGCTTTCTTTCCTCGTCCGCCCGCTCGGCGGAATAGTGTGGGGACACTTTGGTGACAAACACGGACGAATTCAAACCCTGACGGTATCGATCACGATGATGTCACTAGCGACAGCCGTGATCGGCTTCCTCCCCAGCTACGAAACCATCGGATTCGCCGCCACCCTGCTGCTTCTACTTTCGCGCATGGTCCAAGGTTTCTCCGCGGCTGGCGAATATGCCGGTGCAGCCACGCACCTCGCAGAAATCGCCCCGACGCATAAGCGGGGCATTTACGCCGCAATCGTTCCTTCCGCCACAGCATCCGGCCTGCTATTGGGCTCCCTCATTGCGGCTTTACTCACCGGCGTACTCGACGACGATGCTCTCATTTCTTGGGGTTGGCGCGTCCCCTTCCTCATCGCACTACCTCTGGGCCTTTACGGCCTGTGGATTCGCCGCAACGCCGATGAGTCTTCCCGCTTTGAGAATCAAGATGACACGGAAGAATCCCCTCTTCGCGAGGTCATCAAATATCCCAAGGCCCTGGCAATTGCCTTCTCGGGCGCGGTTCTCAACGCCATTGGCTTCTACGTCATCCTGACCTATTTGCCCACCTACCTCTCCCAGGAGCTGGGCATGGCGGAGACACCTGCCTTCATTGCATCGTCGGTCGCTTCCGCGTTCTATATCGGCTTCGCACTTCTCACCGGCCTGCTATCGGACCGCCTGGGCCGCCGCACGACCATGCTGTGCGCTGCACTTTTCATGGGACTCTTCATCGTCCCTGCGTTCATTCTTCTCGACGGCGCCGGCATTTTCCTCGTCATCATCATCCAGGTATGCCTCGGCGGCGTGCTTGCGCTTAACGACGGCGTCCTCCCCTCCTTCCTCTCCGAACAGTTCCCCACCCATGTTCGCCTTTCCGGCTTTGCTCTCACCTTCAACACAGCTAACGCTGTCTTCGGTGGCACAGCGCCCATGATCGCCACCTGGCTTATTGACAAAACAGACAACCAACTCGCCCCGGCGTATTACCTTGTTGCCGCCGCAATCATCACCGGCGGAGGCGTTCTCTTCGCCTCCAAGCGGAATCGCCTAAAAGAGATCTAACCCACCGCCTCACTCTCCCCCTCCTGGTAGTAACTTCCATCAACGACCCACACTTGAGCTTCAGGCAGCGTCAATCGCCCGACCGCTAGCGATCCGAATTGTCGTTTCAGACGACGAGCAGGGCCGCACGAATTGACTTCCGGCCTGATGCCGCTGTACCAACCTGTCCTGATAGGCGGGCGCCTCGTTTGCCAGAAGATGGGCAAGGTTCCCTCTCCCCCTTGCTTTTTGGGAGTCCTCGGCCAGCTACGGGATCGCGCCTGGCCGGTCCTCGGTCGAGTTGTTGTCCGGAGTTGGTGTGCAGCAGTCGGGTTCCCCGCTTTGCCCGGGGCCCTCGCCTGTGGGCGGCGTTCCCTGTCTGATGCGCAGTCTCCTGCGCCGGTTGAGGGCGGCCAATGCCGATGCGAGCACCACGGCTGCGGCGAGGGCTGCGATCAGGGTGCTGTTGTCGCTGATCCAGGCGCTGGCGGCGGCTGACCATACGGCGAGGCTGTTGGCCTGTGCGGTTCCGCCGGTGGCGGCGGGATACCAATACCAGCTGAGGTAGGCGCCGGTTATGGTGAGGATGAAGGCGGCAATGCGGTTGCTGTGCTTGGCCAGGCCGGTGATTCTTCGCCCGAGGGCGGCCCCGGCGATGGCCGTGCCTGCCGAAACGAGCATCAGGACAGTGGCCGAGCCTGCGGCGTAGGCGGCGAAGACCGCGAGCAGCCCGGCGTAGCTGGCGACGGCCTGGGCTTGGGCGATCACGGCCAAGAGCACCCCGAGGGTGCAGCCGAGGGATGCTGCGGCGTATCCGATCCCGAAGGCCACCATGCGCCCGGTTTTGTGACCTGCCCCTGCGGCTTCTTGTGTGCGGGGTTTCGTGGCCCAGGCCGGCAGACGGAGCCGTGGTGTGAGTCCGGTGAGCATGGCCAGGCCCAGCAGGAGAAGGATCACCCCGGTGGCCATTCCCAGCCAGGGCGCTGCGCTGATCAGGGTCCTGGCGCCCGCGCTGACGATCAGCCCGAAGGCTGCCAGGGTCCCGGCGAAGCCGAGGCTGAGCGCGAGCCCGGCCCGGAGCCCGTGGGCCAGACGCAGCGCGAGCGGGCGCGTCCGGGCGTCCCCGATGGTCTGGGCTATCCAGGCGGGCAGGAGGGCGAAACCGCAGGGATTGACCGGGGCAATCATTCCAGCGGCGAAGGCCAGGGCAAGCAGGGCTGTCATTGGGCACCGGCCTTGGTGAGTTCTTCTTGGATCTTTTCCGCAGACGGGTCGGTGGCCCGGAAGGTAACGTCGCCCTTCGCGTCGACCACCACCAGGGTGCTTATGGAGGTGACCTTGTACTGGGTGGTCAGTGTGGCCTCGGTGTCGATGACGGCAGGGAGCTCAGGGGCCTTGATGTAATCGCGGAATCCGTTGATGGTCTCCTTCGGTTCTCGGGGGTCCACGTCCACCAGGAGGTAGTCGGCCGAGCTTCCCAGGGCCGTGGAGGCCTTGTTCAGGGAATCGGCCCCTTCCGCACACTCACCGCATCCGGCAGAGAAGAAGAACAGTGCTGCGGGCTTACCGTCCGGGATGGTCCGGGTAGTGCCGTCAATGTCGGAGACCGTAACAGCAACGGCACCGGCCGCGTCGGGCGACGAACCGCCTGGCGCGGCCGACGGGCCGCTCGGTGAGCTGGCGCAGGCGGTTGTCAGTGCCATGACCGCTGCCAGAAACAGGGCGGAGGCGAGGTGCCTGGGCCGGGGAACGGACAGAGAACGGCGGGATCTCGGGTATGTCATGGTGTCTGGTGGTTCCTTCCAGGAATGGGGATGGGGACTCAGGCGGTGCCGTGGTCGGTGCGGTGGTGCTCGGGGACAACAGATAGGTGAGGGCCTGGTCGGTGGCGGTCAGGGCATTCCTTTGCTTCGGTAGTGGGGGCTGGAGCTCAGGCGCAGCAGGAGAGCTCGGAGACGTCGGTGGTGAAGGCCTTGGCGGCGATCCTGATGCCCTCGGTCATCGTCAGGTAGGGGCTCCAGGCGGCGGCGACCTGCGCGGTGGTCATGCCCGCTTCGAGGATGTAGACGCCGGCGGCGGCGATTTCCCCGGCGTCCTTGGCCACCGCGGAGAGGCCCAGGATCCGTCCGGTGTCGCGGTCCGCGACAACCTTGATGAAGCCGCGGGTGTCGCGGTTGACCACGGCTCGCGGCACGTACTCCAGGGGGAGGACCCGGCACTCGCAGCTGATCCCGGCGGCGACAGCTTCCTTTTCCGTCATCCCGACCGCCCCGATGGCGGGACTGGTGAAGGTGACCCGGGGCAGGTGCCGGTAGTCGACCTCGGCCAGGGCATCGGTGAACGCATTGTCCACGGCCAAGGCGCCGTGGGCCGCTGCGACGTAAACGAACTCCCGATGGCCGGTCGCGTCCCCGGCGGCCCAAACCCGCGGGTTGGACGTGGCCAGGCGGGAATCGACCACGATCTCGCCGGATGCGCCGGTCTTCACCCCGACGGCGTCAAGGTCCAGTCCCTCGGTCACCGGGCGGCGGCCCAGTGCCACGAGGATGCGGGAAGCGCGGAACACCTCCTCGCCCCCGGCCACGTTTGCCGTCACCGAGACCCCGTCCGGGCCGGAGGCCACGGAGTCGGCCATGGCCCGCCGGACCACCCGGATCCCCTCGTCGGCGAACACCCCCGCCAACGCCTTGGATGCCTCCGGTTCCTCCTGCGAGGCCAACCGGGAACGGACCAGCATGGTCACCCGGGAGCCCAGCCGGGAGAAAAGCTGTGCCATCTCCAGGGCAACATAGCCTCCGCCCAGGATCAGCATTGATTCGGGCACCTCGTCCAGTTCCATCGCCGTCGTCGAGGTCAGGTACCCGGCCTCGGCCAGTCCGGGAACGGGCGGCACGTAGGGTGCGGAGCCAGTGGCCACGAGGTAGTGCCCGGCCTCGATCGTTCTCACCGCACCATCCGGGGAGATCACCCGGAGCAGCGGTGCGTCCTGGGTTCCGGTGAACGACGCGTCCCCCGAGATCATCGTCCACCCGTAGTCCGCGGCCAGATCGACGTACTTCTCCGTGCGCATACTTTCAACCAGCGCGGCCTTGCCCTGAATCAGGGCCGGCATGTCCACCGGGCCCGCCGAGGCCGCCACCCCAGGGAAGCGGGCCGAATCCAACGCCACGTGGCGGGCCTCCGCGGCAGCCAGGAGCGCCTTCGACGGGACGCAGCCCGTGTTCACGCATGTCCCGCCCACGGTGCCGCGCTCCACCATCACGACGCGCTTGCCCAGTCCGGTGGCCCGGATCGCGGCCGCAAACGCTCCGCCGCCGGAACCAATAATCGCCAGATCGAACTTTTCGTTTGTCATTCCAGATGTCTCTTCCCTGTGGTTCAAAAGTTCCTATGGAACCATTGTGAACCTTCCAGTACAATGGAAGGTCAAGTGTGGTGGCCATTGGAAGGGGAATCGGCGAACATGAGGATCGGACAGCTTGCGGAAGCAACCGGAACCACGACCAAGACCCTGCGGTTCTACGAGGAGTCGGGCCTGCTCCCTCCGGCCGAGCGATTGGCCTCCGGCTATCGGGACTACGCCGAGGATGCCGTGGGTCGGGTCGGGTTCATCCACCGGGGCCAGGCCGCCGGGCTGACCCTCGCCCAGATCCGCCAGATCCTCGACATCCGCGACGGCGGCCAGGCGCCCTGCGAGCACGTGCGCGACCTGCTTGACGTGCGCCTCGCTGAGATCGAGCAGCAGATCGCGCAGCTCTCCGTGCTGCGCGACACTATCGCGGACCTCAGACAGGACGCCGCACACCCGGACCCTGAAACGTGCAGCACCGATCAAGTGTGTAGGTACTTGTAATCCAATTGGGCACACCTCCTTAGCAACCACGCTATGCGAGAGTTGCAGCTCGACGAGAGCCAGGATGACAGGATTAACCGCCAGGAGCTATCTATAAATAGGGACTATTTCTTACCTGGAAGTAACATTTTGGCGGTTGAGGATAATACCTTTGGTGCATTTTGAGCCAAAGTAAAAATAGTCCCCTACGGGAAGACGGAAATAAGACAGTTCCCGGTGGACAAGAACAGTCTTCGCGAGCAGGTAGTTGGTGGGCCCTTGCGTTCATAATTCTGTGCACCATCACCACCATGATCGACAGGCGAAAACCAGGTTCTTCGGGTGGGTTGGCCCGCCTTCGGCCCAGTTGTATCGGTGATCCAACTGGCTGAGAAAAGCAGGCTCGCCGCATCCGCCGACCCGGCAGGTACCGTCGCGGCCTTCGACAAGTTTGCGCATGATGATTCCTGGCTGGTAGCCATCGGCCTCTTTTATCTCTTCGGTTAAATCCCGCATCTTGTCATGTGGCATGGGCTCAGCTCGCCAGCCGAAGCCTTCAATAAAGGTCGGTGCATCCTCAATATCGCAGGCCTGGTAGGTGTGGAGCACCACGGTAGCTGGTGGCTTTATCTCACCGGAAAGCAGTTTGATGACTGCCTCAGCGACAGTGATGTCTTCCTTGGCGGCGGTCTGGTGGATGAAGGCATCGAGTTTAATGCCGGTGTCTTCCCCAACCTGCAGTTCCAGCCAGGCAGAGGTGCCGTTAGAAGAAAACCGGTACGTATCTTTAGGCCGGGTATCTTGGTAGGCGATGGAATCATCCAGGGTTTTACAAATATCGCGGACTTTGCGCCTGATTTGACTACGTGTAGGAAAAGCTTGGTTCGGCTTAGAAGGGGTGAAGAAGTCAGCCAGGAGGGTGTCGATAAAATCCAGGGTTTCATCAGTCAAGGCTGTCAGTGCTGACATGGGTTGATCGATAGCAATGAGGGATTCAATGTCGAGCAGGCAGTGGGTGTCTTGTATGGCTTTGACTTTCGGCAGACTTTCTAGCCGGTGGATAGCACGCAGGCCGGATTTGATGTGGCCTTCCGGCAGTGACCAGGCGGCGACTAGGGATAGTGCGGTGGTGTTGATATCGGCGTGCAGGCTGGGCATGGCCCCGACCCAGGTTTTATAGGTGGCCCGGCGTGCTTTGGAGCGGGCTATGGCGTGTGGGTTATTCGGGTTGGTGGTGGAAAAGAAGAAGGTTGGCGGGCGTGTGACAGTGGTCATGGGTATCTCCCCCGAGATAAACATGTGTTAGAAGAAGTGTTCTAACCATGATTCTAGTGCCACACACCCCGTATGGCCATAGCTCGTGGTGAATTCGTGTCAAGTCGTTACTATAAACGGGGGTAGCTACCCCACATTAGCCAGCACATTCGATGGCTGCCGACAGGCATGCCATCGACGTGGAGTCTATTCGTAGCGCACGTCACCGCGCGCAATGTCCTTGCGTCCGTGAACAAAGAAGTAGACCACTGAAGCAACCAACATCAAAGCCGCCAGCATCCAGTACATGGCGGAATATCCCGTCGCGGAGATAACCTGCCCCAGCAGAATCGGCCCGAAGCCGATGCCTAGGTCCAGCAGCAGGAAGAAGGTCGAGATCCCCGCACCCATCTCATGCATCGGCACCAGGCGCACAGCGATTGCCTGACCGGCCGGAAGGATAGAGCCATATCCGATGCCCACCAAAGCACCCGCAGCAATAATCTGCCAATCAGCGCCAGCCGAAGCCAGGACAGCCAAGCCGGCGATAAAGAAGACGAGCGAGGAGTAGATGATGATGTTGTCACCGCGCCGATCCTGCAGCTTGCCCAGCACAAAGCGCAGGATGAGACTCACAACCGCATAAGCCAAGAAGAAATAGCTAACGCCCTTCTCCAGACCTGCGTGAGCGGAATAGCCATTCAGGAAGGTAATGATGCCCGTATAAGCAACACCGACCAAAAGGATAAAGACGCCGAACGGCGCCACCGCCGGGTGCACAATATTCCCCAGCGAGAAGGAGACGCTGCGATGCTCCTGCGCCGGCGCTTTGACGATGAGCCCCAAGCCCATGGCCACTACCGTCAGCGTCAGCGCCACCAGAAACACGGTGTTATAGCCAGCATTGTGGACAATCGCAAGACCTGCCGCCGGACCAAAAGCAGTGGCCAGTGTCGTCCCCAAGGCGAAGTAGCCGGTTCCCTCAGCGCGGCGATGGTCAGGAATCACCGATTGCACCACGGCCATCACAGCCGTCGAGGCCACCGCATAACCGAAGCCATGCAAGATACGGACAGCGAACAACAGTGGCAGAGACTGAGCTGGGAAATACAGCGCCATCGCCACAGTGACCACGATGAGGGAGACAACCAGCGAGCGCTTCCGCCCAACAGCATCCACGATGTAGCCCGAAAAGAGGCGGGCAATCGTCGCCCCCACCACGAAAGCGCTTGAGGCAAACCCGCCCGCCGTGTCCGAAGCTTGGAACTGCTCGACGGCATAGAGCGCCATGATGGTCACAAGCAGATAGAAGACCGTAAATTGGGCGAAATTCACCAACCACGCAAACACGAATGTCGGCGTAATGAGGGACTGGGATTCAGAGGACGTTTGAGACACCTTCTTCAGCAGTGTTATGGAATTAAGACTTCCACACGCTACCAAAGATCAGAGATACTTTCGAATCCATCCTCAGGGTCGTGCCACGCTTGACGACGTCCCTATCCGAACAGTTTTCGCAGGTAGGGCGAGCCGAACTTCCAATCAGGGTCCATCTTTTCACGCAGCTCGCAGAACTCATCAAATCTTGTATAAAGTTGAGCAAAGTCGCTCCGAGACAGGGAGTTCATCTTGCCCCAGTGCGGGCGCCCGCCCGCTGCGCGCAAGATGGGCTCGAGCTTCGGCATGTAATCCTGCGGGTTGAGCGCACGTGGAATGTGGAAGGCAATGTACATCGACTCGCGGCCCGATGCCGTCGAGAGTGCAACGTCATCCGCTGCCGTCGTGCGCAGCTCCATCGGAAATCCGATGCGCCAATCCTGCTCGTCGATGAAGCGGCGGATTTCGCGGACGGTGGCGGGGCCGTCGGCAAGCGGCACTGCGTACTCCATCTCATGAAAGCGAACCCGGCGCGGACTAACGAAAACGTCGTGGGCGGCGGAACGATAGCGGTTATTGGAGATGACCGATGTGGCGAACTTGTTGAGCGTCGGAATCGTCCCCGGAATAAGACGTCCCAGCGCCAGGGCGGCGGCGAAGGCGCCGTTGCCGATGAGCTCGTCGTCGATAAGCGCCTTGAGACGTGAGCGGCGCTCCCCGTTCGGTTCGAGGCGCGTATTGGCCTTGACCATCGCGCGGTCGGTGTGCGGGAACCAGTAGGACTCGAAGTGGTCGACGCCCCTAGAGAGCTCCTCCCAGTTATCCATCAGCTCATCGAAGGCAATGCCGGACTCCTCAGCCAGCAGGTCAAAGGCATCCACGCACTGCATTTCGACTTCGACAACCACGCCGAGCGCGCCCACGCTGACGACCACGAGGCGAAGGAGTTCTGGGTCTTCGTCGATGGAATAGGAGCGGGTGTTGCCGTCGGCGTCGATAAGCGTCAGCCCAGTGACCGTGCCTGCAAAGCCCGTGTAATTGATGCCGGTGCCGTGGGTCGAGGTGGAAATCGCGCCCGCTAGCGATTGCGGGTCCACATCCCCCTGATTGGCCAGGGCAAGACCAAAGGGGCGCAGAAGGGCTGGGACATCACGTAACCGAGTGCCCGCCAGGAATCGGACGCGTTTGCGCTGCTTATCGACGCTCACCAGTCCACTCACGTGATCGAGATTGAGCATCGTCTCCTCCCCCGCTGCGATGGGAGTGAAGGAGTGGCCGGCGCCCACCGCACGCACGCTGCGGGAGCGACTGATGATGCCAGGAATCTCATCGATTCGGGATGGCTGTACAAACTCCTGCGGTTTCGTGGTGACCGATCCTGCCCAATTGCTAAAAGTTGTTGTCATCGGAGTGTCCATCCTTGTCCTCTATAGGTGTCCCATACATCAACACCGTCGTGTCCGACGGCGAGGAGGTGGTCGACGTTTTCTGTCATTTCGCCGGCCTTGGCGTGGCGGAACCACACCAGATCCTCGACGTTCAGAGCGGCCCCATGCAGCGGGGTCTGCACCTCACCGGCCCCCTCCGTGCTGGAGTAGCTCAGCCCTGCCGGCCACACCGGAACCGGAACGCGGTCCTTCGCGGGCGGCCCGGAGGCGATCCAGCCTCCGGAGTTGACCGTGGCCCAGCCCGGCGCGGGCACACGGGAAACCTGGCAGACGAAGAACGCGGCCGCCTTGTGGTTGATGCCGGTGAAGTCATCGAAGATCGCTGGCGTGTAGAAACCGGAGCCAGCGGCCAGCTCGGTCAAGGTTCCCTCGGCCGCGGATTCCTGGAGGCTGCCCGTGCCGCCGCCGTTGACGAATTCGATGTCCGCCACCTCCCGCGCTGCCTCCACGCAGGCTCGGCGCCGCGGGGCCAAATCCGCCATGGACTTGGTGCGCAGCCAGCGCTTGACCGCTCCCACCGGACCCGGCAGGCCATCCGCAACGGATGCCACTTGCCCCTCATAAGCCATGAGACCGACAAGCCGGTGCCCGCGCCGAAGAATCTCGCGCGCAAGCACCGAGACCTGTTCCGGCGTACGCACGGGTGAGCGCCGCGGGCCGATAACCGCGCCCGGCAAGTGGAGGGTGCAATCAATGTCGATGGCCACACGCAGGGAGCCCTCAAGCAGGTCTAAGAGCTCAGCACTATCCACCATGATGGTGATAGCCTCGCGCGCGGTGTCATCCGCTGCGAGCTCACGCAGAGCCTTGCGGTTGACGCTCGGGTAGGCCACCACGATGTCACGAAAACCCTCTCCCACCAGATGCAGCGCCTCCGGAACGGAATAGGCGAGGATGCCACGGTAGCCCTCGTGCTCGAGGGCACGGCGAAGTGCTGCCACGCTGCGTATTGACTTCGAGGCCACGCGGATGGGCAGTCCCCCGGAGCGGGTCGGCATTTGTGCAGCGTTGTAGTCGAATGCGGCGAGGTCGATGACGCCTACGGGCGCTGGGCTTTCTCCAGATTTGACGAGCGGCTCAACGGCCGCGCGTACCTGGGCCTGTGGAGTGGTCGCGAGGATTGGCATAGCGTCATCCTAACCACGATTAATTTAGTTTGTGAGACAAATCTCGAAAAATCTATAGCGCCATCGCATATTTTTGGGACAATAGACCGCATGAAGACCTTCACTCAGACCCGTCTGCCCCAGCGAGTGCTCAATTTCTTAGACACGGATCCCGCCCGCGATGTTTGCGGCACGGGTGAGCAGCACCAGGCTCACGCGCCTTTTAGCGGTGAGGAGCTCTTTAGCTTCCCCGTCGCCACCGCCGGGGACGTCGAGAAGGCTGTTAACTATGCGCGCGCCGGCGTTGGCCAAGGTGACCGCGCCGCCATCTTGCTGCGCCTACACGACCTCGTTCACGAGAATGAGGAGCTCATCCTCGACCTCATCCAGGCCGAGAACGGCAAGTCCCGCTCCCATGCCTATGACGAGCTGATGGATCTATATAACTGCGCGCGCTTCTACGCGGTCAATATCCGCAAGGCCTTTGGCGCTGACCGCCACCCCGGCGCGCTTCCCGTACTGACTAAAACGCGCACGCAGCACTACCCGCTGGGCGTGGTGGGGCTTATCTCTCCGTGGAACTATCCCCTGTCCCTCGGAGTGGGCGATGTTCTGGCAGCGCTCTCTGCCGGCAATGCCGTGGTGCACAAGCCGGATTCTCAGACCACGCTGACGGCGATTCTGCTGCGACGCCTAGCCATTGAGGCGGGCCTTCCGGAGGCCGCCTGGCAGTTGGTTCCCGGCCACGGTGCGGAGGTGGGCGATGCCCTCGTTCCGCTGGTGGATGGCCTCTCCTTTACTGGTTCCACCAAGGCCGGCAAGTCCATCGCCACCCAGGCTGCGGGGCGCCTCATCCCCACGATGCTGGAGCTGGGTGGCAAGAACCCGATGCTGGTGCTTGACGACGCCCCCCTCAAGCCCACCGCCCAAGGTGCCGTGCGCACCGCATTCTCCTCCTCCGGGCAGCTGTGCATGTCCGCCGAGCGCGCCTATGTCCACGAGAGCGTCTTTGAGGAGTTCCTCGCGGAACTTCAGAACGCGCTGGACCAGCAGGTGCTCGGCGCGGCCTTCTCCGATGCCGCCACCATCGGCTCGCTGACCTCGCAACGCCAGCTCGATGCCGTTAAAGCCCACGTGGAGGATGCCGTGTCCAAGGGCGCCACCGTGGTCTACGGAGGAAAGGCTCGGCCGGACCTTGGTCCATACTTTTATGAGCCCACCGTGCTGACTGGTGTGACCCCAGAGATGGATCTCTATGCCACCGAAACCTTCGGCCCGGTCCTCGCAGTCTATGCAGTGAGCTCCGACGCCGAAGCCATCCAGCTCGCCAACGACACCACCTACGGCCTATCCGCATCGGTGTGGTCTGGAAACTCCCGCCGCGCATGGAAGGTGGCCTCCCAGCTGGAGGCCGGCATGGTCAACATCAACGAGGGCTTCGCCGCCGCCTATGGCTCGATCGCCGCGCCCGGTGGCGGCGTCAAGGACTCTGGCCTAAACCACCGCCACGGCATTACCGGCATGCGCCTGTGGGCCAACGAGCGCACCGTGGCCGAGCAGCGCCTGCACCCGCTTGCCCCCTCGGAGTACATCTCGCCGGAGCGCTTCCGCCAGCTGGTCTCCACCGGCATGCAGCTGATGAAGACTTTCCGGCTCTAATCGCCATCTAAAAAACTATGAAGGAACTTACCCGCGACGAGCTTCTCGCGCGTCGACTCATCGCTCAAGGCCTTGCACCATCGGCCGCGCGCGACTCTGGCGTCGGCACTCGATGTTGCCGAGCATCTCCTCGCTCTCCAAGGCCAGACCTACGATGCCGGTATCAGAGCACTTGTTCTTCGCGCCGGCTGCGATGAGCACAAGGTACTCGAAGACATTTCTCACTTTCGCGTGGTGCGCTGTTGGCCACAGCGCGGCACGCTGCATTTCATGCCGGCTGCCGACGTCCGTTGGATGTCCCGCCTGCTCTACCCACGCGTAGCCTCCAGCCAGAAATCGCGGCGACCGAGCTTGGGGCTGAGCGAGGACATGGTGGCAGCGGCCTCGGAAGCGCTTCACAGCGCAGCGACCGAGCCCCTGAGCCGCACGGAAGTCTACGAGATTTTCGCTGAAGCTGGCGTTGATCCCACTGAAGGCCGAGGCTCCCACCTACTCCGCGCTTTCGGCGGTGCCGGCGACCTCGTGCAAGGCCCGAAAGCTGGCAGCCAAGAGACTTTCCTCCACGTCGACGCGCTGCCTACCGTCCAGCGCGAACCGGAGGAGCCGCTTGCTGAGCTGGCCCAGCGCTATGTCGAAGGACATGGCCCAGTGTCCGCAGCCGACCTCCAAGCATGGTCCAAGCTCAGTAAATCTCAGGCCACCAAGGCCCTGACATCGACGGTTGCTCAACCTGTGTGTCACGATGGTCAGGCCTTCTGGATGGCCACTTGGCAGGAGGATGTCACGGCTAGCGAGATCGATGAGGCCCTCAAAATCCGCCTCGAGCTCCCCGCCTTTGATGAATACCTTCTGGGGTATGCACACAAGGAATGGATCGTTCCCGATGAGATCCGCGATGATGTCCTTACCAAGAACGGCCTCAGCTGGCCGTGGGTCATGGAGGGCGGACGCGGGGTCGCAAGCCTGCGGTACGCGGGCTAAACTACAGCATCCGCAGGATGCGGCGATGAACCGTTCCAGCCGGCTCGACGTGGATGAACACCTCGGCGCCGGGGAAAAGCTCGTCGATGGCATCCTCGATGCGGTCGGCGATGGTGTGCGAGTGCAACACCGTCCACTCGCCGGGCACGTCCATGGTGAGGTAGACAAGGCGCTGACGACCCGCTGCCACTGTGCGGCGCGAGGTAAAGGAAACTTGGTGGTGATCTTCCAGCTCATTGAGAAGCGCGTCCAGCTGCGCATGCTCTTCCTTGGGCAAGGATTCCGACAGAAGGGAGCTCAGGGATTCTTTGAGCAGCTTGTACCCGGTCCACAAGATGTTGATACCGACTGCCAGCGCGATGACGGGGTCCAACCACAGCCAGCCTGTCAACGCCACTGCCCCGATGCCGACGATGACGCCGACGGAGGTCCAGACGTCGGTAAGCAGGTGCTGACCATCCGCCTGCAGGGCAGACGAGCGGTACTGCTTTCCGGCGCGGACAAGCAGCAGACCGACCACCAAGTTAATGAGAGCCGCTACTAACGACAGCAGCAAACCAACGCTTGGCTGTTCAAGCGGCAGCGGGTGTAAGAAGCGGCGAATGGCCGTGTAGATGATCATGCGGCCGCGACGAAAATCATCGCGCCTTCCACCAGCGCGGAAACATATTCAGCCTTGCCATGACCAAATTGGTGGTTCGCATCCGCGGGCTTAGCGGCAATCTTGATGGCGATGAATCCCACCACTGCGGCGACTAGGTTGACACCGGACTCAAGGGCATCCGAAAGGAAGCCCACCGACCCCGTCACCGCGGCGGCAATCACTTTGAGAACAATGGTGACGACGGCGGCGGCGATGGAGAGCTTCATGAAGCGTTCGAGCAACCGCTGCTCATTCGGATGAGACATGCGTGTCCTTCTATGAATCCTGCGGTAAGGAAACGGATTGTTACCGCGTGTAGGTTACCAAAGACGAGAGTGCACGTACTGTTCACGCAATGTTTACCGCGTGCGGTCGCAAAGTACATAAACCACCGTTAGTTTGTACTTCATGTCCAAAGACATATCTCCCCCGGTTCTCCTCTTCGATTTTGACGGGACCGTCAGCCTTGGCCACGGCCCCGTGCTGGCCTATGCGCACCTCATTGCAGAGAAAGCTGGGCACCCATCCATTGCTCAAGACGCCGAAGCGCTGCTGAACTCCGATAACGTCGGATCAGCACGCGACGGTTACCACCTCGTCCGCACTCTCGCCGCCGAACTCGACGTGCCGGAAGAGACCTGCCAGGAGGCATATATGGCTTCCCGGAAGAACCTCGCCGACACCGGTATCACCGCCCCTGAGGGGCTTGCCGAATTCCTTGCCTCCTACCCCGGCCGCGCCATTCTGGCGACTAACTCTCCAGAGGTTGGTCTCAGCGCGGCCCTTCACACACTGGGCCTCGACAGGTCCTTCGACACCGTCTACACCAGGGTGGGCAAACCTGAAGGCCTTACCCGCATCCTGGACACCGATCTCGCCGACACGGATCCGACTCGCCTCATCTCCTTCGGCGATATTTGGGAGTTCGACCTCGCACCCGTGGCCGCCGTAGGCGGACGCACCGTGCTCGTTGACTCCCCCTTCGCAACCTCCCCTGAGGCTGACCCGACGTGGCGCGTCACCCGCGTCACCGACATCTTTCCCGAACTGACCTCCGCTCTTTAACCCACACGCACAGAAAGACATTCATTATGCGCCGTTTCACCGCTCTTGCCGCCACCGCCCTTACCTTGTCCCTCTCCCTCACCGCCTGCTCTTCCGACTCCGATAACGGTTCCGATGCTGCCAAGGGCTCCGATGAGAAGCTCACCCTCGCGCTCATCCCAAACGAGAAGGTCAATGACCTGGTGACCACCGCGAAGCCGCTGACCGATTACCTCTCTGAGGAACTCGGCGTGGAGGTTGAGGGTGTCGTGACCAAGGATTACCAGGCCGCCGTCGAGGCCATCGGCTCCGGCCAGGCAGACATCGCCATCGCCTCCGCGGCACAGCTGGCCTCCGCTGAAGACATGTACGACGCCCACGCTGTTCTGCAGGACGAGCGCTTCGGTGCAGATTCCTACGCCGGCCAGTTCGTCACCAACAACCCGGACAAGTACTGCGAGGATGAGCCAGTCAAGTCCACCTATGCTGCCAGCGGCGCCGAGTACCTCTACTGCAACGGCACCGCCACCGCAGACGAGAACAAGGGCCAGGGGCCGAAGGGCCTCGAGGCGCTGAAGAAGATCGATGGTGAGACCACCGTCGCTATGCTCGGCGCCACCTCCCCGGCCGGCTACCAGCTGCCCGTCATGGCGATGGAGTCCCAGGGTATCGACGTCGATAGCCTCAAGAAGGTCCCGGTAACCTCCAACGATGCTTCCATCATGGCTGTCTACAACGGCGACGCTGAGGTGGGCTTTAGCTTCTGGGACGCACGCTCCACCATCGACGCGTCCGAGGCTCCTGACTTGGCTGAGAAGCTCGTCGTCTTCGGATACACCGAGATGTACCCCAACGGCGGCGTCGTCATTTCTGACGATGTCCCAGAGGAGCGCCGCAAGGAAATCACCGAACTCATGGATGGTTTCTCTGAGGTCGACCCAGACACGATGTCCGCCATCTTCGATATCACCGACTGGGTTCCGGCTAAGAAGGAATCCATTGACATGGCGCGCAAGGTCAACGAGCGCTTCGCACAGTAGGTTCGCGCTCCTCCACTGCCCATTTCCCACTCAGAAAGGTTCCCCCATGACGGAGGAGAAGGCGTGGGGCATTCGGTTCGAGAATGTCTCGGTGCGCTACCCCAACGGAACGCTGGCGCTTGACGACGTCTCCGTGGACATCGCCCCCGGTGAATTCGTCGCCATCGTCGGTCTCTCGGGTTCCGGTAAGTCCACGTTCATCCGCAGCATTAACGGGCTCGTTAAGCCGACGTCGGGAAAGATCTTCGTTGGTCCTCACGAGATCTCCGCCGCGAAAGGCTCCCAGCTGCGTAAGCTCCGTGGCCGCATCGGCATGATTTTCCAGGAGTTCAACCTGGCAGATCGCGCGAGTGTGTTTTCTAATGTTCTCGTCGGCCGTTTCTCCCACAACCCTGGATGGCGCACATTGCTCGGCATCTCCACGTCGGAGGACAAAGCGGTTATCGCCGAGGCGTTGGAATCCGTGGGCATCCTCGACAAAGCGTGGAACAAGGCCGGCGCCTTGTCTGGTGGACAAAAGCAGCGCGTGGCTATTGCTCGCGCCCTCTCCCAGAAGCCGGCCATTATGTTGGCCGATGAACCCGTGGCGTCCCTCGACCCGCCTACCGCGCACTCCGTGATGAAGGATCTACGCCGCATCAATACCGAGCGTGACCTCACCACGTTGGTGAACCTGCACCTTGTGGACTTGGCCCAGGACTACGCGACACGCATCATCGGCATTCGCCACGGCAAGATCGTCTTCGATGGCCCCGCCCAGGGATCCACGGTGGAGGATTTCGAGGCCATTTATGGCCGCCGGATCCGCGAGGAGGACCAGCTGGGAAGCCAAGGGAGCGCAGTATGACAGCCGTGCTTCCTCCTCGTCAGCGCAACTGGCCCGGCATTCTCGGCGGGCTCGCCGCGTTCATCGCGCTGACCATCGCCACGTGCATCCCCGCCTGGGGCGGCATTGAGATTAACGTTGGGCAGATCGCTCGCAACTGGCGCAATGGCGCCGACAGGCTCGCGCAGATGTTCACCCCGGATTGGTCGATCCTTCCGCGCACGTGGGAGCCTCTACTCGAGACCCTAGCCATGGCCGTGGTGGGTGCCGCCATCTCCGCGGTGATTGCCCTTCCGCTGTCGTTGTGGGCCGCGCGCCCGACGAATCCGTCGACGCCGTGGCGCACACTCGTGCGCGGTATCGTCAACGTTATCCGCGCGGTGCCCGATCTCGTGTACGCCACCATTCTCGTCGCCATGCTCGGTGTGGGTTCCCTCCCGGGCATCATCACGCTGGTGCTTTTCGACGTCGGCATCGTGGTCAAGCTCGTCTCCGAGGCCATCGACTCTGCCGATGATTCCTACATGGAGGCTGGCCGCGCGGCCGGCGGCACGCAGAATCAGATCAATCGCGTGACTGCTCTCCCACAAACCTGGCCCGCCTTTGCCAGCCAGGTCATTTACTCTCTCGAACTCAACGTCCGTATCTCCGCGGTACTAGGCCTCGTGGGCGCCGGTGGCATTGGCCTGCTCATCGACGAGGTCCGCGGCTTCTACCGCTATGACGCGCTTTCCGCCATCGTGCTGGAGCTGCTCGTCGTCGTCATCGCCCTCGAGGTCGTATCCGTCAACCTGCGAAAGAGGTTGCGATGAGCATTACACTTCCAGCAACTGCACCATCCGCGCTGCCTTCACGTTCCCGCAGCTGGGTTGTCGGGGCTGCGTGGGCCGGAATTTTGGTCATCCTTGCGCTGTCTTTCGGCTACATCGATGTCAACTTTTCCGCGCTCAAAGAGCTCCCCGCCAACATCTGGCACTACCTCGTACTCATGTTTTCGAACCCGGACTGGTCCAAACTCGGCGAGGCCCTCCTGCAAACCTGGCGCTCCGTGGCCATGGCGTGGATCGGCGCGCTTCTCGGCGTAGTGCTTTCTACTATTCTCGGCGTCCTCGCCGCGAACACTGTCACCCCGGGCTGGGTATGCCTTCCGCTGCGCGCGCTCTTCGCCATCATCCGCGCGGTCCCGGAGATCATCATCGCCATCATCATCCTGACGGTCACTGGGCTCACTCCTTTTACAGGTGCGCTTGCCTTGGCGATCGGCGGCATCGGTACACATGCCAAGTGGACCTATGAGGCCATCGAAACCGCGCCGACCGGCCCGGCTGAGGCCGTCAAAGCCTCTGGCGGCACCCTCGCAGAAATGGTGCGCTGGGGTACCTGGCCCATCGTTCAGCCGGAGCTGGCTTCACTCGCGCTCTATCGCTTTGAGATCAACGTGCGTACTTCCGCCGTCCTCGGCCTCATTGGGGTGGGTGGTATCGGCGACATGCTCACCGGTTATACGCAGTACCGACAGTGGGACGTCGTGGGTGTGCTGCTTATAGTCGTCATCGTCATCACCATGTCCATCGACGCCATCTCCGGCGCCATCCGCCACCGGATTGTGGCCTCCACGTTCACCTGATTCGTGTCCTCCCATGATTGATTTCGCCCCGCCGTCCGCACACATCACTACGCGCATGCCTAGCTTGCAGCCCATCGAGCAGCGCGTGGCCCAAGCCATTTTGGAGGACATGGACTTTGTCCTACACGCCACCGCGGACCAGCTGGCGGCTAAGGTGGGAACGTCGCGTACCTCCGTCATCCGCACCGCGAAGGCGCTGGGCTATGACGGATACCAGCAACTGCGCGTAGCGCTCACGCAGGAAATCGCGCAGCGCCCGAAGCCGCTTCCCGACGCCGACTCCACCCACGTCGGCCGCATGTCCGCCGAGATTGCCTCCTTTAGCAACTACTTGCATGGGCTCACTGCCCTGCTCAACGAGGATGAGCTGACCGCAACGGTGGAGGTCTTGGCACAGGCCAGGCGTGTCCTCGTCGTGGGCAACGGCCTCTCCGCTCCCCTAGCGCAAACCATGGCGCTGCGACTGACAAGCATCGGGCGCCCGCCGAGTTCGTAGCGGAGGCCATAGGCCAGCACATCGCCGCGACGCAATTAGATAAAGACAGTGTGTGCCTCGTGGTCTCCGGATCCGGGTCAACCACGCTCACGCTCAACGCCGCCACCGCAGCCTTCGAAGCGGGTGCACAGCTCATCGCGCTGACCTCGTTTACCTCCTCGCCCCTGGCGGAGCTCGCCTCCTACACGCTAGTCATCCCCTCCCCTGATGGGACGTTTCGCGCGGAGCTGCAGGATGCCTCCCGAGTGGCCTTCCTGCTGGTTTTGGAGGCGCTCGTCACGCTGGTGGATTCCCACCTCGATGATTCCGCGGCGCGGCGCACGGTACTCTCCGTGGTGCAATCGGCGATGGAGGATTAATTACCCACGTAGGCGTAAGCAGCGGCTATCAGAGCCTGCGTCGCCGTGGTGAGCGTCGGCTGCAGCTCCGGAGCGAAGCGCGGGTTGTGGTTGGGAATTGATGCGCCATCGGTACGCCCGCCAAAGCCCCAGAAACAATAGGGAGTGCCGAAGGCATCGGGGATGCGAGAGAAATCCTCCGAGGCGGTCCACGGCTCCATGTCGAGGACGTTGTCGCCACCGAGGACGTCGACAAGCTGCGCGCGCACCTTTTCGGTCACCTCTTCATCATTGACGGTGAGCGGGAAGTTATCGCTCTGGACAATCTCCGGCTCGCGCGGGGATATCGCTGCCTGGCACTCGGCGTTGACGATGCGGTGGACGGCCTCAACGATTTGTGCTCGGACGTCCTCGTCATAGGCACGGATATTAATCCGCAAGGTCGCTGAATCCGGGATGATATTGGCCTTCGACCCCGCCTGCAGTGCACCAACGGTCAACACGGCAAACTGGTGAGGGTCGACTTCGCGGGACACGATGGTCTGCAGCCGCAACACGATGGAGCTGGCGAGCACCACCGGATCAACGCTGAGGTGCGGCATCGAGCCATGAGAACCGTGACCATAAACGGTGACGGTGAGTGAGGTCGCTGTAGACAAGACCGGGCCGGACGCGATGAGTACGCTGCCAGCGGGGGCATTCTTATCAATGAAGATGTGCTGACCAAAGGCCACATCAGGAGTGGGGACTTTATCGGTAAGGCCCGCGTCCACCATGGACTGCGCGCCCTCAGCGGTCTCCTCGCCCGGCTGGAATAGAGCGACGAATGTACCGGACCACGCATTGGTCGCCTTGGCCAGCGCCTCGGTGGCGCCGAGCAACCCGGCCACGTGGGCATCGTGGCCGCAGGCGTGCATTGCCTCGCCTGTAGCGGAGTAGTCCAGGCCGGTGTCCTCTGTGATGGGCAAGCCGTCGAAATCGGCGCGCTCTAGGACGGTCGAGCCTTCGCCGTTGCGGAGGATGCCGACTACTCCCCCGCCGAATTCCATCACCTCAACTCCTGGAAACTCCTGGAGCTTATCCGCGATAATACCGCGGGTGCGCTCCTCCTCCATACTGAGCTCAGGATGTTGGTGGAGATCCTTGTACAGGGCCTCTTGCCACTGCGTGGCCTCTGCTGCGCGGTCTAGGATGTGGGCGATACTCATGCCCACAGCCTACGCGGAGTGGTGTCTAACTAGCCGCCGATCTTGAAATCGCAGACGTCGCCATCCTGCATGATGTATTCCTTGCCTTCTTGGCGCACCTTGCCGGCGTTGCGGGCCTCTGCCATGGAGCCAGCGGCGTCCAGGTCATCGAAGGAGACGATTTCGGCCTTGATGAACTTCTTCTCAAAGTCGGTGTGGATAACACCCGCAGCCTGCGGTGCTGCAGAACCCTGCTTGATGGTCCATGCACGGGCTTCCTTCGGGCCTGCGGTCAGGTAGGTCTGCAGGCCGAGGGTGGCGAAGCCGGCCTTGGCCAACGTCGCCAAGCCAGGCTCCTCCTGGCCCACCGACTCGAGCAGTTCCAGTGCCTCCGCCTCATCGAGCTCAAGGAGGTCGGTTTCGGTCTGGGCATCGAGGAAGACGCATTCCGCGGGGGCGACGAGCTGGCGCAGCTCCTCCTTCTTGGCGTCATCGGTAAGCACGGCCTCGTCCGAGTTGAAGACATAAAGGAAGGGCTTCGCGGTCATGAGGTGCAGCTCGCGCAGGAGGGAGAGGTCGATCTCGTTGCTCTTGGAAGCGGCGAAGAGGGTGCGGTCATCTTCCAAGATGGCCTGGGCCTTCTTGGTCTCTTCCACGGTCTCTGCCAGGTCCTTGTTCTTGCGGGCTTCCTTTTCCAGACGAGGCAGGGCCTTCTCAATGGTTTGGAGGTCCGCGAGGATGAGCTCGGTATTAATAACGGAGATGTCGTGCGCCGGGTTGACCTCACCGTCAACGTGGATCACGTTCTCATCGGCGAAGGCTCGCACCACCTGGCAGATGGCGTCAGCTTCACGGATGTTGGCGAGGAAGGCGTTGCCCATGCCTTCACCCTTGGAAGCGCCTTCGACAATGCCGGCGATGTCCACGAAGGACACGGTGGCCGGGAGGATGCGCTCGGAGCTGAAGATTTCCGCTAGGCGGTTCAGGCGGGAATCGGGGAGCTCAACGAGGCCGACATTCGGCTCAATGGTGGCAAACGGGTAGTTCGCCGCCAAGATGTCGGAACGGGTCAGGGCATTAAACAAAGTGGACTTGCCCACGTTGGGCAGGCCGACGATTCCAAGTGTAAGACTCACGGGGCCAATCCTAACGCACCCCGGATCTTTTAAGGCAAGATGGTGGGGTGAGTTCTGATCAGCCATCCCCCAATGCATCCTCGCCTGAGCTTGCCGCAGCAGAGGCAGCACTTGGCGGGCGCTTCGATGACTCCGTCGATGCTGCCTCGCTGAACGCTGTCTCCGCACACCCGCCAGGCAACCAAGTGGATCGCTCCGTGGTGGTCGGCGAGGTCATCAAATCCGCATCACTGTGGGCACTGCGACTGACCATCATTGGCGTCTTTCTTTATGCCTCATTCCGCATGCTGGGCAACTTCTGGCGCGGCATCCTGCCCGTCCTCATCGCGCTGATTATTTGCACCGTGCTGGCCCCCATTGCGAGCGCCATGCGGCGAAAGGGATTGCCGTCAGCCCTCGCTGCGGCAGTGACCATTCTGGTGTCTTTTACTGCGGTGGGCACCCTCTTCATGTTCATTGCGCCGGACTTCGCACGGCAGTCCCAAACACTGTATCTGCAGACTGTGGAGGGAATTCAACGCTTGCAGCTATGGGCACAGGGCCCGCCGCTCAACCTCGACGCGAATGAGATCGGCGGCTACATCGATGAAATCGCCCTGTGGTTGCAGCGCCAGGCGGGTTCCATTGCGGGCTCCGTGTTCACCGGAATCGGCACGGCCACCTCCATCGTGGTCACGCTCTTCATCATCGTGGTGCTGACCTTCTTCTTCCTCAAGGACGGACACAACTTCCTGCCGTGGCTGCGCCAAGCGACGGGCCGCCGCACCGGCTGGCACTTGACTGAGCTGCTAACCCGTGTGTGGACCACGCTGGGTGGTTTCGTGCGGGCACAGGCTGTCGTCTCGCTTGTCGACGCCGTCTTATCGGCCTCGGCCTCGCCCTCATCGGTGTGCCTTTGGCCATGGCCCTGGCCATCATCACGTTCATCGCCGGCTTCATCCCCTTTGTCGGCGCAATTGTGGCCGGCGCACTGTCCGTGACCATCGCGCTGGTGTCTTTGGGCTTCACCAAGGCGCTTCTGGTGCTTGGCTTGGTCCTGCTGGTCCAGCAGCTCGAGGGCAACGTGCTCTCCCCGTGGCTGCAGTCGAAGGCGATGAACCTGCACCCGGTTATCGTGCTGATTTCCGTGACCGTCGGCTCCGCGCTCTTTGGCCTCATTGGCGGTTTCCTCGCCGTGCCGGTTGCCGCCACCATCGCGGTGGTCTACCGCTACTTCCAAGACATGGTGATGCTCCAATCCGGCGAGAGAACCGCCGAGGAGTTGGAGTTTTCTACCGTGGCAGGCTTCCTCATCGGGCGCTATACCCAACAGCAAGGTGACCACAAACGCGAGCAATGGCTGTCCGTCCCAGACCACGCTGCCCCGGAAGGCGCGGCGGAAGACGTCGCCAGCGATGGCACGAGCCCGCTGGACCGCAAGGTCGATGTTGACGCGGAACTCAGCGAGCGCGATAGCGGCGCCCGCGCGGGAATCAAGCGCGCCATCGGCGCTCTCGAACAGATGTTGCAGTCGAAGGACAAGAACTAGCGGGGCGTGTCCGGGGCGCATGTCATGATGACAGACATGACGTCTACCCTTCCCGTGTTGCTCCTCTTCCTCGGCCTCATCATTGGCGCCGCCCTCGGTTGGCTGGCCCGCGCCTATTCCGCGCAGTCTTCCCAGCCCTCCGAAGAACACCGCGCGCTGCAAGAATCCCAACGCCGCCAAGCAGAACTTGCCCCGCTGGAAAAGGCCATGGACCGCTTGGGCCTGCAACTGCAGGAAATTGAGGAGGATCGCGCGACATCGCTCGCCGCACTCAGCAGCCAAGTTCAAGCGGTAACGCGCACCTCGACGCGGCTTTCCGATCGCACCGACAAGTTGGTCGGCGCGCTGCGCTCGCCGAACGTCCGCGGGCGCTGGGGCGAAGTACAGCTGGAACGCGTGGTCGAGCTCGGCGGCATGCGCAAACACGTGGACTTCGATTCCCAGGTCAGCGCTCGCATCAACGGTTCGGTGGTCCGCCCTGACCTCGTCATCCACTTGGCGGGTGGGCGCAGCATTGTGGTCGACGCCAAGGTTCCACTCAGCGCCTACCTCGACGCCATGGAGACTGAGGATCCGGAAGAAAGGGCAGGGTATCTCCGGCGCCACGCGCACCTGATGCGCTCACATGTCCAAGCACTGGCTTCTAAGGACTATATCGAGGCTTTCTCCCCCACGCCGCAGTTTGTGATCCTCTTCGTTCCCGCGGATACCTTCGTCGACGCCGCGCTATCCATCGATGCCGAGCTGCTCGAGTTCGCATTCGAGCGCAACATCGTCATCGCCACGCCGAGCACTCTCTTCGCCCTCCTGCGCACCGTGGCGGTGAGCTGGCAGCACGAAGAAATCTCCGACAAAGCCCGCGAGGTACAGCGCTTGGGACGTGAGCTCTACACGCGCCTTAATACCCTCAACGAGCACTATGACAAGGTCGGCCGCGGCCTCGAGCGCGCGGTTGAGGCTTATAACGCGAGTTTGGCCAGCTTGGACTCCCGCGTCGGGGTCACCGCGCGGCGGCTCAAGGAACTAGATGTGCCCGCCCGCGTTGACCGCCTACCGGTGGAGCCGCGCAGTGTCGGTTCTTGGCCGCGGCGCGCCCACGATGAATAACGTTTTGGTCACCAATCCCGGTAAGCTCTCTGGTCGTGTCTGTTGCCAAAAATCGTCGCCGCCCTCCCCGCCGTGGGATGCCGCTTACCCGAGCGCTCCTCGTCGCGCTCGTCGTGACGCTTGTGGCCTTGGCAGTCTCAGGTGTGCTCGGCAAGGTTGCCCTGCCGTTCGCCCTGATCTTTGGACTTGGCTCGCTCGCTCTCACCTGGTTGGTGGAGATCCGCGGGCTCTACTTGTTGGTGATCACCCTGCCGCTGCTCTACGCGCTAGGAACCGTAGGCGGCGGGTTCATTAACTCGACGGCTGCCTTGCCGGAAGGCGCCTCTCCGTTTTCCAAGACCGCGCTTCTCACCACGGCCTTCCCACTGATACAGCACTTCCCAGTGCTCATCGTCACGGTCTTGGCGTGTGCGCTGCTCGCGGTCATGCGTATATGGAGCAGCAACAACCACGCGAAGAGCCGAGAAGCGGAAGCACAAAAGAAGCGCCGCGCCGACGCTGCCTCCGACCGCCGCAACCGCTCTGAGCGGCTCTCCGTGGCAGAGCTCATTGCCCGGGAGAACACGAGTTCTGGACGGGTCCGAGAGCGCAACCGTGAGGAACGCCGCCGCCTGCAGGCCGAAGAGCGCGCCCAGCTCCGCCAAGCGTCCCCCGAGACCGACGTGCAGGAGGATTTCCGCCGCGCCGCCGCTGAAGCAGCGGAGAATGCGCGGCGCCCCCAGCGGTCCCCCCAGCCGCTCGAGGAAAACCTCTACGACGAGGACTAGCGCGCAGTACGTGCCGGGCGCAGATCGCGCGGCAGCGAGAACGTGATGGTCTCCGTGGAGGTGGTCACCTGCTCAACGTCGCTGTAGCCACGCTCATCCAGGTATTCGAGCACTTCACGCACCAGCAGCTCAGGCACGGAGGCACCACACGTGACGCCAACGGTGTTCACGCCTTCAAGCCAGGCCTCATCGATCTCTGAGGCGAAATCCACCAGATAAGAAGTCTTCGAACCTGCCTCCAGGGCAACCTCGACCAGGCGCTTGGAGTTGGAGGAGTTCTGGGAGCCGACAACGATCATGAGATCACACTTCGGGGCGATGGCCTTGACCGACTCCTGACGGTTCTGCGTGGCGTAGCAAATATCGTCTGACGGCGGGTTTTCCAAGTGCGGGAAGCGCTCGCGCAGCTTGTTGACGATCTGAATGGTCTCATCCACCGACAACGTGGTCTGGGACAGCCAGATGAGCTTTTCCTCGTGTAGGAAGTCCGGCAGCTTGTCGACGCCCTCCAAACCATCCACCAGGTGGGTGACGTCTGGGGCCTCGCCGGCAGTACCTTCGACCTCTTCGTGGCCTTCGTGGCCGATCAGCAGAATCTGGTAGCCGTCGCGCTCAAAACGCTGGGCCTCCTTGTGCACCTTGGTCACCAGCGGGCACGTGGCGTCTAGCGTTAGCTGCTTGCGCTCTTCGGCCTCTTTGCGCACGCTCGGCGCGATGCCGTGCGCAGAAAATACCAGGTGAGCACCTTCGGGGGCCTCGGAGGCCTCCTCCACAAAGATGACGCCACGCTTGGCCAGGGATTCAACGACGAAGCGGTTGTGCACGATTTGCTTGCGCACGTAGATGGGAGCGCCGTATTTTTCCAGCGCCTTTTCCACTGTCTCAACAGCGCGGTCCACGCCGGCGCAGTAGCCGCGGGGAGCCGCGAGGAGCACCTTCTTTGCAGTTTCAGTCATGCCAACCAGAGTATCTAAAGTTGCCCACATACTGTAGTTCCCGCCGATTCCCGCCCGCCGCAAGTGACCGGTGAGCCCGGATGTCCGGCGCGCCCCATACACTAGACGGAGCACGCCCCGAAGCACAGACCACTCAAGAGAAAGGACTGCGCGTGAACCAACCGGCCAATTCCGCGGAGACACCGTGGCCCGTCGGCAAGGTCAATGACCAAGTCAAAGGCTGGATCGAGCGCCTCGGCTTCCTCTGGGTGGAGGGCCAGATCACCCAGCTGAACATGAAGCCGACGTGGAAACTGTCCTACATCACCCTGCGTGACGTGGAACAGGAGAAATCTGTCCAGCTGACCTGCAACACGTCGCTCATCCGGAATGCTCCCTCGCCGCTCAAGGACGGCGACCGCGTCGTGGTCTACGGCAAGCCCGCCTTCTACGCTGGGCGCGGTAGCTTCTCCCTCTGGGTTACTGAGATTCGCCACGTTGGCATCGGCGATCTCCTCGCCCGAGTAGAGATGCTGCGCCAGCACCTACGCCAGGAGGGCCTGTGCGATCCATCTCGGAAACTGCCGCTTCCCTACCTGCCAAAGAAAATCGGACTCATCACCGGCCGTGGCTCCCACGCTGAGCGCGATGTCCTCTCGGTGGCACAAGACCGCTGGCCGGCAGTCCAGTTCGAGGTCATCAACACAGCGGTGCAGGGAGCCACGGCAGTTACCCAGGTCATTGACGCGCTGCAGACCCTCGATGCCAACCCAGAGGTCGATGTCATCATCATCGCCCGCGGCGGCGGGTCGGTGGAAGACCTGCTCCCCTTCTCCGAGGAGGCCCTCCAGCGCGCTGTGGCCGCCGCCCGCACCCCGGTTGTCTCCGCCATCGGCCACGAGCCGGACCACCCGGTGCTTGACGACGTCGCCGATCTCCGCGCCGCCACCCCCACCGACGCGGCCAAGCGCGTTGTGCCCTCTGCTGCTGAGGAATACGCAGTGATTTCCGAAGCGCGTTCCCGCATGGCGGCTGCGCTGCGCGGCTGGGTGGAACGGGAGCGCCGCGGGCTCGAGAGCATTCGCTCCCGCCCAGTCCTCGCGGACCCTATGGTGCCGATCACCGCGCGCCGCGAGGAACTCGAACGCCACGTTGCGTCGATCCGGCGAGTCATTACTCATCAGCTGGACCGAGAAAGTAACCAGGTAGCCTCGTTGCGTGCGCGTGTCTCCGCCCTAGGCCCCTCGGCCACTCTCGAGCGCGGTTATGCCATTGTGCAGGTCCTTCCGCGCGATGGCAGCGGGCCGGAGGTCGTTACGAGCTACACGCAATCGCCCCCGGGTTCGCAACTGCGCATCCGTGTGGGTGATGGCTCGATCACCGCCGCCGCCATGGCCTCCCAGGCTGCGGATTAAACAGAACGCTTTATACAGAACCAGTAAGAAAGAAGCATTATCCCTCATGACTGACACGATTGGCGCCGGCCAGCCCGGCCAAGACGCTTTCCCGCCCGTCGAGGAGCTGAGCTATGAGCAGGCCCGCGACGAACTTATCGAAACCGTGAAGATCCTCGAGCTCGGGCAGATGGGCTTGGACGAGTCTCTGAAATATTGGGAGCGCGGCGAGGCATTAGCCAAGGCCTGCGAGGCACACCTCGACGGCGCTTCCAAGCGCGTAGAGGAAGCCCTCCGCAAGAATGCGGACAGCCCGGACAACGCAGAAGCACAAACGGAATCAGGAGAGGTTTAAATGAAGATTTACGGCTACCCGGGAGATCGCGTCGACTTCGTCTCCAAGTCCGGCGGAGCAGGGGCCATGGTCTTTGGTGATCCGCGCCAGCTCGCCGAGGAATTCTTCGGCACCCCGCACACCGACAACGGCGAAGAAATCAGCTACTTTTCCGGCTCCATTGTCTTGCGCTTCACCGAAGGGAAACTCAGCGAGGTCTCTTTATTCCCAGGCAAGTCCAAGCACGAAAAGGTGGATATCTACCTTGGCAAGACCCGCCTGAGCGGCCTGGACCCCGAGACCCTGCGCAGCGCTGCTGGCGACGCGGTCGAGGTGGAATGGGACGGCGCGCTGCAGAGCGTGACGTTTCGCTGACTAGTTACTCGCTGACGACGCTGCCGTCCTCAGCGATCTGGAGCGGCTCGGCCTCGACGAATGCGGTCAGAGCCGCCTCATAATCCGCGTCGGAGGCAGAGCCGGTAAGGATAAGGCGGGCATCGCCCAAGTCCGTGATCCACAGGGGGCGAACATCTTTGTCGTCGCTGCTCAGGATTTCCACGTCCTGACCCGCTACCTCACGCCGCTCGGAGTTGGCTCGATAGTTGGAATCGTAAGCGGTGGGGACATCCTCAAGCGCTAGCTGGGTCTGTGCCGACTCAACGTATCCTTCATTCGCGGTCAGCCAGCTCACCACGGCACCGGACTCGCTGCCCACTTGCTTGCGCCGCGCGCCGTCGGCTGCCAGCCCTCCGGCATGACAGGCTCACGAATGACCGCCCCGCTACCGCGCGCTTCCATCTCCAGGAAGGTAGCGGCATCCACATTCTGCACAGGCCCGGACTTTTCCGGGTTTATCGAGCACAGTCCCGTTGCTCCGACGGCCAGGAACATCATGATGAGGATGATGCCCACCGTCAGGGTGATATCACGCGCGTCCTCGAAAATCTTTGGTTTATCTTCAGATGCCACCCGCCCAGTATGGCACGACGCCTCCGACACACGCGACAGCGCCCTCTCACCTGCCTTTTCGGCAGGTGGTGCACCCCCGCCCCTCTTCTGGGGGAGGCATTCGGGCTTGAGCGGACAGGAAAAGTGGAAGAATAGAATTTGTATTCCGGGTTGTCCCCCACCCCGGGCCGAGCCACCTGAAAAGAAAGGGACTAATCACACATGTCTGATAACACGTCTTATATCCCCGACCGCAACCTAGCCATGGAGCTGGTGCGCGTCACCGAGGCAGCAGCGCTCGCCTCGGGTCGCTGGGTTGGCCGTGGACAGAAGAATGAAGGTGACGGCGCCGCGGTGGATGCTATGCGCAAGCTCATCAACTCCGTCGAGATGAACGGCGTCGTCGTCATCGGCGAAGGCGAGAAGGATGAGGCCCCGATGCTCTTCAACGGCGAGAAGGTCGGCACCGGCCAGGGCGCCGAGATGGACATCGCCGTCGACCCGGTTGACGGCACCCGCCTCATGGCTGAGGGCCGCCCGAACGCTATTTCCGTCATTGCTGCTGCCGAGCGCGGCACCATGTATGACCCGTCCGCTGTTTTCTACATGAAGAAAATTGCTGTTGGCCCCGACGCGGTCGGCGCCATCGACCTCAATGAGTCGGTGGCATGGAACGTGAAGTCCGTGGCCAAGGCCAAGGGCATCAAGCCGGCTGACCTGACCGTCGTCGTGCTCGACCGCCCCCGCCACGATGACCTCATCCGCGAGATCCGTGAAGCTGGCGCCAAGGTTCGCCTCATCATGGACGGTGACGTTGCCGGCGCTATCGCCACCTGCCAGGACAGCAACTCCATCGACCTCATGATGGGCATTGGCGGCACCCCGGAGGGCATCATTACCGCCTGCGCCATGAAGTGCATGGGCGGTGAAATCCAGGGCAAGCTGTGGCCCAAGGATGAGGAGGAAGCAGAGAAGGCCCGCAAGGCTGGCCACGACCTCGACCGCGTCCTCACCACCAACGATCTGGTTTCTTCCGAGAACTGCTACTTCGCCGCTACCGGCGTGACCAACGGCGATATGCTCCGTGGTGTCTCCTACCGCCCGAACGGCGCCACCACCCGCTCGCTGGTCATGCGCTCCAAGTCCGGCACCATCCGCTACGTCGACTCCATCCATAAGCTGGCTAAGCTGCAGGAATACTCCGTGGTGGACTACACCAACCCCCACGATCAGGAAAGCTAGTCCACTTTCCCAGGAAGAGTGCTACGGTGGCCATGAATGCCGTGCCACGGCACACATAAAGAACCCAACAAAACTCATTTCACAGAAAAGGTGAATTCATGACTGAATACCGCATTGAACACGACACCATGGGCGAGGTAAAGGTTCCGGTCGACGCCCTGTGGCGTGCCCAGACCCAGCGCGCCGTGGAGAACTTCCCGATCTCCGGCCGCGGCCTCGAAGATGCTCAGATCCGCGCACTCGGCCTCCTCAAGGCTGCCTGCGCCCAGGTAAACAAGGACTCCGGCAAGCTCGATGCGGAGAAGGCTGACGCCATCATCGCCGCCGCCACCGAGATCGCAGAGGGTAAGCACAATGACGCTTTCCCGATTGACGTCTTCCAGACCGGCTCTGGTACCTCTTCCAACATGAACACCAACGAGGTCATCGCCTCCATCGCCCACAACAATGGCGTGGAGATCCACCCGAATGACCACGTGAACATGGGCCAGTCCTCCAACGACACCTTCCCCACCGCAACCCACGTTGCAGCAACTGAGGCTGCCGTCAATGACCTCATCCCGGGCCTCAAGGTGCTCCACGACTCTCTTCTGGCCAAGGCCAAGGAATTCGCTGACGTGGTCAAGTCCGGCCGTACCCACCTGATGGACGCCACCCCGATCACCCTGGGCCAGGAGTTCGGCGGCTACGCTCGCCAGATCGAGCTCGGCATCGAGCGCGTTGAGGCCACCCTGCCACGCTTGGGTGAACTGGCTATCGGCGGCACCGCTACCGGTACCGGCCTGAACACCGACGCTGAGTTTGGCGGCAAGGTCACCGAGGAGCTCAAGAAGCTCACCGGCATTGACCAGCTCTCCGAGGCCAAGAACCACTTCGAGGCCCAGGCTGCCCGCGATGCCCTCGTCGAGTTCTCCGGCGCCATGCGCACCGTGGCTATCTCCCTCAACAAGATTGCCAACGACATTCGTATGATGGGCTCCGGCCCGCTGACCGGACTTGCGGAGATCCACCTCCCGGATCTGCAGCCGGGCTCCTCCATCATGCCGGGTAAGGTCAACCCGGTTCTGAGCGAGGCCGCCACCATGGTGGTCAGCCAGGTCATCGGTAACGACGCCGCTGTTGCTTTCGGCGGCTCCAACGGCCACTTCGAGCTCAACGTCTACATCCCGATGATGGCCCGCAACGTCCTCGAGTCCTCCCGCCTGCTGGCAAATGTCTCCCGCGTCTTCGCCGAGAAGTGCATCGACGGCATCGAGGCCAACGAGGAGCGCATGAAGAAGTTTGCGGAGTCCTCCACCTCCATCGTGACTCCTCTGAACTCCAAGATCGGCTACGAGAACGCCGCCAAGGCAGCTAAGCACGCGCTGAACGAGAAGATCACCGTCCGCGAGGCAGTCATCGACCTCGGCTTCGTCGACGGCGAGAACCTTACTGAGGAGGAGCTCGATGAGCGCCTCAACGTTCTCACCATGACCAACCGCGACCGCGACAACTTCTAAGCTCGCTTTCGCCCACGCCGCCGCTCTTCGCACCGCCTCCTTGAGGTGGCGCGCAGGGCGGCTTCGCCGTTTTCCCATCCACCCCGCTGGGCCAACAGCAGGGTCGGGGTAGCCAAACTGCCCGTCCTGCCAAAGTTATAGCCTCCTCAAGATCTGGCAATAACTTCGTCAACTAGGGCAGTTTTAGGCTTGAGAGTTTCTTTCCTAGCCATCACTTCGCGCCCTTCGCGCTCACGGCGAGCCTTAACCAGCCACTGCCCACGCTGCCGGTGGGCGCGAAGGATGCCTGACTTGGCTCAAATTAGTGCCGAAGGGTTGGGGTGGTGATGGTGTTGACGAGGGTTTGGATTTCCGGGGGTAGTGGTACTGCGGCGTGGATGGTTTCGCCGCCAACGACGAGTTGAAAGCTGC
>NZ_VIOG01000013.1:0-91994 GCF_009708045.1 Corynebacterium hiratae | reverse complement strand
CGATTGACTCCAAGCTCTGCTGAAGCCGCGTGAAGTGAGAGGTCCTCATTGTTTTCGTAGAGGGCCACAGCATCACGTTTGAACTGTTCGGAGTACCTAGGCATGGTGGTAGATTACCTTTCTTCCCAACCCAACCGGGCTGGATATCAGGTGTCTACCAAACAGGGGTCAGGTCCGTTCCGATAATCTTTTCCACTCATCCAGAACCATACGAAGCATAGGACCGTATCAAACGTCTTTAACAAAGCGGTGACTCACGATAAGAGTTATCTGGCGCATTGCGCTCGCAGTCCACCGGGATAACGGCTATCCCGGTAAACTAGGATATCAATCTACCAAGATAAACCTTATCCCCAATGCCCCAAGCGCATGAGAGGAGTCAGCTGTGGCAAAAACAGTCGAATTGGAATGGATCCCCGCTGATGGCAGCGGTCTTTCTCGACGCGCCAAACAAGGAGGTAAGTATCACGCTTTCGTTCCCGATCCACTTGCAGGCATGTCGTTGAAGCTTCCGTCCGAGCTCTCGCGACGTATCGTTCGCATCGAGCGGGAGATTCACAATCTTGGGATGAGAGACAATACCCATTCCCTTGAAGGCGTTGCGCGACTCCTGCTCCGTTCTGAGGCCGTCGCTTCCTCCCGGATCGAGGGAATCGCTCCTAACTCCGACAAAGTGGCCATGGCGATCCTCGCGCGTGAATCAGATTCCGGAATTCGGGGTTTCAAAGAATCCGCAACAGCTGTCGCCCGCAATGTCGCCATCCTCGACACCATCAATGCAGACTTGGCTTACAAAGACGAGCTAGTCCTGGATGACATTGTTGCAATGCAGACAGCGCTCGTTGCAGAAAAGCCTTTACAAGGAGTACGTACTACTCAAAACTGGATTGGCGGGTCTGACTATCACCCCATCGATGCAGCTTTTGTTCCCCCGCCTCCCGTGCAAGTCCCAGAACTCCTCGATGATCTCATTGAATACTTCAACGGGGCAGACCACGCCGCGCTCGTTCAAGCAGCGCTCGTTCATGCACAGTTCGAGACCATCCACCCATTCCCGGATGGGAATGGGCGCGTGGGACGAGCCATGATTCACGCACTTTTGCAGCGCAGAGGGCTCACCGATGCTGCGGTTCTCCCTGTCAGTATGGTGCTGGCAACGCTCGGTGACCGTTACGTCGACGGACTCACGAAATTCCGCGAGGGTGACGTGCTGGCATGGATCTCTTTCTTCGTCGAGGCTGCACAAGTCGCCACCACCAAAGCAGCTGAACTTGCGGATAGCGTCGCCGCCCTAGAAGCAGAATGGATGGACAAGGTCAATCACCACCGCACTGCGCAAGGAAGCAAGCGCGCATTGAAATCGAATTCGACGGAGTTCCAACTGCTCAAGAAGCTTCCCGCCATGCCTTTGGTCACGGTGCCCATTGTGAAGTCCGAGCTGGGGATTTCATCGACAAGCACGGCCCGAGACGCGCTCGATTCACTCACCGAGGCTGGCATTCTGCGTAAGAAAGTCATCGGTGCGGGCGGGCTTCTCGGTTACTTCGCTGACGATGTTTTCATGTTGGTCGACGATGCTGAACGCCAACTCGCTTCGACGCAGTTTAATACTCGGCTTTCACCTCCGACCAACCGAGCAGTTCCAGCCCTTCGCAATAAATAAGCAGTAATCAATAGTGGTCACCTACTTCGTTTCCTTACATAAGGCAAAGCGTCGTGCTGATGCGACGCTGCAGGAGGGGGCATCGGAAAGCTCAAAAGAGACCGTCACTAAAAGTGACGGTCTCATCATGACGCAGGTTAGGTGCCCTTGACGTTGAGGATCTGGCGCAGGGTGTGCTTGACCTCAACGAGCTGGGCGGCATCAGCCATCACGCGGTCGATGTCCTTGTAGGCGTCCGGAATCTCATCGACGAACTCGGCGCCGGGACGATAGACGATGCCTTCCATGCGTGCGGCAAGATCCGCCTCGGTGAAGCGGGCCTTGGCCTGGGTGCGCGACATGACGCGACCCGCGCCGTGCGGCGCAGACTTGAGGCCCGGCGGGTAGCCCTTGCCTTCCACGACGTAGCTAGTGGTGCCCATCGAGCCGGGGATGAGGCCGCGGTCGCCTTCGTCCGCCTTGATGGCGCCCTTACGCGTGAGCCACACATTTTTGCCGTAGTGGCTCTCACGTTGGGTGTAGTTGTGGTGGCAGTTGATGCGCTCGAGCTCGAGGGTCTCCCGGTCTGCGCCGGCCCAGGTGGCGACGCAGTCGAGGAAACGGTCCATCATCTCATCGCGGTTGAGCAGCGCAAAGTGCTGTGCCCAGTGGAGATCCGCAATGTAGGAGTCGAACTCTTCCGTGCCCTCGACGAGGTAGGCCAGGTCCTTGTCCGCGAGCTGGATCCAGTGCTTCTCGCAGTGACGCTGCGCGGCCTTGATGTGCTTCTGTGCGATCTTGTTGCCCACGCCGCGCGAGCCAGAATGCAGGAACAGCCAGACGCGGTCCTCTTCGTCGAGGCAGAGCTCAATGAAGTGGTTACCGCCGCCCAAGCTGCCCAGCTGCTGACGCCAGTTTTTGGAGTGGCCGAGATCCACGCCAGTGTCCTGGGCCAGCTGCGAGAGCTCGCGCGTGCGGGCCTCGGTGCGCGGGTCCATGATCCAACCGTTGTAGTTTCCGGGCGAGAGCGGAATGGAGTCTTCGACCGCGGTGCGCAGGTCCTCGAGAGCGAAGTCCTGGATGTCCGCGTGGGTGAGCCCCGTGCGCACGGCAATCATGCCGCAGCCGATATCCACGCCGACGGCCGCCGGGATGACGGCGCGCAGCGTGCCGAAGACAGTGCCGACCGAGGAGCCCTTGCCAAAGTGGGCATCAGGCATGAGCGCCACATGTGGGTAGACGAAGGGCAGGTCAGCGACGAGTTGTGCCTGCGCCACCGTCTTGTCTTCAACAATGGAGGCGAAGTTGTGCAGGCGCATAAGAGAGCCTTTCTCTGCGTTTGCGTAACGCAGTTCGTGAGAAAGGGCCTGCTTGGGCGGCTGACTTATAAGTTGTGCGCGCGGGTCGCGCGGCTGGCACCAACGTCCGGGATAAGCAGGGCCGCTTTCCCGGGAAATGGTCAAGTCAGCCTGTTAGAAGAGTTGCTTAAAGAGGCGTCCTAGCGGCTGATTGTTATGGGTCATCATCGCGGTTCGCCTCCTTTATGCTTTCTTGTTCTTCTTCTTTCGGGCTGTTAGTGCTGCGTGTGAGCCTACACGATCTACGCGATTTCTACATGCGATTGATGATGCAAGGAAATTCAACCAGCCACGAAAACTTGACACCGTCCATTCAACCGCATTCACTGCCTGCTCATTTGTTCGTCCGTCTGGCGGGGTGTCGTGCGCCGTGACAAGCTTCGTTTAATCGTTCAGCCCGCCTCGCCCTAGTCGAGAGTGGGCTGGATCTTTATCTGGGTTATGCAGCAAGAGTGCACTGGGCAAGGCCGACGTCGTGGTCGCCGGCGGCATCGACGAGCGCTTCATCTCCCGCGCCAACGACCCGAACGAGTCCGAGCTACACTCCCTGCTGTGGCTGCGCTCCCCGCTGTACCTCGGCTCTGCGGGCCACAGCGTGAAGGCCGCGGCGCTGACCTCGCTTGGCTTCGGCCACGTCAGCGCACTCATCGTCTACGCCCACCCCGGCGTGTTCGAGCAGGCCGTGTCCCAGCAACGCGGGGCGGATGCCGCCGCCTCCCGGCACAGGACGCCAAGGCCGCCGAGATTGCCATGCTTCTCGACGACTCCGCGCGCCTCACCGATGACGGCACCTACCCCTCCGCCTAAGGCGCTAGTCCCCTAACAGCAAGCCTCTAGAACAAGCCGAGGACGTCCGCTCAGAAGCGGGCCTCCTCGGCGTCATTTCCCTTGCCGGTTGGCTCATCGCTGATTACGAGTGGTCAACCAGGGCCACGACGGTTATGGGGTTTGGATTCCTAGTCTCAGCACTGATTAATAAGCGCGGGCAAGAAAAGGCCGCTGGCCACCGCCAGGTTTCGGAAGAATCTGCGCAGTGACAGCGTTTGGGCAGTTAGGAGCGCTCCCCGGCTAACTGCTTTCCCAGGTGCAGTAGCCATGCGGCGATTATTATCGGGACTCATCTGACGCTCTCCTGAAAGAAGCTACTCATGACCCAACCTCCGTATCCGCCGCACACTCCACCCCCAGGCCCCGGTCAGCAGAGGCCACACCAGCACGGGGGACCGCAGCAGAACCCCTATGCCAACCAGACTTTCCCACCCTTAGGCACTCCCCATAACAATCCTGGCGGCGGTTACGGAGCTGCCCAACCCCAGCCAGAGCCACCAAAGAAAAAGTCCGTCGTTGGAATCATCGCCACGGTTCTCGCCGTACTGGGCACAATCATCGCCTGCATCCCCGGCATCTACGCCGCAGGCTGGATCCTTCTCCTCGCAGCGCTTATTGCCGGCGCGGTCTCACTTTTCCTCAGCAACCAGTCAACTGCGTGGGGAGCAGTCGCCCTGATCATCACTGTGGTGGGCAGCTTGATCGCCTCGGTAGTCTTTTTCTTCTTCATGGCCGCAAAATTCATCGGGTCGCTTCCGGACACTACGCAAACACCCGAAATATCAAGTTCTGTCGTGGGCACGACGGTGCGCCCCTGGGATGAGGAGGAGACGCTGGACAGCACGGGCTCTCCCACCCCAACAGCGACGGAATACTACGAAAGCGTTCCTGATGAGAACGGAAACCAAGTCATTGAAGAAGGCACGCCCGGTTCGCGTTCTAACCCGCTACCGCTCAACACGACGCTGGAAGGGCCGGAATGGCACGTGGATGTCAGCAACCTCAACTTCGATGGCACGGACGAAGTCATGGCCGCGGACCCTTCCTACAAGCAGCCAGACGAGGGGAAGAAATACCTGGTCTTTGATTTGACCTTGACGTACGTGGGCAACGAGACCGACGCCGGCTCGGAAATGGCGTTCCTCTACTTCGGCCCCGGCGAGGAGTCGAATGGGCAGCCCCTCATGTGGGATGTCAATGGGTTTATCGACGTAGACACTCCCTTCCAACCGCAAGAGAAACGTACCGGCCGAGTGGCTGTCAGCGTCCCTGAGAACGGCGCGGAAGACGGCACGTTCGGCATCGTCGTGCCGGGCACCGAGATTCCCTTCCACCTCGCTCTGAAGTAGACCTACATCTCTGCCGTCTCGTCCTGTGCCTGCCGCGCGTTATCTGAAATCTCACGCGCCCTCTGCTCTAGGCTCTCTTGGGCGCGGGCCTGGGCTTGGGAGGAGCTATCTGAGCGCGGCGGGGCTTGGATAAAACGCTCGGAGTGTAGCCCCAGCTGCAGTTCCTTGGCACGCAACACCTCAGCATCAATCTTGATGCCGACGATGAGCACGGTGTTCATCAACCACATAGCCATGAACACCGCCATGACGGTGCTTAGCGCACCATAGGCGCTGGCCGCAGCGAGGTACTTCAGGTAGAGGCCCACCAGCCCCCAGGACACTACTGTGCCCACGAGCGCCACCACCGAACCATAAGTAATCCACCTAAAGCGCCCAGGCCGCACGTTGGGGCCGAAGTGATAGAGCACTGCAATGAGCGTGAGCACCACGATCACAGTGACGGGAAAGCGCAGCCAGTTCCACACCGGAAGGAAGATTCTTACCAAGTACGTGGCGGTATCTTCTAGCCCTACGTTGCGCGCGAGCGGAATCAACCCTTCGTTAAGAACAGCATCACGCAGCAAGTTGGCAAAAAGCACGATGACCGCGCCCACCACGATGACTGCTGTCAGCCCCCACATCAGCGCCCACGTGCGGATGATCCCGCGGCCTTCCACCCGGCCGTACACGGTATTGGCAGTGCGCGAGAAGGCCCGCACATACGCCGACGCTGAAAACAGCGAAATGGCCAGGGAAATGATCAGTGCCAACGTGCCCTGCGCGCTAGAGCCGATGATCGTGCCGACGACCGTATGGGCTTGCTCAGAAAGCGAGCCAGGGACGTACTGTTCGATGAGCTCTGAGGTCAGCTGCTCCACTTCCGCTTGGCGGGAGGAGAAGATGAGCGTGGCAATGGAGTAGGCGGCCAGTACCGTGGGCGCAAAAGCCATGAGCGTGAAGTAGGTCATCCCGGCGGCACGGTCCATGAAGGCATCGTGGAAAAAGTCATTCCACGTGCGGCGGATGATCAGCCCCCAGCTCTCCTTGCGGAGCCGGTTGTCCCTGGAGAAAGGGTCGCGTTCCTCATCGTGGCCCTGGACCTCAAGGATGGTCGAGCTCTTAAACGGCACGATGGTCTCTGGCTCTTCGGCCGGAATAGCGTTGCCGCCAATCTCCTCTTCGCTCATATCTGACCAGCGTATGCGGCACAGCCCGCATTCAGGGGAAGGACACTCGGGCCACAGGCTAAGCCGTGGTTACACTGGGAAAGCATGACTGAGAAGAACACCGAGAACAAGATCAACGTAAAGTCCTTCGAGCTCGACCACCGGCTTGTCGACGCCCCCTATATCCGCGTCGCCGACCGCACCGACCTGGGCGGCGGAGTCGAGATTATCAAGTATGACCTGCGCTTCTGCCAGCCCAACAAGGAGCACCTCGGCACCGAGGCAATCCACTCGGTGGAGCACATGATGGCCAACTTCATGCGCAACTACACCAACAAGCTCATCGGTTTTGCCCCGATGGGCTGCCGCACCGGCTTCTACGCCATCACCAACGGCATGGAGCAGGACGAGCTGCTCCGCGCCGTCGAGGGCGCACTCAATGACATCCTCAACGCCACCGAGGTTCCCGCCGCCAACGAGGTACAGTGCGGCTGGGGCGCCCACCACTCACTCGAGGGCGCACAGGAGGCCGCACGCGATTTCCTCGCGGCCAAGGATGAGTGGCTCAACGTCATGGCCTAAGCGGCGGTGAAAGCTTGGGGCAATGGAGCCCTAACCGCTAGTGCTCGAGGCGTCGGATCTGGATGCGGGAGAAAAACAGCCCGGCGACGCCGAGCCCCAAGACGCTCGCCATTAAGGTGCAGCGCGCTGCGCTGAACTCCGCGAACAGGCCTGGGACCAACAGCATCGCCACCGCGCAAAGAAGGGCCGAAACAAAGAGGAGGATGGCAAAGAGTACGTCTTTGGGGATGTACATGCGAGGTCCTTTCTGGGCGCCTAGTGTTTGCGGCGGCGAGCTAGCAATTCAACGCTATTTTAAATATTTCTCACTTATATTTCTACCCCTAGCCAGATGGGCTCCGGCTCCAGCGTCACCCCGAAGGCCTTCTGTACCCCGGCGCGAATCTCGCGGGCCAGCGCAACGATGTCGTCTGCGGTGGCCTCACCGCGGTTGGTCAGCGCCAGGGTGTGCTTAGTGGACAGCGTTGCCCGCGCTCCTGACTCTTCACCCGGGTAGCCCTTGGCAAAGCCGGCTCGCTCGATGAGCCAGGCGGCGGAGAGCTTTTCCTTTCCTTCTCTAGATGCGGTGCCGCTTGCCGGCACCGCATGGCGCGGCATGCGGTCAGCATCCTCGTCGCCGCGGGCGGCGCGGACTGCTTCCTGGATGGAATCGGCAACCTTCGGTTCCACGATGGGGTTGGTGAAGAAGGAACCGGCTGACCAGGTGTCGTGGTCTTCTGGGTCGAGCACCATGCCCTTGCCGCGACGCAGCTTCAGCACTTCCTCACGGACTTCCGCGACCGGGCGGCGCTCACCGGGGTTCTGGGTGAGCTGGCCAAAGCGCAGGGGTGTGGACAGTCCATCGGTGGTCAGCTGCAGCTCAATAGCCAGCACCACGCCGCGGCCGGTGAATTTCAGGTTGGAGTAGCGATACGCCAGCTCCAGGTCCGCGGCCGGCACCCACGTCGCGGTGCGGGTAGCGCGCTCGTAGAGGTAGACCTGCGTGAGGACGTCGGAGGTCTCCGCGCCATAGGCACCGACATTCTGCACCGGCACGGCACCCGCATTGCCCGGGATGCCGGAAAGGCATTCGATGCCGCCCAGACCGCAGTCCACGGACAAAGCCACGACGTCATCCCATACCGCGCCCGCATCAGCGCGCACGAGGCCGTTGGCCACGGTGACATCGATATCCTCGAAGTCGAGCACCACGACCACGACATCCAACTGGCCTTCCGCCACCACGAGGTTGGAGCCGCCGCCGACGACGAGGTAGTCCTGGGAGGCGTCGTCAAGCGCTGCTAACGCAGCAATTGCCGCCTCAGCGCTGGCGCAGCGCACCGTCACCAGCGGTGCACCACCGATGCGCAGCGTCGTGAGATCGGCGAAGGTGGTCTCGGAATCCAGCGTGACTCCGTCAATGTCAGCGAGGGTCAGGAATTTATCTAGCACGTCTACCAAGGTAGTCTGTAACTCATGTCAACCCGTAGCGAAAACACCGTTATCATCAACCAGCCCATCGATAAGGTGCACAAGGCACTGACCACTCAGGAGTACTGGGACTTCATCGTGGCCAAGCTGTCCCCGGAACCGGGTACCGTGCACGAGTTCACCGGCAACACCGCTGTGCTCTACGAAATTCTTCCGACCTCCCTCCTTCCGGAGGCCGTTCGCGCCATGGTCTCCCAGGATCTGAAGGAAAAGCGCACCGTGACCATCGGCGAGTTGGTCGACGAGCAGATTTCCGTCTCCTTCACCGCTGACGTCAAGGGCACCCCGGTCGACTTCAAGGGTGACATCACCTACAAGGCCCAGGATGAGACCACCGTTCTGGATTACGTCACCGAGGTTTCCGTCAACATCCCGATGATGGGCGCTGCCATCGAGCCGAAGGTCGCTGAAGCTCTGCAGGAGCTCTACACCAACGAGGGCAAGCTCACCGAAGAGTGGATCTCCAACAACCTCTAAACAACTCCCTACACCACAGTTGTTGCCATGGCCGATCACGCGCATAACCTGAAGGCTCAGGAAAGCGCTGGTCGGCCTTTTGGCGTTGTTACCCGCGGCACCACCAACCCCAACCGCCTGCGCCGCTGCGATCGGTGGATGGTGGCGCACCCGGAGATCTCCTCGCTGTTGCGCTCCACGAGTAAGCCGCTGGCTCTCGACGTCGGCTACGGCGCTTCCCACACCACCACCGTGGAGTGGGCCGGCTGGCTGCGCAGCGTTAACCCGCATACCCGGGTAACGGGCCTAGAGATTTCCCCCGAGCGCGTCCTGCCGCCGCGCGATGGTGTCAGCTTCGAGCTCGGCGGCTTCGAGCTTGCCGGCTACCGCCCGCAGCTGGTGCGCGCCTTCAATGTGCTGCGCCAGTACGACGTCGACCAGGTAGAGAAAGCCTGGACCACGGTGACCTCACGTCTTGCTCCCGGCGGGTTCTTCGTGGAGGGAACCTGCGACGAGCTGGGACGCAGATCGGCCTGGGTGCTTCTCGACGCCTCCGGCCCGCGCACGCTGACCCTCGCCTGGGATCCCTTCGACGTGGAGCGCCCCAGCGATATCGCGGAGCGCCTGCCCAAAATCCTCATCCACCGCAACGTGCCGGGTGAACCGATCCACGAGCTCTTGCAAGCGGCCGACGCCGCCTGGGACCGCGCCGCCGGCTGGTCTCCATATGGCCCGCGGGTGCGCTGGCGCATGGCGCGCGAAGAACTCCGGCAGACAGTCCCCATCCACCCGGTGAACCGCCGCCTGCGGGACAACGTTCTCACAGTGGATTGGGACCTGGTAGTTGGCCAACTTTAATCCAGTGCGCCACACTAGTAGTCATGGCTTCTTCTAAATCTCCCGCCTCGACGGCCTGGAAAATTTTCATCGGCGTACTGGTGACGCTCCTGCTCATCATTTTGCTAGCTGAGCTCGGCCTGCGCTGGTTCTTGGGTTCTCAGATGAAGAGCCAATTTACCCAGTCCGCCAAGGAGCAGGGCGTGGAGACCTCCGAGGAACCGGAGGTGAGCTTCGGTGCCAGCCCCATGGTCTTTGGTTTGCTCAACGGCAAGATTCCGCAGATGGATATGAAGACCCCGTCCACGCTGAAGATTGAGGGCACCACCATCACCGGCCAACCGGCCGCTGATGTCCACGTCGAAGACATGACGCTGTCCAAGGAGCCGGTCGCGGGCACGCTGCGGGCTTCGACGACGGTGCCGGATCAGTTCCTGCTCGCCAGCTTCCAAAAGGCCATTGCTGAGCAGTCTGGCTATGACGCCTTGGGCAACCTGGTAGTCACCGCGATTACCGCCAACGATGCCGAGGATGACCTCGAGGTGGAATTTGCCGGTGGCCTGGCCACGCTGTCACTCAAGCCGGAGGCTCGCGACGGCAAGCTCGCCATCGATGCGAAGGAAGCATCGCTCTTCGGCTTCGACCTGCCCGAGCAGGCGACCTCCGCGATCTCGAATGCCTTGGCCGAAGGCATGGAGGAACAGCTCGCGGGCCAGCAGCTGACCTTCGAGTCCGTGGATGTTGGGGCTGGCGAACTCACGCTCACCCTCATTGGCCACGACGTTCCGATGAGCGAACTCGATTCCGCCACCGCGCCAGCACAGCAGGCACCGGCTAATTAAGAATTAAAGGCTCTCTATGGAGAGCTGCGTATCCAGGGCTTCGTCGTCTGAAACGACGGAGCCCGTTTCAATGAGGCACTGATAGCCCGCTTGCTCGGCAGCACGCGCATACTCCGGCAACGGCAAAGCCGGACGCTCAGGAAGAATGAGCCCCAAGCGCACTGGCAGCGGGCAGGCTTCGCGGAGAGTGACGAGCTCGGAGAGGAGCGAGGTGGCATCCCCTAGCAGCTCATCCACCGCAACCCACACCTCGGCGGCACCTGACTGAACTGCCAGCCGTGCCTCCGCCGCCTTCACCAAGGAGTGGTGGCGGCCGGTGGGATAACCGGCAACAGCAATAACGTGCTCGGCGCCCTCAGCGGCAAGCACGTGGTGCGGGGAGACCAGCACTCGCTGTTGCCCCGCCGACTGGGTTCGCACCTCCTCCACGGAGGCCTCAAGCAGATTCAGCATTAGTAGGAATAATCGCCGTTGATGATGGCCTTGAGCTGCGGGCGCACGTCAAACCAATACACGCCGGTAATGATGGCGCCAATCCAGCTGACAAAGGGCAGCGGCAGGTTCATCAACAGGGCGGAGCCGAAGAGCAGGCCGACCCATACCCACTTGTTCTGGCGGTCACCGGCGCGGAAGGCATCCTCCCGCGTCATCGCCGCCAGGACTGCGCCGACGAGGGCGAAGAGGGATACCGCCATGAAAATGTACTGCGGTATCAAGGCGATAATGTTTAAAAAAGTGTGCATCAAGAAAGACTAACTAGTTCTCGTCAACTACTTCGCCGTCAATGACATCGTCATTCGGCTTCGGGGCATAGGGGTTGCGCGGGCTCTGCGGCTCCTGCGGCTGCTGGGCATGCTTGCCCTCCGCGCGCTGCTCCTTGGCGTTGTTGATAGCGCCCTGCACGCCCTCACGGGTCTCGTTGAAGGCCGTGGTGAAATCCTCACGGGCCTTTTCAAAAGATTCCGAGTTGCGGGTCTCGCGCGCCGCGGAGGACACAGACTCCCCAATATTCTTCGCCGTGGAGGTCACGCGATCAAAGAAGGATTCTTCCTTCGCGGTGCCATCACCCATGCCCGCCTCATCGGCGGCGCGGGCAATGCGATCCGCCTGCGCGCTCTGGGCCTGGTTCTGGCGCTCCTCCTTGAAACGGCCACCAAAATCCTTGGCCACATCAAAAGCAGAGGAACCGGCATTCTTGATTGAGTCAAATACGGACATGGTCGTCACTCCTTGTTAGACGCCAAAAAGCAGATGATTAACAGTGTAGATAACCAACCCAGCCAGCGCACCCACAACCGTGCCGTTGAGGCGGATGAACTGCAGGTCCTTGCCCACCATGAGCTCGATGTTCTCGGAAGCCTCCTGGGCATCCCAGCGCTTAATGGTCTCCGGAATAATCGCGATGATCTCCGGGGCGAATTTCTCCACCGCGTAGCGCGCGGCCTTGTCCACCAGCTCGTTGGCTTGGGCCAGGAACTCGGAATCCTCCAACAGGCGGTGCGCCAATTCCTTCACCTTGGCGGTGATCTTCTGGCGCAGGAAGGACTCTGGGTCGGTGAGCTGTTCAATGAGCGTGGAGGAGACCGTCGCCCACATCGCCGCCGGCGCCTTCTGCGCCTGATCGGAGGCCAGCATCTCCTGCTTGATGCCTTCGATGCGCCCGCGCATGTCCTCATCCCACTGCAGGTCCGAAGCCAGCTTGGACAGGTTGCGGCGAATGGCCAGGCGGGCTTCGTGGTTGCCGTTGCGGCGGACCTCATCGGCGAATTCCACGAGCTCGGCGTAGACCTTCTCCCCCACCATCTCGCGGGCAAAGCGTGGCGCCCAGCCAGGCATGCGCTCATCAATGGCGGTGACCACCGTGGATTCCATGCCAAGGATTTTGCCGTGCGCCCACTCAATGAGGTCATCCTCCAGCGGCCGCGCCTTGCCTTCGGCGATATAGCCCTCCAGCAGACGGCCCAGCGGCGGGCCCCACTCCGGCTCTGCCAGACGGTCCATGACCTGGGTGCGGATGAACTGCTCCGCCTCCGCTGGGTCTAGGTCTGCGACCACGCTGGCTGCGCGCTCACCAATCCACGCGGAGACCTCCTCCGCCCGCCCAGGCTCCACACCCTGGCGCGCCAGCCACAGCGGTATCTCTGCCTCCCGCACCTTGGCGCTGAGCGCATCCGCGGTAAGGAAGTTCTCCTCCACGAAGTCCTTGAGCGCATCACCCACGCGGTCCTTGTTGTTGGGGATGAGCGCGGTGTGCGGGATGGGCAGCCCCATCGGCCGACGAAACAGGGCGGTCACGGCGAACCAGTCCGCCAGTCCACCGACCATGCCTGCCTCCGCCGCCGCGCGCACGTAGCCCACCCAGACGGGAGCCCCGCTTACCGACGCCTGCCACCACGAGCACCCCAAAAAGATCACCGCCGCACCAATCAGGAAGGACAGCGCAATCGCCTTCCAGCGGCGCAGGTCCGCCCGGCGGGCCTCCTGGTTTCCTGGCTGCGGCACAAACGACGTCTGCGACGCCGACGTTTCCCGAGCCTGCTCAAGCCCTGCGTCTGCGCGGTGCGTCATGGGTTGGTTCTCCTTGGGTCTGCGTAATGATGGGGAATAGTGAATCCATCAATCAACATTAGTGGGCGTACCGGACACATTCGATTGCCACCAACACTAAGATCGACTCCTAGCTTTATGAACGCCAGCCTGCCGAGGGCCCGTTTGTGGTTCCGTAGATGAACCGTCCGGCATCCAACGCCTGCTGATCAAAGAAACCGAACCTAGCCGCCAGCACGCCTTTCGCCTTCTGGTGGTTACGGGAAGTGGCGGTCATGAACACCACACCCGCCATCAACTCGGCGAGCTTCTCCGGTGTCACCCAGTTGGATGATTCCTCGGTGTGGTCGTTGTCGATGTCCATCACGACACAGTCCGAGGAAATGAAGCTCGCAGACGAGCGCCGGTCGTTGGTGTAGGTGGCGGCGACGTGATCCAACCTGGCCACCTGCTCCAGCCCGGCTTGGTCGGTGATCTGGTGGTGGTTCGGGATGTCCATCTGGTGAGCCCAGTCGATCTCGGCGCGCTGAATCGCTTTCAGGGCCCGGTAGCAAGTCGGGTCAGGGTATCCTTCGACGTTCTTCTTCGGTATTCCGATATCAAGAAGCGCAGTGGTGGTCATCTGGAGTCCTCGCCTTCACGCTCGACCACCGGCAGCAGGCCACGGATGTTCTTCAACAGGTCATAGATGAACAGGCGGCCTTTCTGCGTCCAGTACATGTGGGTGCAGGTCTTGCCCTCGTCGTACTCGTACGTCTTGGACTGGGTGTAACCCTTCTCAGCAAACTTGGCGTAGAGGAACCAACGCCCGGACTGGTGAAACTGCACCTGCTCCCCGCGCAGAATCTGGTTGAGCTTCTTCGCCGACAGGCCGTAGTCCTTGGCGATCTCGGTGGTGGTGATCAGCGACGGCGACGCCAGCACCACGTCGTAATAGGACACCTTCGCTGGTAAACCTGACCTGCTGGATGCCACCAGCCCTTTCAAGGGGGTAGTGATTAATGACCCCCTGCAATGACGCGCCAGGGCATCTTTCGTGTTGGCGTAGCCGAGGGGGGTCGCCACGTCCCGGCCGCAGAACAGGACCTGTCCGCCCGAGGTGATGGTTCGGATCGTACCGATGGCTCCATGTCCCGTGCTCTTGCCTCGGCGTCATCAACCAGGTAACCTCGTAGTCAACATGACCGGTTCCGCTTCCCGCCTCAATGGGAGTCCAGGGCCGGTCTTCGTTTTTGTATCAAACAGGGGTGCGCGTGGAGCAGGTGAAGCAGTTCAAGACCTACGGTGAACAGGTCGAATTGCTTCGTCAGCGTGGGATGCGAGTGGATGATCCCCAGCATGCTGAGACGCTGCTGGCTCAATTGAACTACTACCGCTTGTCCGGATACTGGTACCCGATGCGCCGTTTCTCCCAAGACGACGGCACTGCCCGAGATGAATTCGTTGAGGGAGCATCGTTTGACCTAGTGGTAGCCCTCTATGGGTTTGACGAACAATTGCGCCACAGCGTGTTCATCGAGCTTGATCGCGTGGAGTTGGCTATTCGAACCAAGCTCGGTCACGAGCTGGGTCGCCTTGACCCGCTGATCTATTTGGATCCCCAGCGTTTGAGCGCCCGGGCACGGCAGCGAAACAAAGACGGGCGTAGCGTGCACGAGGTGTGGCTGAGAAAGTACCAGTCGGCATTGAAAGCGTCGAAGGAGGACTTCGTCGCCCACCACAAATCCAAATATGGCGGGACTCTACCCATCTGGGCGGCTGTCGAAATCATGGATTGGGGGATGCTGTCGTACCTGTACGGCATGTCGCCCAATATCGTGCGCAAACGGATTGCCGAGCCCTGCGGCCTAACTGGTCCTCAGCTTGAATCTTGGCTGAAATCCTTGAATATTCTGCGTAATTACGCAGCTCATCATGCAAGGATGTTCAACCGTGTTTACGACATCAAACCGAAACTGAACAATGACGTCAGGCTGGCTCCGGTAGCTGAAGGAATGAATCGCGTGTTCGGGCAGCTCTCCCTTATCCAATACTTGCAGCGCCAACTGGAATTGTCTCCAGCCGACCGGCTACCGAAGCTGTTCCACACCTACCCGCACAATCCCATCGTGCCGTTTTCTCGCACAGGAGCACCTGACAGCTGGGGCGAGTTGCCTCTCTGGCGCGTCTAATCTTTGCGGTAGTAGTCGCATTCGTACCCGTCTGCGTCGAGTGTCATGGCGTGGACGAGGAGGTCACGAGCGACTGCTTGGACGATGTACTCGACGAGTTTCTCGCCGTAGTTCTTCAGCCGCCCCCACTTGCATCCGGTTGTGACACCGCTGTAGGACTCACTTCCAGCACTCCCATGTTCGGGCTAGACGCAGCCTGCGCGGAATCGGCAAGCAAATAGCGAAAGCCAAACGCGCTGTTGACGGCGATATCGCAATCAAGCGCAACCGCTATATCGATCTTTCCGCCCCAAACAAGAAGGTCAACTACGCTCTTGCCGCCAAACACCGAGCCCTAGCCGGAATTAAAGGCTATGAGAACGACCTGACTACTCTTCCTGCTAGTGAGGTTATCGGGCATTATCGCAGGCTATTCAGCATTGAAAAGTCGTTTCGGATGTCGAAATCAGACCTGAAAGCACGCCCAATCGACGCCAGGAAACAAGACTCGATCACAGCACATCTCCATATTGTGATGGCAGCATTAGCCGTGGCCCACCTGATGGAGACCCGCAGTGGTCAATCCATCAAACGCCTCGTGAGAACACTCAAGAAATACCGCAGCTTTCAACTCGTCGTTGGCGGCGAAACCATCCACGCCGCCGTACCACTACCCCCGGAAATCCAAACCCTCGTCAACACCATCACCGCCCCAACCCTTCGGCACTAATTTGAGCCAAGTCAGGTTAGTGTTCGCGTCGCTCCCTGCGGCGCCATTCACGCGTATGGCACCGTAGGGGCGTCGTCAAGCGCCCGCTCCCCCTTTTCTCCCGCCCGGCACGCGCCCCACAAACACCAACAACCCCACCTCCTCACATGGTCTCCCATGTGTGTTTGGAGGTGGGGGTTGTGGTGGTGTCAGTACAGAAACTTAGGCGTTCAACGGCCTAGGAGGTGCCTAGTTGATGCGGCCGGTTTCCTTGCGGTACTGGCGGTAGTAGCGGCGGCCATACTTGACGGAGACGATAGCCAGGATGGCTACGACGACGCTGGCGATGGCGCCCACAATCAGGTTGATCTGGTAGTCAGCACCGGCGGTGCCCTGCGGGTACAGCTTGGTGCCGAAGCCCCAGATCAGGATGCCCAGCGCCGGCAGGATCGAGAGAACCAAGCCCATGCCCACCCAGGTGGAGGTGCGCAGCAAAGAAGAGTGCGGTGCACTGTAAGAAACGGGGTCATATCCCTCGATGTAGGAGTCCTGAATCTTACCGGAGAACTCCGGGTAGGTCTCGCTGTGGTGATCAGCAACTGCCGGGTTGAGGTCGCTCATGGCTGATAACTTTCTCTCGTTCCTGTTAATCCTGTGAATGACTATAGCTTAGTCGTCCTTGCCGCGGAAAGCAGCACGTGCACGTTCGCGGGTAACCGCGGAAACCGCGGTCAGCGGCACACCAGCCGGGCAGACGTCGGCACACTCGCCGTAGAGCGAGCAGTGGCCGAAGTTCTGCTCCAGATCGTCCACCATGTTGCGTGCGCGGCGGCCACGCTCTTCCTTGCCCAGCGGCATGAGGGAGAGGTGAACCAGCTTGGCGCCGGTGAACAGGTGAGCAGCACCGTTCGGGCAGGATGCCACGCAGGCACCGCAGCCGATGCAGGCGGCGTGATCCAGGGCGTACTCGGAGGTCTCGTGGTTGACGTGCAGGGTGTCAGCGTCCGGAGCGGTACCCGCATCCATGGACACGTAGCCGCCCTGCTCCATGACGTGGTCCAGCTTGGCGCGGTCCACGATCATGTCCTTGATGACCGGGTAGGCAGCGGAGCGGAAAGGCTCCAGCTTGATGGTGTCGCCATCCTTGAACTGGAAGAGGCGCTGCTGGCAGGCCGGGGTGTTCTGACCCGGGCCATGCGGGCGACCGTTGACCAGGAGGCCACAGGTACCACAGATGCCCTCACGGCAGTCGGAAGCGAATGCGAACGGCTCGGTGCCGGCCTCAATGAGGCCGTCGTTGACGTGGTCGAGCAGCTCCAGAATGGACATCTGCTCGGCGGCGTCGTCAACCTGCACGGTTTCGAACTTGCCTTCTTGCGTCGGTCCGGCTTGACGCCAGATCTCAAGTGTCAGTTTCATTACTTGTAGTTCCTTGTCATCAGCGGGATCGAATCAAAGTACAGCGGCTCAGCGTGGCGGATGAACTCGCCCTCAGCAGCGCCCGGCTCCCATGCGGAAACGAAGCACCAGTTCTCGTCATCACGCTCGGCCTCGCCGTCCTCGGAGAGGTGGTCCTCGCGGAAGTGAGCACCACAGGACTCGTCGCGGTCAAGGGCGTCGATACACATGAGCTCACCCAGGTCGATGTAGTCAGCAACGCGCAGACCGTACTCGAGAACCTGGTTCATGTCGTTGGCGTCACCAGTGATGCGGACGTTAGCCCAGAAGTCCTTGCGCAGTGCGCGGACCTTCTCGATGGCAACCTTGAGGTCCTCGACGTTACGGGACACACCACAGCCCCAGTAGAGGATGTCACCCAGCTGGCGGTGGTAGTACGCCGGGCCGTGCGGATCCTCGCCCTGGATGGACATGAGGCGGTCGATGCGAGCCTGTGCGCGAGCAACGGCGTCGTTAGCCTCGGCGGAATCCTCAGCCAGCTTGGCCTCACCTAGGTGGTGAGCCAGGTAGTTCGGGATAGTGAACGGCAGGGTGAACCAGCCATCAACGGAAGCGGACAGCAGGGAGTTAGCACCCAGACGGTTCGCACCGTGGTAGGTCCAGGAGCACTCACCGGCGGCGAAGAGGCCGTCGATGGTAGTCATCTCGTTGAAGTCCGTCCACAGGCCACCCATGGTGAAGTGGCAGGTCGGAGCGATACGCATCGGGGTCTCATAAGCGGACTCACCGATAGCCTCTTCGTACATTTCGATGAGGTTGGAGTAACGCTCGCGGATCTTGTCCTTGCCCAGACGCTCGATGGCGTCGCGGAAGTCCAGGTACACGGAGTTGTGCAGCGGACCAACGCCCAGACCCTTGTTGATCTGCTGGGAAATGGCACGGGAAGCCACGTCACGCGGGACGAGGTTACCGAAGGCCGGGTAGCGGCGCTCCAGGAAGTAGTCGCGCTCCTCTTCCGGAATCTCGTTGGCAGGACGGTCATCGCCCTCCTTGATCGGAGACCAGATGCGGCCGTCGTTACGCAGCGACTCAGACATGAGGATGGTCTTGGACTGCCACTCGGAGTTGACCGGCAGGCCAGTCGGGTGGAACTGGATGAATGCCGGGGAAGCCAGGTAAGCACCAGCCTCGTACGCACGCATCATGGCGCCAGCGTTGGAGTTCTTAGCCAGCGTGGACATGTGGTAGACGTTGCCGTAACCACCGGTACCGAGGATGACTGCGTGGCCGGTGAAGGCCTTGAGCTCGCCGGTGATGAGGTTACGGGTCACAATGCCGCCGGCACGCTTGGTGCCGTTGTCGTTGTAGGTGATGACGTCCTGCATATCGTGGTGAGCGAAGAGCTCCACGTTGCCCAGGCCAATCTGGCGGTACAGCGCAGACGTGGTGGACAGCTGCAGCTGCTGGCCTGTTTGACCACGGGTGTAGTAGGTACGGGAGACCTGCACGCCACCAAAGGAACGGGTAGCCAGGGTGCCGCCGTACTCGCGAGCGAACGGAGCTCCGATGGCGTTCATGTGGTCGATGACGCGGATGGACTCATAAGCCAGGCGCCAGCAGTCGGACTCGCGGCAGCGGTAGTCGCCGCCCTTGACGGTGTCCTTGGTGTGGCGGTAGGCGGAGTCGTTATCCACCTTCTTGTGGCGGGAAGAGTTCACACCACCCTGCGCAGCAATGGAGTGCGCGCGACGCGGGGAATCGTGGTAGGTGAAGACCTTCACCTTGTAGCCCAACTCACCGAGGGCAGCCGCAGCGGAACCAGCAGCCAGGCCGGTACCGACGACGATGATTTCGAACTTGCGGCGGTTCAGCGGGGAGACCAGCTCCATGTGGTCCTTCTGGTAGCTCCACATGTCCTTCATCGGGACGCCGTGCGGCTCGTGGGACTCCAGGATGCGGCCCGGCTTGACACCCGGGACGATGGACTGCGGGTGCGAGAAGTTCGGGTGCTCGCGCTTGAGTTCAGTATTCGCGTTAGTCATGGGTTCAAAACTCCTTTAGCTGACCCAGCCCAGGGCGACGGACAACGGCATAACGATGTTTGCCAGGCACACGACGGCCGGGACGATGTACGCCAGGATGACAAAGACCTCGCGCCACTTAGCACCGGTGATACCCAAGTCGGAAGCCGCGAGGCGGATGCCGTGGGTCAGGTGCAGGAAGAGGCAGAGCATGGCGACGATGTAAATGATGGTCACCGGCCAGCGGGAGAAGGTAGCGATCATGTTGGCCTTCACGGCACCATGAGCGAAAGCCTCCGGAGCAATCGGCTGAACACCCATCGTCAGGTCCAAGATGTGGAAGACGATGAACAGGAGCAGCACGACGCCGGTCACCAGCATGGTCTTCGTTGCGAAGGAATCCATGCCGCCCATCAGGTTGGTGCGCTTGAACTTACCGCGGGACGCCTTGGAGCGAGCGGTCAGCGCAAAGGCACCGTAAATGTGGGCGATGACGCACGCCAGCAAGACGATGCGGATGATCCACAGAAGGTGCCCGCTCGGAATCAGCGGATCACCCATGCTGCGCAGGAATGCGCCGTAGGCATCGATGGCTTCCTCGCCGTTGTGGGCCGGCAGGTAGAGCTTCAAGTTGCCGGCCATGTGTCCTACAACGAACAGCGCGAAGAACAGACCGGTAATTGCCATCGTCAGTTTCAAAGCCCAGGACGGAATTCCTGGCTTAGGACGAATCGTTTCATTAGTAATGCGGCCGTGAGCAAGGGCTTCACGGTCAGGATTTTTTACAGACATGACACCTCCATTGTCGCCCTTACCTTACGCAGGACTGCGCGCTGACCACTACTTATCCCTTTGCTTTTAACGCCCCCTCCCCCACCTACAGGCCCCTGACAGAAATGAGTTAAGGAAAGGGTTACCTTAAGTGTCCCCCGACTTATGCCGGTCTACCTTGATCACTTCGCTTTACGCAATATTAACCTTGCGAAAACAATTCGCGGTTGAGACTTTTGTCACAGGGTGTGACTCGAGTGACGACCCTACCCCTTTAGGTGTCAAACTTTCGCTTGGTATACATGCCTCGCCACCCCTTCACGCCCCGCTAACACCCCCACTTCGCAGCGGAGTTAAAATGCTTCACACATTCCTTGCAAAACTATTGTTATGACCGAAAGGCACTAGGTAACCTAGCTCACATGAGCAAGACATACGTAGGTTCGCGCCTGCGCCAGCTGCGCCGCGAACGTGATCTCAGCCAAGCCTCCCTCGCCGCTACGCTGGGGCTTTCCGCTAGTTACGTTAATCAGATTGAACATGACGTACGCCCCCTCACCGTTCCGGTCTTGCTTAGGATTACTGAAGCATTTGGTGTGGATGCCACTTTCTTTTCCCGTGACGATGACTCGCGGCTACTCGCCGAGATTCAAGATGTCGTCCAGGACCAAGAAATCTGCCCCTCCCCCGTGGAATTACAGGAATTGTCCGAACTGGTTTACAACCACCCCACCGTTGCGCGCACGCTCGTCGACATTCACCGCCGCTACCGCAATATCCGCGACAAGCTTTCCCTCGCCACCGATACCCGCCGCTCCGACGGCAACCAGGCGCTGTCCATGCCGCACGATGAGGTTCGGGATTTCTTCTACGCCCGCCAGAATTATCTCGATGAGTTAGATCAGCATGCAGAGGCGATCTCCGCGGAGCTCGATGTCGTCCCCTTCCACATCCGCGACATCGAACAGGCTCTGGACGACAGACTCACCACCCAGCACGGCGTGGAGATCCTCACCACCGATCGCATGGATGGCACGCTGCACCGCTTCGACAAGGACAGCGGGACCCTTCGCCTTGCCAGCCGGCTGAGCGTCGGCCAGCGCGCCTTCCGCATGGCGGCCGAGCTTGGCTTCCTCGAAGCGGGCGCGCTTTTCGACGAGCTCGTGGAGGAGGAACCGTTTACTTCAGAGGCCTCCATCAACTTGGCCAAGCGGGGTATCGCCAATTATTACGCTGCGGCCACGCTCCTCCCGTATGGCCTCATCCATAGCGAAGCCGAACAGTCGGGGTACGACGTGGAATACCTCTGCAATGTCTTCGGAGTGGGCTACGAGACGATTGCCTCCCGCCTCTCCACGCTGCAGCGCCCCAACAAGCGCGGCATCCCCTTTACCTTCGTGCGCGTTGACCGCGCCGGCAACATGTCCAAACGCCAATCCGCCACCGGCGTGCACTTCTCCAACTCCGGCGGCACCTGCCCCCTATGGAATGTGTACGAGTCCTTCTCACGCCCCAACACCATTTCCCGCCAGTTGGCGCAGATGCCAGATGGGCGCAATTACCTATGGATCTCACGAACGGTGAGCTACCCACAAGGCCGTTTTGGGGATACGAACAAGCTCTTTTCCATCGGTCTGGGCTGCGAGGCACGCCATGCTAATCGCACCGTGTACGCCCAGGGGCTAGACCTCAATGCCCTTTCCGCCGCCACTCCCATTGGCGCCGGCTGCCGCACCTGCCCGCGCCAGAATTGCTCCCAGCGGGCATTTCCCGCCATTAACGAACAGCTTGTCGTCGACGCCCACCGCTCTGCAGTGGCACCCTATTAACTAAAGCTAGTTAACGGCGTAATCGCGCAGGTTTTAAATCATCCATCTTTACGCCGTTAACGCAGATGAATCTTAAAAGCTGGGGAGCACTCTCCATCGAGCGAAAGCCTCCGAAGAAAGATGCTGAAGCAAGAAAGGGGCCTACTTAGTGCGATGAGCTGGAATTATGACCCAAACCCTCGGCGCTATACATTGTCCCACAAGCCCCACCCCATGGTTTTCATTGCCAAATCTGATGGATTTTCCCGACTCGGTTGTTCTATCATGGTCAGCGACCGATAATCACCAACCGAAAGGATTATTATTATGTCCAGCTTTGGCGAGAACTTCCTTGGCCAGATCCAGAAGCTCGTGCTGACGATCGTCAACGCACCGTTCGCACTGTCTTCCAACCTCTTCGGCTAAGGCCAGTCGCGCTTCGGCGCTAAAACCAACACTCCCCCTCACCACCACCGATTCACGTCGATGGGATGAGGGGGAGTGTTCTTGTTTTAGCTCTTAGAGGTTAATCATGTGGCCGCCGATACCCTCGGCCGCTTCCTTCATTGCCTCGGACAGCGTCGGGTGAGTGTGAACGTTGCGTCCGATCTCCTCTGCGGTGAGATCGAAGCGCTGCGCCAGGGTCAGCTCCGGCAGCAGCTCGGACACGTTCGAGCCCACCATGTGGCCGCCAATGAGCTCACCGAACTCGCCGTCGGCGATGAGCTTGACGAAGCCCGCGGTCTCATTCAGACCCGCTGCCTTACCGTTAGCGGAGAACGGGAAGGCAGCAACCTTAATGTCACGGTCAGCGAACTTCTCACGAGCCTGCTCCTCGGTGTAGCCGAAGGAGGCCACCTGCGGGTTGCAGAAGGTGGCGCGCGGCATGTTCATGTAGTCACCCAGCAGCTGGGTCTCAGCGCCGGCGATGACCTCAGCAGCCACGACACCCTGCGCCTCAGCCACGTGAGCGAGCTGCAGCTTCGCGGTGACGTCACCAATGGCGTAAATGCCCTCAACGTTGGTGCGCATGTAGTCATCGATAGCGATGGCGCCGCGCTCGGTGAGCTCGACACCGGTGTTCTCCAGACCGTAGCCCTCGGTGCGCGGGGCGAAGCCGATGGAGACCATGCAGCGATCCACGGTCAGCGTATCGGTCTTGGAGCCGTCCTTGGACTCGACCTCAACGGTGACATTGTCACCGTTATCCGTGATGGCGGTGGTCTTGTAACCAGTCAGGAGCTTCACACCAAGCTTCTTGTATTCCTTGGCGATAGCCTTGGATACATCCTTGTCCTCGTTCGGAAGGACGCGGTCCATGAACTCCACGATGGTCACGTCTACGCCATAGTTGGCCAGAACGTACGCAAACTCCATACCGATGGCGCCTGCGCCAACGATGACCATGGAATTCGGGGCCTCATCGCTGAGGATCTGCTCCTCGAAGGACACGATGTTGCCGCCGATTTCCACGCCCGGAAGGGAACGGACGACGGAGCCGGTGGCGATAATGCAGTTGTCAAAGGTAACGGTCTTACCTTTGTCATCGCCCTCGGTAATCTCGATGGTCTTGGCGTCCTTGAAGGAGCCGAGGCCATTGATCTCCGTAATCTTGTTCTTCTTCATCAGGTAGTGCACGCCCTTGACGATGCCCTCCGAGACCTTGCGGGAGCGCTTGTGCGCAACACCGAAGTCGAAGGAAACATCGCCGGAAATACCAAAGGCCTTCGCCTCATGGTTGAAGGTGTGTGCAACCTCAGCGTTCTTAAGAAGAGCCTTGGACGGGATGCAGCCCACGTTGAGGCAGACACCGCCCCAGTACTGCTTCTCAATAACGGCAACCTTCTTGCCCAGCTGGCAGCGCGGATGGCGGACACGTAGCCGCCGGGGCCCGCGCCGAGTACTACAACGTCAAAATGTTCATTAGTCACGCCCTATAGGATACGTAACTTTGCGCCCGCTGTCCCACCACCCCCATGCTGTGCTCTCGTATCAGTCCATAGCATTCCTGATACGCAAGCCACAGTGCACTGATGCGTAGAGGGCACACAACGCACAAAATAACCCCCAACCACCCGAGGGGCGATTAGGGGGAGAGAAACGTGGGGCCGCACGCCCCGCAGCTGTTTAGTAAAGACCCCAATCCAGGGCGATCTTGGAGGAAGTAGAGGAGCCGGAGTGAGCGAACTGGCCCAGCACCTGGTTGATGGAAACGAGGATGGTGTCAAAGAGGTTCATTCTTCTTCTTTCTGTTGGTCTTCTAGCAGCCTTCACGGCCTCGTGCGATGTCACTATGCGGCACTGCCACCTTCTGCCTTGCAGGACGGCCGCCGCAGTAACGGTCTCCGCATCTGGTTCGACTAACGAATAGGCCGGGCATTGCGTTACATAGCCCACGTTAACGCACGGAAAGATTATGACACGGTTTCCACTTCAATACCACCATTAACTTTAATATCTTGGTATGTTTAAACACGTTACCCTTATCTTGGGGTGCTGAAATTCCCATCTACCAGCACTATTGCCCATCTCATGGGTGGCGTGTCCGGAGCATCTTTTACACTTGCCCCTACATTTCCGCTCATCACTTAGAAAGCGAGATTCTATGAAGATTGCGCGCTCTCTCACGACGCTTGCGGCAGCCACTGCCCTAGCACTTGGCGCCGTAGCATCCCCTACCGCGGGCGCATCCGAGGTCACCCCGGAACAAATCCGCGGTGATGCCACACCGTCCACCATTTCCGAGCTCGACATCTACGGGGAGATTGAAAAGTACCTGCCCAAGGACTCCGCCGGAAACCCGTCGCCCTCCCGCCAAGAATATGAAGACGCCATTGGTAAGAACGTCACTTTTAAGGACGTTGACGTCAATGAGATCCCGGACAGCAAGCAGTGGATGGGCTACGTCCTGAAATACCCGGACTACCGTCAGAGCGTCAAGGCCCTCAATGCCACCGCACCAGCGATGGACCGCACCGTCCCTCTTGCAGTAATTACCCCAGACGGCACCTTTGATTCTTCCCGCCCCACCCTTTATCTACTCAACGGTGCTGGCGGTGCCGAGCAGGGCATGGACTGGCTGATAGCCACCACGCGCGAAGACTTGGATCCCAACAAGGAGGGCACCCAAGAACTCGATGACTACTACGGTGACCGAAACGTCAACGTCGTCATCCCGCAGGCAGGCGCATTCTCCTACTACACCGACTGGGTTACCAGCCCGGACCGCAGCTACCTCAAGGGCCCGCAGAAGTGGGAGACCTTCCTCACCAAGGAGCTACCGGGACCGCTGGAGAAGCACATCAACGCCAACGGCAAGCGCGGCATCGCAGGCATGTCCATGTCTGCTACCTCATCGCTCGTCTTGGCCCAGCACAACCCCAACTTCTATGACGCTATCGGGTCCTTCTCTGGCTGTGCGGCCACCTCGACTCCACTGCCGAACTTCTACACGCAGCTGACCGTGAATCGTGGCGGTGGAAGCACCGAGCAGATGTGGGGACCGATGGGCGGTGACTACAACCGCTACAACGATGGACTCATCAACGCCACAAAGAACAACATGGGTAATTCCCAGGTCTACGTCTCCGCTAACTCGGGGTTTGCCGGAATGAACGATCTGGGTTCGTCCAGGATTGAAAAGCAAGGCCTGGCCGGAGCCTTGAAGTCCTCCTCAACTCTGGTGGTGGAAGGCGGCGTCATCGAGGCAGCGATGAATGCGTGTACCCACGACCTGCAGGCAAAACTGCAGCGCGAAGGTGTCAAAGCGGATTTCAACCTGCGCAATACCGGTACCCACTCCTGGCCGGGCTGGTTCGATGACATCAACTCCTCCTGGCCCACCTTCGCTCGTGCCTTTGGTCTGCCGGTGGAGCCGGTCTCCACGCGGGCGTCGGAAAGCGCGGTGAACGCGGACGCTAACGCCAAAGCTGAGGATGCCGATAAGCAGAATATGGAAGAGGCCGAGGCTGATCCCCAGACTCCCGCTGACTCCCGGCCCGTAGACCCAGAGGCCATCGAACAGTAAGCTCAACTCGCACTACTGATTGTTGAATAAGGAATGTAATGAAGCGTCTTAGCTCTCTCCTCGCCGCCGGCGCGCTTAGCGCTGCCGCGCTCATCAGCCCCGTTGCGGGTGCCGCCACTGTCACCCCGCAGCAGGTTGCGGGTGACACGCCGCTGTCCACCATCTCGGACCTGAACGTCACCCCGGAGGTGCAGAGCCAGAAGTGGTACGAGCACTTCAAAGATGACGCCCGCGTTCTCAAGCTGGAGGCTACATCTCCGGCCATGAATGGCCGCGCGATTCCGCTGGCTGTTATCCCTGCTAAAAACCCGGACCGCCCGACCGTGTACCTGCTCAACGGCGCCGGTTCCGCGGAGCAGGACTCCGATTGGCTGTACATGTCCGATGCCGTGGACTTCTACGCGGACAAGGACGTCAACGTTGTCGTTCCGCAGGCAGGTGCTTTCTCCTACTACACCGACTGGCTGGAGGAGCCCAACGGTAAGTACCTCAAGGGCCCACAGAAGTGGGAGACCTTCCTGACCAAAGAGCTGCCTGGCCCTCTGGAGTCTCGCCTGAACGCAAGCAACAAGCGCGCCATTGCCGGCATGTCCATGTCCGCAACGTCTTCCCTGCTGCTGGCGCAGCACAACCAGGGCTTCTATGACGCGGTTGGCTCCTTCGCCGGCTGCGCCGCAACCGCCTACCCCACGGAGTACCAGTTCCTGCGCCTCACCGTGAACCGCGGCGGCGGAGAACCGGAACAGATGTGGGGCCCGATGGGCGGTGACTACAACCGCTACAACGATGCCCTGATGAACTCCGAGAAACTGCGCGGCACCAAGCTGTACATTTCCTCCGCATCGGGCTTCGCGGGTGAGCAGGATACCCCGTCCTACTACATGAACAAGGGCTACAGCCCGCTGGCCGCCTACGCGGGTTCGGCACAGCTGCAGGTTGAGGGCGGCATCATCGAGGCCGCGGTCAACCACTGCACCCACATGCTCAAGGCCAAGCTGGATAAGCAGAACATTCCAGCCACCTACAACTTCCGCAACGTGGGCACGCACTCCTGGCCGGGCTGGCGCGAGGACCTCGTAAAGTCCTGGCCCACCTTTGAGGAAGCTTTCAACTCCTAAAAAGTGAGCGGAGCGTGTCGCCCCACGGTCTGGCGCGGCGTGCTCGCTCCCCTGGCTTCGGATAACCCGGACAGGGCGGTAGGATAGCGGCATTATGAAGCTGCTTTCTACCGCCCTTTCGCATATCTCCGCCGCTCGCGACCGCGCTGCACTTACTCGGGATAGCTACACGAGGGTGGATTTCAACCTCGGCTTCGAGGTCACCCACTATGACTTGGACCTGACCTACCGCGTGGAACCCAACATGCTGCAGGGCGAAGCCATCCTCCACATTCGCGCGCTGGAGGACTTTGACAAACTCACGCTTGACCTCGGCGGCGCCATGGTGGCTCGCCGCATCACGGCGAAACACGCACCCCGCGTGGCCAAGTTTCGCCTGTCCGCCGGCAAACTGCGGCTGACCTTTGCCGACACCATCGTGGAGGGCCAAGAGTTTGAGCTGCACATTCGCTATGGCGGCTCGCCGCGACCGCTGCGCACTCCGTGGGGTGAAATCGGCTGGGAGGAAACAGATTCCGGCTCCCTGGTGGCCAGCCAACCCAACGGTGCACCTAGCTGGTTCCCCTGCGACGACACCCCGTCGGAAAAGGCCACCTACGATATTCGCATCACCGCTGACGATCCTTTCGTGGTGATTTCCAACGGCAAGCTGGTCTCCCGCCGCAGCGCAGGCGGTTCCATGACGCGCTGGCACTACCGCGTCAAGCACCCCATGGCCACGTACCTCGCCACGGTGCAGATCGGCGAATACTCAGAGATTGATCTGGGCCGAGACGTCCGCGCTTGGGCGCCGGCTCGCCTCAAGCAGGTAGTCCTCGAAGAGTTCGCCCAACAGCAGGAAATGCTCGACTTCTATTCCTCTCTCTTCGGCCACTACCCTTTCCCCGACTACCAAGTGGTCATCACCGATGACGAGCTGGAGATCCCGCTGGAGGCCCAAGGCCTGTCCATTTTCGGATCCAACCACGTCAAGGGCGACCACCTCTTTGAGCGACTCATCGCCCACGAGCTGTCCCACCAGTGGTTCGGCAACTCCGTGGGCCTTAGTGAGTGGAAGGATATCTGGCTCAACGAAGGTTTTGCCTGCTACTGCGAGTGGCTGTGGTTCGAGCACGCGCATGGCCGCCCAGTGCATGAATCGGCGCGTTCGCACTATCAGGTGCTCGCACGCAAGAAGCAGGACATCGTGCTCGGTGATCCGGGCACGCGCGACATGTTCGATGACCGCGTCTACAAGCGCGGCGCGCTGACTGTTCACGCACTTCGCCGCCTCGTGGGCGATGAGGTCTTCTTCCGCACGGTCCGGGATTACCTCACCGCATCCCAGCACTCCGTGGTCACCCCGGAGGATCTCATCAGCCGTGTGAAGAAGGAAGCGACAGATCCTTCTGCGGTCGATGCTTTGTTGGACGAGTGGCTCAACCACACCGCGCTGCCCAAGTTCCCGGTCTAGACTTGTTCACCATGCGCAGGATGCTCGTTACCGGCGGTGCCGGCTTTATTGGTGCAAACTTCGTGAGACTCGTAGCCCAGCAACGGCCCGACGTAGACATCACCGTCTTGGACAAGCTCACCTACGCGGGCAACCGCGCCAACCTTGACGGCGTGGACGCTACCTTGGTGGTGGGGGACGTGGCGGATGAGGGGGTCGTCGACAAGCTCGTGGCTCAGGCCGATACCGTGGTGCACTTCGCCGCGGAATCCCACAATGATAATTCGCTGCGGGATCCTTCTCCCTTCCTCCACACCAACGTCATGGGAACCTTCGTGTTGTTGGAAGCCTGCCGCCGCCACGATGTGCGCTTCCACCACGTTTCCACAGATGAGGTGTTTGGTGACTTGGAGATTGGCGCCGATACCTACTTCACGGAGGAGACTCCCTATAACCCGTCGTCGCCCTATTCGGCCACGAAGGCCGGCTCCGATCACCTAGTGCGCGCGTGGGTGCGCAGCTTTGGGCTGCGGGCAACCATTTCGAATTGCTCCAATAATTACGGCCCCTACCAGCACATTGAGAAGTTCATTCCGCGGCAAATCACCAACCTGCTTCTGGGCCAGCCCGCCAAGCTTTATGGCACGGGCGAGCAGGTGCGGGATTGGATTCACGTGGATGATCACAACGAGGCGGTGCTTGCCATCCTGGACCGCGGGCGCATCGGTGAGACTTATAACATCGGTGCCGACCAGGAGGATACGAATAACCGCCAGGTCATCGAGATGATTTGTGAGCTGATGGGTGCTACTGACGGCGACCGAGCGAACTACATCCACGTGGCGGACCGCCCGGGCCATGATCAGCGCTACGCCATGGATGCCAGCAAACTGCGCCGCGAGCTGGGCTGGAGCCCGCGCTACACGGATCTGCGCGAGGGCCTCGCCGCCACCATTGAGTGGTACCGCGCCCACGAGGACTGGTGGCGCCCAGGCAAGGAAGAAGTCGAAGCCAACTACGCAAAGCAAGGACAGTAAATTTCCATGAAGGTGCAGTCAACGGCCATTGAGGGCCTGCTCATTGTGGAGCTCGACGTCCACGGGGATAACCGCGGCTGGTTCAAGGAGAACTGGCAGCGTGAGAAGATGGTGGCGGCAGGTTTGCCGGACTTCCAACCGGTGCAAAACAACGTTTCCTTCAATGCGGAGAAGGGGGTTACGCGCGGACTGCACGCGGAGCCCTGGGACAAGCTCGTCTCCGTGGCTTCCGGCCGGGCCTTCGGTGCGTGGTGCGATCTGCGCGAGGGCTCTGCCACCTTTGGCCAGTTGGTGACACACGAGCTGCGCGAAGACGTGGCGGTCTTCGTGCCGCGGGGCGTGGCCAACGGCTTCCAGGCGCTGGAAGCCTGCGCCTATTCCTACCTGGTCAATGACCACTGGTCCCCGGACGCGGAATACACCTGCGTCAACCTGGGCATGGTGGACTGGCCGCTGGAGCCGACGGAAATCTCCGACAAAGACAAGGCACACCCCGCGCTTGCCGACGTCTCCCCCATGCCCCCTCGCCGCATCCTGGTCACCGGCGCCAACGGGCAGCTGGGCCGCGCTTTAAAGAAATTCCTGCCCACCGCTGGTCTGGGCGCGGTGGAGTTCTGTGGGCACGAGGATTTCGATATCACCAACCCGCCTGCCCGCCCGTGGAAGCAGTATTCCGCCATCATCAACTGCGCGGCTTATAACGATGTCAACGGTGCGGAGGACGATCGCGCCGCGGCCTGGGCTGTCAACGCTTCCGCCCCGGCGAAGCTCGCGCGCATTGCGGCGGAGAATAACCTGACCTTGGTGCACGTCTCCAGTGATTACATCTTCGATGGCTCTAACGAGGTCCACTCCGAGGATGAAATGCCTTCCCCGCTGTCGGCCTATGGGGCATCGAAAGCCGCGGGCGATACCGCCGCCCAGACCGCCCCGCGCCACTATGTCATCCGTACCTCGTGGGTCTTCGGCGATGGAGCCAACTTCATGGCCACGATGCGCTCGCTGGCGGCTAAGGGGGTCAAGCCCTCCGTCATCCATGATCAGCGCGGGCGCCCCACCTTCGCCGAGGACCTGGCCAAGGGCATCATCCATTTGCTCAAGACCGAAGCCGAGTACGGCGTGTACAACATCTCCAACTCCGGTGATGCGGTGGGTCGCGATGAAATCGCCATGGCCGTCTTCACCGGCGTGGGCCAAGACCCCGCCGGTGTCACGCCGGTCAGCACCGAGCAGTACCGCGAGATCGCCGGGCCTGAAGCTCCCCGCCCGAAGGAGTCCACCTTCGACCTGTCCAAGATTGAAGCCACCGGCTTTAAGCCGATGAATTGGCGGGCCGCTTTAGCGCTTTACCTGGGCCTTTACCCGGCATAACGCTTAACATAACACTTAGCTTCCCAGGTGTTATGTTGAGTGGGAAGTTAAGTGTTATGTTCGCCAGCCCGCGCCGCCGCACCCCGGCGCGGGACCCCTCCGTTAAGCTTGAAGCCCATGAAGGGCATCATTCTCGCAGGCGGTTCTGGGACCCGCCTCTACCCCATCACCAAGGGCATCTCGAAGCAGCTCATGCCCATCTATGACAAGCCGATGGTCTACTATCCCCTGACCACCCTGATCCAGGCCGGTATCCGCGAGATCCTCATCATCACCACCCCAGAAGACCAGGCCGCCTTCCAACGCCTGCTTGGCGACGGCTCCCAACTAGGCCTCATGCTGCACTATGCGGTCCAACCCCGGCCCGAAGGTTTGGCGCAGGCCTTCCTCATCGCGGAAGACTTCATCGCTGATGATGACGTGGCCCTCGTCTTGGGTGACAACATCTTTGACGGCCACGGCTTCTCCACGGCGCTGAATGAGTGCAGCCACCCGGGCGGCGGCATCATCTTTGCCTACGAGGTTTCCGATCCGCAGCGCTATGGCGTTGTCGAGTTTGATGAGTCTGGCCAGGCCCTGTCCATCGAGGAAAAGCCCGCCGCGCCTAAATCCAACCACGCAGTGGTGGGCTTGTATTTCTATGACAACTCCGTGGTAGAGATTGCCAAGTCGATCACTCCCAGTGCACGCGGGGAGTTAGAAATCACTGCCGTCAACGAGGAATACCTGCGCCGCGGGCAGCTGCGCGTCAAACGCATGCAGCGCGGTGACGTCTGGTTGGATACCGGCACGGTGGACTCCATGAGTGAGGCCTCAGCCTACGTGGAGGTGATGCAGAAGCGCACCGGCACCGTCATCGGCTCGCCGGAGGTTGCCGCCTTCGAGGAGGGCTTCATCGATGCCGCCGCACTCACTGAGCTGGCCGAGCCCCTCCTGAAGTCCGGCTATGGCCGCTATCTCCTGGCCGCTGCCCAAGAGAGTTGAGCTCGAGGTACATATCGATCAAATAAGGACCGAAAATCCACGGGATCTGGGACCTAATTTGATCGATCGGTACTTGCTTAAGCCTCTCCGCCCAGTTTCAGGACGTGCTTAAGCCTCCCCGCCCAGCGTCCGGAGCCGCCATCACCCAAACGGGCCTAGACGCGTTAAGGTAATCGCATGCCTACTTCATCCTCTCGCCCCACCAGCGATCCCAAGAAATCAGCGCTATCCACCATCAGCCCCGTGGCGTGGGGCCTGTTGGTGCTCGTTGTCATTCTGGCCGTCATCATCGGCTTCCTTCTGGCAGAGCGCAATTCTTCCGGCGATGCCGGGACTCAAGCGGCGCAGGAGACCGCGACGAGCGCGGCGCCCACCGAAGATTTGGCAAAGGATGCTGACAAGGCCACGCCCGGCACGAAATTCTCCGACGGGAAGGGTGACCCGATGGTGTTCGGCCCCGGCGGTGACACCAAGAGCGGCGATATCACGGTGGTGCACCGCAAGAAGGAGGATGATCCTTTCGCCGTGGGAGCGGTGGATGCACCCGTGGTGATTTCGGAGTTCTCCGATTTCGAGTGCCCGTTCTGCTCCCGCCACGCCAACGTCACCGAGCCAGACCTCCTCAAGAAGTACGTGGAGAAGGGTCTGGTGCGCATCGAGTGGAATGACTTCCCCGTCAACGGCCCTGCCGCCGTCGAGGCTGCCAAGGCCGGGCGCGCTGCCGCAGCACAGGGCAAGTTCCAGGAGTTCAAGCACGAGCTCTACACCGCTAGCAAGGACATCAGTGGTCACCCAGAATTCGGCATCGAGGACTTCATGAAGTTCGCCGAGAAGGCTGGCGTTGCGGACTTGGATAAGTTCCGCCAGCAGGCCACGGATGATACCTACACCGAGGTCATCGAGAAGGCCACCAGCTACGCCTCCCAGATTGGTATTACGGGCACCCCGGCCTTCGTGGTGGGGGATCAGTTCATTGGTGGCGCGCAGCCACCGGAAGTCTTTGAGCAGACCATCCGGGAACAGCTAGGCAAGGCGGCCAATGGATAAGCCGCCACTCATCGTGTGGATCTTCATCGCGCTCGTGGTTCTGACCGCGTTCTTAGGCGGCTATGCAGTGGGGGTGAGCGTATGAGTATCGGAGTTTTTGGCGCCGTCATCGCCGGTGTGCTGACTTTGATCAGCCCCTGCTCAGCGCTGTTGGTGCCAGCCTTCTTTGCCTATGCTTTTGAATCGCAGCGCCAGCTGCTGCTGAAAACCCTGGTCTTTTTCTTAGGCCTGTGCACCACGCTCGTTCCCATCGGCATGGGTCTGGCTGCAATCCTCGCGCAATACCGCGGCCAGGTCATCACGGTGGCGGGCTGGATCATCATCGCGCTGGGGATCTTTACTGCCTTGGGCGGTGGTTTCCGCATCCCCGGTATGGATACCCTGTCCGGTAAGGCGAGGGGAAAGGTGTTTCTGCTCGGCGCGGTCTATGGCTTCGCGGGCTTTTGCGCGGGCCCACTCTTAGGTGCTGTGCTCACCACTGCAGCCGCATCCGGCAGCGCACTCTACGGCGGGATCATCATGGTGGCGTATGCCGCTGGCATGGCCGCACCGCTCTTTGTTCTGGCGGCGCTGTGGGAGCGCCTCAATGTGGGCTCGTGGTCCTGGCTGCGCGGACGCGAGGTGGTCCTCGGCCCCGTGCGCACGAACACCTTGTCCATTGTGTCGGGCGCGTTTTTCGTGCTCATCGGCGCGCTATTCATTGCCAGCTATGGCACCGCAACCTTGCCCGCAGTCTTGAGCACGGATGCGCAGTTCGCGGTGCAAGAAAAAGCCCGCGCTTTCAGCGCGGGCGTAGCGGACGCATGGGTATGGTTCGGGCTCTCACTTGCCGCCACGGTGGTGGCAGGCATCAAGGCTGCCCGCACCCCGGCCTAGTAGCCGCGTGCGATGTATTCGTCGATACGCGCAGCCTCAGCACCAATGGTGGTCTCGTCGCCGTGCCCCGGCAGGACGCGGGTCTCCGGGGGAAGGTTCAGCACTCGGTTGCGCAGGGACTCGATGATGACGTCGAAGTCGGAGTACTTGCGGCCGGTGGCGCCGGGCCCGCCGTTGAAGAGGGTATCTCCCGACAGAAGCGTGGCTTCGTCCGCGATGTAGAGCACCACGCACCCTGGCGAGTGACCAGGCGTGTGGAAGACCACGAAGTCACTATCACCCACGGTGAATAGCTGGTTATCCTCCAGCGGCACGAAGGTCGCATCCTCGTGGGTTTCCTCCCACAGGGGACGGTCATCCGGGTGCAGGTACACGGACACACCGAAGTGCTCAGCCACCTGGGGGGCGAGCTCGCAGTGGTCGTTGTGCGCGTGGGTGAGGATAACGCCCTTGACGGTGCGCTTTCCTACCTCGTCGATGACGCGCTCGGCGTCGTGGGAAGGATCGACGATGTAGCACTCGGCGTCGCTTGACGCGCCGCCTGCGGCCAGGATGTAGACGTTATTGTCCACGTCCCACTCACCGCCATCCAGGCGGAACTTTCCTGAGGTTACAAACTGTTCGATAATCATTTACAGCTCCACTACGGATCGAAGTACCTTGCCAGCCTTCATGGTAGCGAAGGCCTCCTCCACGTCGTCGAGGCCAACACGCTCGGTGACGAAGTCCTGCAGCGGGAAGCGGCCCTGCAGGGAGAGGTCAACGTACATGGGGAAGTCACGCTCCGGCAGGCAGTCGCCGTACCAGGAGGACTTGAGGGAACCGCCGCGGCCGAAGAAGTCGATGGCTGGGACGTCGAAGCGGCTGGTGAGGTTCGGCACGCCCACCATGACCATGCGGCCGGCCAGATCGCGGGAGTAAAAGGCCTGGCGGGTGGTGGCCGGGATACCGACGGCATCGATAGCCACGTCGGTGCCGAAGCTATCGGTGAGCTCACGGACCGCCTCGATGACCTCGTCCTCAGACTTGCCCTTCGCCGCGATGGTGTGGGTAGCACCGAACTGCTTAGCCAGCTCCAACTTGTCCGGATCCAGGTCCACGGCGATGACCTTCGAGGCACCCGCCAGCACCGCGCCGGCAATAGCCGCCATACCGACGCCACCGCAGCCGAAGACCGCGACGGACTCGCCTCGCTTAACGTCACCGGTGTTGACCGCAGCACCCAAGCCTGCCATCACGCCACAGCCCAACAGGCCCGCGGCGGCCGGGTCTGCCTCCGGATTGACCTTGGTGCACTGGCCTTCATGAACCAGGGTCTTCTCCGCGAAGGAGCCGATGCCGAGCGCCGGGGTGAGCTCAGTGCCGGCATCCTTATCCCCGTCCGCGAGCGTCATCTTCGCGGACGCATTGTGGGTGTTGAAGCAGTACTTCGGCTCACCCTTCTTACAAGCGCGGCACTCGCCGCACACCGCGCGCCAGTTCAGGACCACGAAGTCACCGACCTCGACGTGGGTGACGGCCTCGCCCACGCGCTCGACGACGCCCGCCGCCTCATGCCCAAGCAAGAACGGGAAGGCATCCTCGATATCGCCATCGCGGTAGGCCAGGTCGGTGTGGCACACGCCGCAGGCCTGGATCTTGACCACGACGTCGTGCTCGCCCGGAGCGGGTACAACAATGCTCACGGTCTCGACGGGCTCGCCCTTCGCGCGCGCAATCACGCCGCGGACAACCTCCGAGCCTTGCTGGGAGTTATTTTCATTTAGGTTTTCATTAACAGCCATGTCCGCGAGGGTACGCGAAAGGCCCAGGCAACGTTGCCCGGGCCTTAAAGTCATAAGAACGCGTTTCTAGAAGCTCGCGAGATGGTTGGCCACAAACTCGTGACCACGAGCATTGATATGCAGCGGTAGGTTGCCCGGGCCGGCAGAGAAGTCCACCAGACCCGCCCACAACCGCTTATCGGCATCGGCACACATACCGCGATCCCAGGTCATCGGCTTCATATCCACGAACTCGGTGCCGGTCGCGTGCGCTAGGTCCACCTGCATCCACTGCGTGACGTTTTCATAGCGCTGCACCATCGGCAGGGCCGTAGCATCGGCTGGCTTCGGACCAAAGTGGAGGAGGCAGTAGCGGTCACCGGAGCCGATGGTCGGATAACCCACGATCTGAATGCGGGCATTGGGGGCCGCTGCACGAATCTTGTTGATAATCGGCGCATTTGCGCCAACAAAGCGGGCGCGCATGTCGGCGTCGGAAAGCTGGGCATTGTTATACGTGTCGTTAAAGCCGCCCGCATAGAGCACGCGCTGGGTGTCCGGGCTGAGCGCGCCGCGGCGGATGGCATCATCGACCTGCGCGTTCATCTGCGGACCCTGAGACATCGAGACCGCACCGGAGCAAGAGAAATCCGCCACCGGCATGCCCAGCTTGGACGCGACGCGCTTGGCGTAGTTATTGCCAGAGGGGCAGTCGAGGCTCGGATTGCGGTTCGAGGAGCCGAGGCGCGAGGAGAGGTAAACATCCAGCTGCGGATCCGCCAAAACGGAATCACCAAAGGCGACGAGGTTTCGCTCGCCGGCGGCGGCCTGCGGAGCCTGGGACAGGCCTACTGCCACGAGGAGGGAGGCGCAGAGGGCAGTGATGCGCTGAGTAAACTTCACGTGACTGATGTCCTTTCAAGAAAAGGGTATGTTCTTAACCGAAACCATATTAAACTAAGCTAGCAGTTAATCTTGTGTAACAATAGCAACAACTGTAACAATTTGTCGTTTTAAAAACAGGCGCGTTAGCCGCCTCCCCCGTAACCTTCTACCCCTTCCCTACGATGAGAACCCTATGAAGCTTTCTGATCTCACCTTCCATGCCGCCGCTCTCGCGCGTTTTGTCCCCGCCCTCTTTCGCGCCGGCCTTATTAGCCCCGCTGGCGGCCCACGGGCAGTACTCTCCACCGCGCCGGTTCTCGCCCGTTACCGCTTCACCACCGCCCGCGAGGTGGAGCAGGCATACCTGACCTGCCCAGAACGCCTAGCGCTTATCGACGACGACGGGGCCCTCACCTACCGCCAGCTGCGCGAACAATCCCAGACCTTCGCGCGCTGGTTGCTCTCTCTGGGCCTCGACGAGATCCGTCTCGGCGTCATGGCCCGCAACGGCCGCGGCATTATCACCCCGCTGGCCGCCAAAGGTTATGCCGGAGCGCACATCTTCCTACTCAACGTTGGCTCCTCCCCTGAGCAGCTCGCCGGGTGCATTGAGGAAAACCGCATCAACGTGCTCGTTATCGACGATGAATTCGTTGACCGCCTTGCCCCCGCAGACAGCGCTAGCCCCAGCCCCGTTGCTGGACTGCAGGTCGTGATTGGTCATGATTCCGGCGAGGAGATCCCGGCTGAGCTGGCCGAGGCCCCGACGCTGCACCAAATCGTGGTGAACCCGCGGGACGTCGAGAAGCAGAAGCTTCCCGCCTGGCCTAAGCACGGACATATCGTGCTCATGTCCTCCGGAACCACCGGCATCCCCAAGGGCATTATGCGCCCAGAGCCCACGCTGCCCGTGGTGGTTGCCTCCATCGTGGATGCGGTGCCGTGGCGTGGGGACCAGAAGGTGCAAATGACCGCCTCCATCTTCCACACGTGGGGCTGGGCCTGCCTCAACATCGCGCTGGGCCTGCGCAACACCATTGTCACCCGCCGCGTCTTTGACCCGGCGGCCGCGCTCGATGACATCCAGCGCTACCAACTTGATGGCCTGCTCTCCTCCCCCGTTTTCTTCCGCCAGATGGTGCAGGCCGACCCAGATTCGGCCTATGACACCTCAAGCCTGAAGTTCATTGCTTCTGCAGGACATGCGCTGACCCCGGAGATCGTCAAAGAAACCCACGAGCGCTTCGGCCCGATTCTCTGCAACGTCTATGGCTCCACGGAGCTAGCACTGGCATCGACGGCCACCATGGAAGAGGTGGCGAAGGACCCGACCATCGGCGGCAAGATTGCCTCTGGCACGAAGCTGCGCATCCTCGATGAGGATGGCAAAGAAGTCCCGCGCGGCGAGGTCGGCGAAATCTATCTGACCAACTCCACCGCGCTCATTGGCTATACCAACCCGAAGATTCCGCTCAACAAGGTTGATGGCCTCATCTCCATCGGTGACTTGGGCTATATCGACCCCGAGGGCTACCTGCACGTGGTGGGCCGCGCCGATGACATGATCATCGTCGGCGGCGAGAACGTGCACCCGCAGTCGGTGACGGAGGTGCTTGAAACCATGCCGGGCATCGCGGAAGTGCATGCCGGCGGTGTGGAGGATGAAACCACCTTCCAGCGCATCGCCGTGTGGGCCGTGACCACGCGCGATTCCTTGGGCAACACCGTGACTGCCGACGCCATCCGCACCTGGGTCCGCGAGAACCTCGCCGACCATTCCGTGCCGCGCGATGTCCACTTCCTGGACAAGCTGCCGCGCAATGCCACGGGCAAGGTGGTGCCGCGCCTGCTGAGCAATACCGACTAGCCGGCTTCTTCACTCCAGATTTCCCGGCTGAAATAGGGCCCTCCGAGCCACAACTGCCCGAGTTGCCAAAACCTTCGCTCCTCACCGCAGGGAGCAACGTTGTTTTTGGCAACTCGGGCAGTTTTTATATCTGGGATTTGGCCCCGCCGGCCCATCCCTTGAGATGGGCCGAATCAGGTTAGTTGCTGCGCTTGACGGTGGCCGCAACCTCGCCCGGTTGGACATGACCCTCGCGGGCGATGTCGACACCAGCGACTTGCTTGGCCGTCGGGCACACCACCGGGGTGATGAGGTTGACGCCGCGCTCGCGCAGCTTCTGCGCCTCCACCGCGATGATCGGCGTGCCGGCGGTGACGGTATCGCCCTTCTTGGCCAGGGCCGTGAAACCTTCGCCCTTGAGCTCCACGGTGTCGATGCCGATGTGAATGAGCAGGTCCAGCCCATCCGCGGTCTGCATGCCGAAGGCATGGCCCGTCTTGAAGACCATGGTGATGGTGCCGTCTACCGGAGCGCAGACGTCGAAGGCATCGACGGTTTCAGGCATAACGGCGAAGCCTTCGCCCACCATGCCCTGTGCAAAGGACGCATCCGGGACCTGGGAGAGCTCGACGACGTCTCCGGCGAACGGGGCGCGCACGTCGACGCCGGCGCTGGCCGGCACACTGTCTGCAACACCCGCAGCTCCAGCCGCGCTCGCAGCGCCAGCAGTGGCCAGGACCGGAGAACCGTGGCGCAGCTGGTGGCTGACCTCGTCGTACATGAACTGTACGGTCGGCCCCACGATGACCTGGACGCTCTTCTCGGAGGGGTGGATGACGCCGGAGACGGAGGCGCGTTTGATCAGGGAATCGTCGACAAGCGCGCGCTCCTTGACCCCCACGCGCAGGCGCGTGGTGCAGTAGTCCAGGGAGTCAATGTTGTCCTTGCCGCCGAGGCCTTCGATGATGCGCGCGGCATCGGCTGCGGTCTTGTCATCACCGCTGACGGAATCCGCCGCGTCGTCGGCCTCATCCTCGCCGCGGCCCGGCGTCTTCAGGTTCAGCCAGCCGATGAGGAAGTAGAAGATGACGAAGTAGAGGAAGAAGAAGCCTACGCCCATGACCAGCAGCATGTACCACTTGTTGGCCAGCGGGTTCTGGGAGGAGAGCAGCATATCCACGAAACCGGCGGAGAAACCGAAGCCGGCGGTCCACTCCATGGCGGAGGCGATGAAGACGGACAGGCCCATCAGTAGCGCGTGCACCACGTAGAGCAGCGGAGCGACGAACATGAAGGAGAACTCCAGCGGCTCGGTCACGCCGGTGAAGAAGGAGGCCAGGGCGCCAGCGGCCATGAGCGAGCCGACGACCTTGCGCTTGCTCTTATCCGCGCGCAGGTACATGGCAAGTGCCGCGCCCGGCAGGCCGAACATCATGACTGGGAAGAAGCCCGCTTGATAGCGGCCCACGACGCCCTCGACCGTGCACTGGCCGTTCGCCCAAATGCCCGGGCAGTCCGCAGCAGAGGTCGCGGCCGCGGCGGCGTCGATGGTGGCCTGGCCGGCCTGGAAGTTACCGATGTCGTTGATACCGATGACGTCGAACCAGAAGACGGAATTCAGCGCGTGGTGCAGACCGGTCGGGATGAGCAGGCGGTTAGCCACGCCGTAAATACCGGCACCCGCCGCACCCAGGCCCTGGATGGAGGTACCGAAGTTGAACAGCGCGTTGTAGATGAACGGCCACACAAAGTAGAGGATGCCGGAGACAACCATGGCGAAGATCGCGGTAAGGATCGGCACGAGGCGCCGGCCAGAGAAGAAGGCGAGGAAGTCCGGCAGCTTGGTGCCGTGGAAACGGTTATATACCCAGGCCGCCATGATGCCGGCGAGGATGCCGAAGAGGACGTTGCCGCCGCCCACAGCATTCCAGCCTTCCGCGGCCCATTCCAGCGCCTCATCGCCGGTCAGCGCGGTGGGGTCTTCGATGCCGCGGTAGCCGGCCACGGCGTCGGGGCCCAGCAGTTTCATGAACGTGGCAAAGGCCAGGAAGCCAGATAGTGCTGCGGCGCCGTTGGAATCCTTGGCCAGGCCGAAGGAAATGGCGATGGCGAAGATCCAGCCCAGGTTGGCCAGGACCGCGTCGCCGGAGCTAATCAGCAGCTGCGCGGCGAGGTTATCCGGGCCGGCGGCGCTGGAGATCCAGTAACCAACACCGCAGAGGATCGCCGCGACGGGCAGCACCGCCACAGCTCCCATAAGCGCTTTTCCGAGCCGCTGCAGCGGCCCCATGACATCGACTTTCATGCGAGGAGTCCTTTCACATTAGTAAGGAATTAGATGGAGTTTTTAGGAAAAGAGTGGGCGGTGCGGACGATGTTGGTCGGCGAAAATGTAGTACTCGCGGTCCTCCAACTGGGAAGCAGCGGATTCATCCACAATCACCGTTGCGTGCTGGTGCAACTGCAGGATTGAGGCCGGGCAGTGTGCAGACAGTGGGCCTTCCACCATGTCGCGCACAGCATTGGCCTTGTTGCTACCGGTAGCCAGCAAGAGCAGGCGACGCGCCTCGCTGATCGTTCCCAGTCCTTGGGTTACGGCAAAGCGCGGCACCTCGTCCACGGTGTCAAAGAAACGGGAGTTATCGTTCACGGTCTGCGGGTGCAGAGTAGTGACGTGGGTGCGCGACGTCAGGGAGCTGGAAGGCTCGTTAAAGCCGACGTGCCCGTTGGCCCCGATGCCTAGCAGCTGGATGTCCACGCCGCCGGCATCACGGATGGCTTTGTCATAGGTGGCCGCGGCGGTGGCAGGGTCATCGGAGTCACCAGCTGGGCTTTTTACCAGGTCATCATCGAAATCCACGTGGCTGGTGAATTCGCGGCGAATGGTGGAATAGTAGGACTGCTCGTGGGTGCGCTCCAGCCCGATGTATTCATCGAGCAGGAATGCGCGGCTGCGGGCAAAGCTCACCTCGCCGCGCTCATAGCGGGCGATGAGTTCCTTGTACATCGCCACCGGGGTCGATCCCGTGGCGAGGCCCAGGGTGGACCCGGCGTTGGCGTAATGCGCGAAAATGTTCGCGGCTTCCACGGCCACCTCGGCGGGGGTAGAGCGAATAAGTATGTCCATGAGCTGCCTTCCTCGTTGCTTCTTTATTTAACGTCTAGATTTTTAACGGTCGAGCGGGATATCAGCACCGCCAACGATGACACGCACCGGTTCCAGCTGGGCATTGAGACCCACCAGATTGGCACGAGCGCCAACCGCGATTCGGCCTAGATTCGTTTCCCCCAACACGTCGGCTGCCGTGGTGGAGGTAAAGCGCACCGCCTCACCCAGACCATGGCGCGCAGCGAAACTGGCGAACTGCTGGGCCAAGGTGGACGTGCCGCCCGCAATCGCGCCGCTGGGCACGCGCGCGACTCCCCCGCTCACCGTGACGGGCAGGGAGCCCAATTCATAGTCGCCGTCGGCCATACCGGCCGCCGCCATGGCATCAGTGATGGCGAAGGCGCGGTGGCTGTGCACCATGTCCACGGCGCCGTCAACAAGATGCACACCATCTGCGATGAGCTCAACGGACACATCCCCCGCCTTCGCCGCGGTGAGCAAGGCCGCTACCGGGCCCGGCGCGCGGTGGTGGATAGGTGGCATGGCGTTGAAGAGGTGCGTGCCGGTCACGGTGACGCCGAGCTCCTTGGCCTTAGCGATAACCTTCAGCGTGGTGTCGTAATCGGCCTCGGTGTGGCCCAGGCTGGCGATGATGCCATGCTCCGCGCAGACTTCGAGCAGCTTGTCGACGTTCTCCGTTTCCGGCGCGAAGGTAATCGAACGCAGGTGGCCGCGGGCCGCGGCGATGACTGCTCGGAAGAAGTCCGGGTCACCGGGCACGATGCGCGAAGGGTCCTGTGCGCCGCATTTGGCCGCCGCGATGAAGGGGCCCTCCATGTGGATGCCGGCGATCTCGCCTTCTTCAGCCAGCTGGGCCAAAAGCTCAGCCCGGGCACACAGCTCTTCCTGCGTGCCGGAGACCAAGCTGGCCAGCAACGTCGTGGTGCCGTGCGCGCGGTGGAAGCGGGCGGCGGCCAGGCACTGCTCATAGTCGCCGTTGGGAAATCCCCCGCCATTGCCTCCATGGTTGTGCAGGTCCACGAAACCGGGCACCCACAGCAACGCATCCGGGTCCCCGGCGTGCCAGGCGGCCTCGGCTGCGGGGACGTCGCCAAGCACTATGCCCTCAATGTTCTCCCCGAACGTGACGGCTCCGGCGCGCAGCTCGAAGTTCTCATCAATGTAGAGGCCCTCGACGTGGTCTTTCGCCTTTGTCTGCATAACTCATTCGATTCTGTTTGTACAGGCTGGCGTGGCACCGCCCGGTTGACACTTCATTTGAAATTTATCAGGGCTGCCGGTTTTTGTGAACCACGCCTCCTGCAAAGAGGCGTGTGAGCACAGGTAGCTTTTTGCGTGTTCGGTACACCGCATGGGATGGCGAAAGACCCCGCGAACTACCAGCCACGGGTGGCCACTCGGTCCCAGAGCGCGTTGCTCGCCAGCTCACCGGCACCCGCCGGTGAAGCGCCAACGAACACGTCTCGTGCATCAGGATCATCAGCCAGAATGTAGCGGAACCACGCGGTGGCATAGCCGTCCCCGAACTCTAAAACGTCCTTGTGATCCGCGCCCAGGCGGCGGGCAATGATTGCCGGACCACCAGCTGATTCGAAGTTCTCCTCTAGGTCTGACCACGGGCTGACAAACCAGCGGTCCGAACGGCCATCGCTCGTCATCAAGAACAGCGGTGCCTCGACGTCCGCGGTGGTGTAGTCCCAGTCATTGGATTTTGCCACCTTGTGGGAGGCCGGGCTCGCCGCATACACAGCTGCTACCTCCGTGTGGGCCGCAGCGTTGATGGCGCCCGCGCCACCCTGTGAGTGTCCGAAAATGCCAACCCGTGATCGATCCACGCGAGAATCCAGTTCCGGCAAGCTCTCGATTAGGTGCACGACATTCTCCCCGGTTCCGGTTTGGGGAGTCTCATCGCCGACGACCACGAAGCCCCAACTAGCCAAGTGCTCCGCCACGGGCAGGTAGCTGCTCAGCGGCGTGTTCGTGCCATTAGCCATGACCACCGCCGGAAATGGTCCCGCACCCGTCGGTGCCGCAATGGTCACGTCGCCGTCGCGCCGCACGTCGACCTCGTGCGGCCCCTCGCCCGCAAACGACGCTTCCAGCGGGCCACCTGTCTCAGCGCTGTATCCGGCTGCCACGCCGTCATCACCGGTCACGCTGTCTGCGTCTACCCACTGCACGAATCCCACAAACCCGACAAACGCCACCACAATCACGGCCACCACGGCAGTCATGCCAACCACAAGCTTTTTCATGCTCTGTATTGTGTTTCCCACGAGAGCGAAGGTCACTAGCGCTAGCACTACTTTTTCCTGTACACAGTGCAAGACCTGACTCCGCCACACCCTTGCAATGAGAGTCGCACATCATTATCTTGTTGAATGTAATCGTCATCACATACGGGAGAAATAATGCTTACCTCCGAAACGCTTTCCGACGTAGCCATAGTGGGAGGTTCAGGTCCGTCCAGAGGTCAGGGCAACGAAACAGTTACAGCCTAAATGCATCCCCCTAGAAACAGTGGTGGCGAAGGGCTTTTATCTATCTACACCCTGACCGCCACATATTTTTTATTGTCAGTGTGCGGGTCAATGACCAGCCTCTCGATTTCACTCCACTTCGCCGAACTCAACAAAGGCGAACTGTTGGTGGCAAGCATCTTCATCTCGGGTACTTGCGCTCAAGTTTTTGCAGTCCCCTTTCTGGCCCCACTCTTCAACAAATTCAACAGCTATCACATTGCGCTTGCTGCGCTTTTCTTGGATCTTCTGGGCTTGTTATCAATGGCGGCCTATCCAGAGCCTTTGATCCTCATTCTTGGAAACCTCGTCACCGCATGCTTAAGCGGCCTGTCAATTCCATCCATTTTCACCATCGCTGACTCTCAGGTCGGCGAAGGTCAGCAGGCAAAAGCCTTCTCCCTCTTAGATACAGCCCGACTTGGCGGCGGATTCCTTGGACCGCCTTTAGGTGGATTACTACTGGACCAAAGAAACTTGCAGACAGCGCTCTTCGTTGAAGCTTGCGCTGTTGGGGTCTCGCTGCTTGCTTTTTATTTCCTTTATAAATCCTCGCCCCCGAAAACACTGCTTCATTCAGAAACCAAAGATTCTTCACCGAGTTTTCTCCAGAAGGTCCTCGAAGCACCTTCCCTTTTGTTGAAGAATAGAAGCGCTCGGTCCGCGTTAACCAGCATTTGGGGAGCAATTATCTGCACCTCGATTTTCAACGTTTCGCTTGTCTTCTATGCGACACAGACCCTCCACGTCAGCGGTACGTTATATGCCATCATTGCCCAAGCATTTATCGTGGGCCGCATTTTTGGCGCACGGCTTTCAGCTCGCCTTCACTCACAGAACGCTGGGAAGGTCCTGGCCGGGGCAGGATTCGCTATGGGGTGCTTCATAGCTTTACCTGGACTATTTCCCTCACTGTGGCTCTGCATCCCATGCTTCCTCCTGGGCGGAGTCTGCAATGCCGCTCAGGTGGCCGCACTACGAATAGTCGTTGTCGGATCCGTACCTGATGAAGTGAAACCTAAAGCCCTTTCTACGATGGGTTCAATTAACAGCTCCGCAATGCTTATTGGATACATCATCGGGGCACCTGTTGTAAGTGCCATTGGCCCAGCTGCGGCCCTTGTCGTATCAGGGTTTGGCACCTCTATCCTCACTGCGGGACCAACTCTGAAGACCACCATGTACGGTGCCTCCGGTGACCAAGACAACGACGGCAAATAGCATTTAATTCTGCAATAAATCTACTTCGCCAGTTATCTGGAGATTTAGCAAAAATGCAGCCATGACAACCGGCACGCCACGGAACGAAACTATCCCCTATCCCGCAACGGTAGAGTTGACGCCATTTAGCCCACCTGCCCCACCACTTACACGGAGCTATCCTCATGGCCCACTTTTCTGCACGCCAGCTCAAGCGCTTTATGGGATTCTGGCCGCCTTTCTTGGGCGCTGGCATCAAGATCCAAGAATTCGCTGATGATGGAACCCGCGTCGTGGTCAGCCACAAGCCAAACATGTTGACCAAGAACGCCATGGGTGTTGCCTTCGGCGGCACGCTGTCCGCCATGACGGATCCGTTCTTCATGCTCGCCTCCATGCACCGTCTAGGCAAGGAGTACCGCATCTGGGATGCCGCTGGTGAGATTAAGTACCTGAAGCCCGGCCGCGGCACGGTCACCGCCGATATGCGTATCCCCGAGGAGACCTACGCGCTCATCGAAGAAAAGACGGCCAACGGCGAGAAGTACCTACATTGGTTCGACGTGGAAATCCTTGATGAGGAAGGCGATGTCGTCGCCCATGTGCGCCGCCAGGTCTACTACCGGCGCAAGCAAAGGTGAACGCTACTTCAGTTCGTTGAAGGCTTATTCCGGCATGCTCAACACAGGTCTTATCCGCAATCCCAGGCAAATTCGACCCGATCGAAATTGCGCGCAGCGAGGTCATCGGGATGGATGTAAAAGTTTCCGACCCCGGCGTCACCCCATTCGCAAGGGCCATCCTGGTCTATTGTCGCGAGCGTAAATCGGGGATCAGCCGGATCCATAAGGATCGGGTTCCAAAAGATTGCGTATCCACCGAGCGAGGATCCGTTTGCATCCCCACCGCCAATGGGTTCTAGGTAATCATCAGCGTGAGGATCGACAGTAAAGCCCTGTTGCTCTGCGCGCGCGACTGCCGCGGCAAACGCGTCTTTCGTCGATCCTTGACCATCACGGCTGGGTTGCTCGAAAGTCGTCTCCCCTCCGATTACCCAACGCGAAACAAGGCTTCCTTCATACGTGTGAATATCCACATAATCTCGGTCTCTCCTTAGCAGGGTGCGGAGACCTTTCGGGTCGATAATGGTACGACCGTACTCGTGGGTGGTGTAATTAACTTCCTGGTCGAATCGAACTCCATCGATCGTGACGGGTTCGAGCGGATCGGGAGCTGGATGGTCGCCTGAATCCAGGATCTCTTCCTCGGGCATCTCGCCCACATGCGGTGCAGAAAGGTCTTCGAAATACCTGGCGAACGGAGTTCGGTCTTCACACAGATCCGGCTCGTCCGGCACTGTCAGGCAGACGCCCCAAGAATAAATATCAGGCACGAATAATTGAAGAAGCCCAGTCGTGGGGAACCCCGGAAGCTGCTCGAGCTCAGAGAAATTGAACTGGGCGATGAAGAACATGGGCCGGCGTCGTAATACGGGTAGGGCGCATGCTCCGGAAGGTAGGGGGTGCCACATACCTTCGAAGTGGTGGGTGAATCGGGGCGTGAGCTTTCCTTTAGCGCAAGGGCAGGGCGCGTGGGGATGCTTTCGAAAGAGTACTTCAGGGCATAGGCGGTATCGAAGTCGGTCACGCTAGCAACTGTAAGGGAAAACGCTGACCCCCGCAGATATCCTGGAGCCAAAAAGAAGCACCCTTCCTCTAACGTGAAGACTAGAGAAGGGCATTATGTATATGGGGACGTGGAGCCGCCTGCGAGAATCGAACTCGCGACCTTCTCATTACGAGTGAGATGCTCTACCGACTGAGCTAAGGCGGCACGATGCAGTGTGTATATGCACCGCGTGAGAGTTTAGCCTAGGCCGGGCCTGAGAAAGAAATCGGGCCGCTTGATGTGGGGCACGCACAGCACATGCTGCAGGTTAGCGCGTACCGCAGGCCAGGCGCAGGCGGCCCACCATGCCATCGAAAGCCACCTGCGGGGTGACGTTCTGCGGCAGCTGCTCGCGGCAGGTGCGAATGGCGGACTGGGCGGCCAGCAAGCCATCTTCACTCACGCGCTGGGCAAGTTCGCCCGCCAGGCCCGCGAAGTCCGGGTGGGTCATCTCCACCTCAGCGCCGACTTTGAGCATGAGCGCATCGCGGTAAATACCGGCGAGATCCACGAGGGCGATGTCGAGGCCGTCGGAGATGCGTCGTTTAGCGCGCTTCTTGTGGAGCTCTTCCATATCCTTCAGGGCACTGCGGGCGTCGCGCTGCGCCTTCGTCGCGCCCTTGCCCTTGGCGCCGACGCCGAAGGATTGTTCAATCTTGGAGCGCTCCGCCTCCTCCGCCGCCGCGTGGGAGTCCTTGGCTTCCTTCTCAATGAATTTCAGCAGGGCGGTGACGGATTGAAAGGCCTGGGAGCCGTGGAAGACGTCCTCGGCCAGGTTGATGGCCATGGCGCGGCGCTTCTGCGCGGCGGGTTCGTTGACCAGGTGCCGCGCACGGCCCACGTGGCGCAGGGTGGTCACGGCGGCCAGGCGCGCGTCATCCTCGGTAGCACCTTCGGCGACGAGCTGCTTGACGACGCCCTCCACACTCGGCGCCGGGATATAAAGGTGCCGGCAGCGCGAGCGCAGCGTGACGGAGAAGTCCTCTGGGTCCTCCGAGGGCGCCACCATGATGATGACGGTGCGCTCCGGGGGCTCCTCCACGGTTTTGAGCAGCGCGTTGGCGGCCTCGTTGCGAAGGCGGTCGGCTTTATTAAAAATGACCACGCGCCACGGCGCCACACTCGGCAGGCTGGCCGCGCGCCCGATAACCTCGCGGGCCTCACCCACGGTGATGAACTGCTCCTGCGGATCCACATATACCAAGTCGGTGTGCTCCTGCTTGGCCAAGACGCTCTGGCAGGAGGGACAGCGCCCGCAACCGGGGTTGCCGTTCTCGTCGGCAGACGTGCACATGAGTGCTGCGGCGAAGCATTGCGCGGCCAATGAGCGGCCGGCACCGGGAGGACCGGTAAAAAGCCAGGAGTGGCTCATCGCCCGCGGGTCACCTTCGCCCCGTGCCGCGCGGGCAGCACTGAGGATGGTGTGGGCGACGGAGGGGGCGTCGGCAAGCCTTTCTGCAACGCTTGATGTATTCACTCGCCCTAGCCTACTGGGATAACTAAAGTGAGTAACCATGAATAGACTGATGCGTGGCGCCCGCTGGTTATGGGGTACTCAATGGCCGATGTACGCCGCGCTCGTCCTTGGCTCCAACATCATCGGTGCCATTGCGATCATGACCTTCGTGGTCTTCTTTCTCCCCATGCCGGAGATCTCCGACTTCATCGCCCACACACCCCATCTGTGGACCTATGGCACGTTGTTCGTGACCTTCGCCGTCATCATTGGCATCGCGGTGACCCTGCGGCTGTTCCGGCCGGTGCTGGACTGGCAGCGCAATCCCGATGACCATGATCCCAACATGGTGCGCAACTTAGTCCTGCGCATCCCGCTCTACCAAGCCGGGGTGGCCGCGGGTGTCTGGCTGGTGGGCATCCTTTTGGCGGTGATACTTGCGGGCCAGCACTCGGCGCGGCTGGCCATCGTCGTGGGCGTTTCTGCGACTTTGGCCGGCGGCCTCATCGTGCTCTTGACCTACCTGCAGGCGGAGCGCCTCGTGCGCCCCGTGGCGGCGGAGGCCGTGGCACGCCGCTTCGAGGATTCCACCCTGGAGCCGCCGATTAAGTACCGGCTGCTTTCCACGTGGCTCATGACCTCCGGCATCCCGCTCATCGGCATCATCTTGGTGCACCTGGGCCAGAAGATGGGGATGTTCACCGCCGATACCGCCGATATCATCCCCGCCATCATCGCACTGAGCATCACGGCGCTGGGCACGGGGCTTATCGGCACCATGTTCGCCATGATGAGCGTGGTGGATCCGATCCTGGAGCTGCAGGACGCCATCAACCGCGTGCGCCGCGGCGAGAGTGACGTCCAGGTGGACATCTACGACGGCTCCGAGCTCGGCGTTCTCCAGGCCGGCTTCAACGAGATGATGCGCGGCCTGCGTGAGCGCCAGCGCGTGCGCGATATCTTCGGCCGCTATGTCGGCACTGAGGTGGCACAGCGCGCCTTGGAGGAGCGCCCGGAGCTGGGCGGTGAGGACCGCAAGGTGGCAGTGCTGTTTATCGACGTCATCGGCTCCACCACCTTCGCCGTCAACCACACCCCGGAGGAGGTCGTGGAGGAGCTCAACAAGTTCTTCGAGCACGTCGTTGAGGTGGTGCACCGCAACAAGGGCATCATCAACAAGTTCCAGGGTGACGCCGCCCTGGCTGTCTTCGGTGCCCCGCTGACGGTCTACGACGCTAATTCCATGGCCCTGCAGGCCGCTCGCGAGCTGCGCCAGGAACTGCGCGGGCTGCGGCTGCAGGCAGGCATCGGCGTGGCCGCGGGCCACGTGGTGGCCGGCCACATTGGTGGTGCGGATCGCTTTGAGTACACCGTCATTGGTGACGCCGTCAATGAGGCCGCACGTCTTACTGAGCTGGCCAAGGACACCCCGGGCCAGGTGCTCACGAACTCCGCCACGCTGCGCGGCGCTAACGAGGCCGAGCAAGCGCGCTGGACGCTCATGAAGTCTATTGAGCTGCGCGGGCGCCGCCGCATGACGCAGCTGGCACGCCCGATTCGCCCGACCTTGGCGGAGCGTGCCCTCGGATAAATAAGTCTTTGTGATTCTGGTAGCTTCGGGGCCATGCTCCAACAGCCACATCAGCCCCATCCGCCACGTCAGAATTCGAGTCCTCGCCTCCTCGTCCCCGACGTCGCCCGCGGCATGGCCCTGCTGGGCATTGCGCTGGCAAACGTCTGCACCGCGTGGATTATGAACGACGGCGATGGCCCCGATGCTTATTTCGGCGGCGTGGAAACGCTCGCGGACAAAATCTACGTGGTCTTTTCCGCCATGTTCATCCACGTGCGCGGCCTGCCGATGTTCTCCACGCTTCTCGGTTTTGGCGTGGGGCTTATTGCGATGAGCTTGTGGCGGCGAGGTTTCCCGCTTCGTCGCGCGCAGGCCGTGCTGGCAAAACGCTATGGCTTTCTCGCCCTGTTCGGTGTCTTGCACTGCCTCTTTCTCTTTTCCGGCGACATCATGATCCTCTATGGCGCGATGGGCATGCTCATCGCGCTGCTACTTTCTTTCACCGACAAGCTCCTCATGCGCGTGGCCTATGGGCTCTGTGCGCTACTGGTTGTGTCGGGCATCGGAATGGGCATTGGGGCCGCGTTCATCGATACCTCAGAATTCGATTTCAGCGGCTTTACTGCCGCCGAGTCCTACTGGGAGCTGCTGGGTGAGCAGGCCATCATGGCCGGCGCCCAACTGATGTCCATTCCCCTAACCGGCGCCATGGTCCTGCCGGTGATGCTCGTGGGCTTCGTGTGGGCGCGCCGCGGAACCTTAGCCGGGGGTCATCGGCGCGAGCTGTGGGCATGGACCCTGGTGGCCTTAGCCATCATCCTTTTCCTCGGGCTGCCCTGGGGCTTGTCGACGATTGGGGTACTGGATCCAGCACTAGCGGATCCCCTCAACGCAGCGAATAGCTGCATCGGTATGCTCACCGGGCCGGGCATCGTGGCGGCGGCGACACTTGCCCTAGAACCGCTGCAGCGCCGCGGTGCGCGCCCGTGGTTCCTGTGGCCGCTTATTGCGCTGGGCAAGCGTTCCATGACCGGCTACGTGCTGCAGTCCGTGTTCTTCCTGGCGCTGGTTTACCCCTTCACCCTCAACATTGGCCCTGAGTTCAGCGCCGCAGGCCAGGCAGCGCTGGCCGCCGGCGTGTGGCTGGCCACGCTTCTCATTGCCTGTGCGCTCGAGGCCGCAGGAAAGCCCGGGCCCTTCGAGTGGGTGCACCGCCGCTTGTCCTATGGCAAGACGATGCGCCCGGAATTAGGTGCTGCGCCTAACCCCGCGCCTTCCGCGCCAGCCCATCCACCAGCAGCACCAGGCCTACCGTCTGCGCCGCCGACTGCGCCGCATCCAGGACTCGGCCACGCGGGCCCGCATCCTGGCGCTGCTCAGCCGGGTTCAGGACCGTCAGCGCCTCAGAGGCCAGAAGCAGGTTAGCGCCGTGGCTAATCCCTTGCGTGGCCTGGTTGGCGCGAAGCTTCTCATCGCCGGCTAGCGCGGAGAGTGCAGCCGCCGGGATTCCGGCAACGGCCGTGGCGAGGTGCTCGCCGCGAGTACGGGAAAGCGCAAGGCCCGCAGCCCACGCGCCGGCGCGCAGGCCCCAACCCAGCGCATCATTGCGCGCGCCGCGCAGCGCCCACGCGAAGGATGCGTATTGCACGCTGACACACGTCACGCCGAACGTCGTTGGTGCGCTGCGCTTGGCGGCTTGGCCAAGCGCAGCGGCGATAAGCCCCACCCGGGTCTCCGGTGCACAGTCCGAGCGCAAGGCCAGCAACACGGGTACAGCGGCGGTCGTGGCCGTGCCGAGCGCACGCCAATTAAACAGGCGTGACCACACGGCACTCTCCCCCAGGGCGAGCGCGCCGAGGGTGAAGTGATCGCGGCCAGTAAAGGCCGGACCCACCGCGCGCAGGAGAGCCTCAGTCCCCTCCTGGGTGCGGGCAACCATGTCGCGGGCGAAGCTGGTCTTCATGTCCTGCTACTTCCTGCGCGATCCGGCCTTGACCACGTTCTTGGTGCCGGGCGAAGGCTTCTTCGTGGCCTTCTTGCTCGACTTCTTCGTGGCCTTCTTCGTCGATTTCTTGGTCGACTTCTTAGTACTCTTCTTCGTCGACTTCTTCGCCCCGCCGTTCGCAGCATCCTTGGCGCGGCGCTCGGAGAGAAGCTCGTTCGCGCGGGCGTCGGTAAGCTGCTCCGGATCGTCACCACGGCGCAGCGAGGCATTCGTGGTGCCGTCGGTGACATACGGGCCAAAGCGGCCGTCCTTAACCGTCATCGGCTTGCCGGAGACGTCGTTATCACCCAGCTGCTTCAGCGGCGGCTGCGCGGCAGCACGGCCACGGCGCTTCGGCTCCGCGTAGATGCGGCGCGCCTCGTCCAAGGTGATGGAGAAGATTTGCTCCTCCTTGGCCAAGGAACGCGAATCCTTGCCCTTCTTCAGGTACGGGCCATAGCGGCCGTTCTGCGCGGTGATGACCTCCCCATCCGAGGGGTCCACGCCCACCTCACGCGGCAGGCTCAACAACTTGAGTGCTTCCTCCAGCGTGACGCTGGACGGCTCCATCGAGGCAAAGAGCGAGGCCGTGCCCGGCTTGAGCTTCTCCTCAACGTACTCAGCAATGCGCTTTTCCTTCTGCTTCGCCGCAGTCTTGGTCTCCCAGTTCTTCGCGCGCTTGCCCTCGGCCGCGCGCTGGGCGTCCTCCGCGGCGCGCTCCTCCTTGACGATCTCCTCGGCCTCGGCCTCGGCCTTCTCGCGCTCGTCGTCACGCACCTGCTCGGTCACGTACGGGCCGAAGCGGCCCTCCTTGGCCACGATGGTGCGTCCGTTCTCCGGGTTCTGGCCCAGCTCGCGCCCGCCCTGCGGGGTGGCAAAGAGCTTCTCCGCCAAAGCCTCGTTGAGCTCATCCGGGGTGACCGTCTCCGAGAGGTTGGCGCGCTGGTACTCCACCGTGCCGTCCTCGTTGGTACCCACGGCGCGCTCGATATACGGCCCATAGCGGCCCACGCGCACGAAGACATCGCGGCCCTCAGCGTCGGTGTAGAGACGCAGCGAGTTGACCTGGCGGGCGTCGATGGCCTCCAGGTTGATGTCCACCAGGGACTTCAGGCCGCCGTGGCGGGCAATGGATGCGGCCTTGCGCTCGCCGGCCTCCGTGTTGCCGAAGTAGAAGTTATTCAGCCAATCCGTGCCGTTCTCCGAACCGGCGGCAATGGCATCGAGCTCATCCTCCATGGAGGAGGTGAAGTCATAGTCCACCAGCTCGGTGAAGTTATTCTCCAGCAGGCCCACGACCGCGAAGGCGACCCACGAGGGCACCAGCGCGTTGCCGCGGGAGAGCACGTAGCCGCGGTCCTGGATGGTCTTGATGATGGAGGCGTACGTCGACGGGCGCCCAATGCCCAAATCTTCCATCTTCTTGACCAGGCTGGCTTCGGTATAGCGTGCCGGCGGGTTGGTGGAGTGGCCGTCGGCAGTCACCGCGGACGTCGTCAGCGTGTCGCCCTCATTGAGGTGCGGCAAGCGCGACTCTTCCTTCGAACCCTTCGCCGCCACGTCCTCGTAGGCCTTGAGGAAGCCCGGGAAGGTAATCGTGCGGCCGGTGGCGGAGAAGTCGGCGTCGTGGCCGCCGGCGTTGACCGCCGCGGTCACCTTCATCGAGGTTCCCTTGGCATCGGCCATCTGGGAGGCCACGGTGCGCTTCCAAATCAGCTCGTAGAGCTTGTACTCCTCGGCGTCGAGCTGCCCGGCCAGCTGGCCCGGGGTGGCAAAACGCTCACCCGCGGGGCGGATGGCCTCGTGGGCCTCCTGGGAGTTCTTCACCTTACGGTCGTAAGTGCGCGGCCCGTCGGCCACAAACTCGGCGCCGAAAATAGACGTCGCCGCCTCACGTGCTGCGTCCAGGCCCTGCTTGGACAGGGAGGTCGAGTCGGTACGCATATAGGTAATGTGGCCGTTCTCGTAGAGGCGCTGCGCAATGCGCATCGTGCGCTCCGAGGTGTAGTGCAGGCGCCGGCCCGCCTCCTGCTGCAGGGTCGAGGTCATAAACGGCGCGGAAGGCTTGCGCGAATAGGGCTTGTGCTCGACGCTGGCCACGGTCATGGTGGAGCCTTCCAGCACGCTGGCCAGCTGCTCCGCCTGGGCCTGCTTGACGACGACCACCTCGTCGCTCTTCAGCTGACCCCTATCGTTGAAGTCGCGGCCCGCGGCCACGCGCTTGCCGTCGAGGGCACTCAGGCGTGCATCGAAATCCGGCGTGGATTTCAGCGTTGCCGTGAGATCCCAGTACTCGGCGGGGATGAACGCCATGCGCTCGCGCTCGCGCTCGACGATGACGCGGGTAGCTACCGACTGCACGCGGCCAGCCGATAGCCGCGGCATGACCTTCTTCCACAACACCGGGGAAACCTCGTAGCCATAGAGGCGGTCGAGAATGCGGCGGGTTTCCTGGGCGTCGATGAGGTTTTCATCGAGCTCACGGGTGTTTTCCGCGGCCTCCAGGATGGCGGACTTGGTGATCTCGTTGAAGACCATGCGACGCACCGGCACCTTAGGCTTGAGCACCTCGAGCAGGTGCCAGGCAATGGCCTCGCCCTCGCGGTCGGGGTCTGTTGCGAGATAAAGCTGGTCGCATTCCTTCAGCTTGGCTTTGAGGTCCGCGACCTTCTTCTTCTTGTCCTGGCTAATGACGTAGAGCGGGGTGAAGTTATCCTCCGGGTTCACGCCGAGGCGTGCCCAGGATTCCTTCTTATATTTAGCGGGGACGTCGGCAGCGCCGCGGGGAAGGTCCCGGATGTGGCCGACGGAGGCCTCAACAATGTACTTATCGCCGAGGTAAGGCTGAATCTTCTTCGCCTTGGTTGCTGACTCGACGATGACCAGGGTCTTCCCCGGGCCGGTAGCTTCTGCCACTTCGACTTCATCCCTTCCGATGGCTAGTCCTCTGCTGGGCAATTGCCCCTAGAGTACACAGATAGAGGTTCACTCTAGTTATTCAGGCCAGTACACGTCCACACAACAGGGGGTCTATACTGGCCGTCCGAGGATTCGCCTCACAGCACACAACAGGGAGACAGCGTGATTGCGTCTATTACTGCATGGTTCGAGGTCATCATGGCCACCCAGTGGATTTATCCGCTGGTGGGCTCGCTGATTTTCCTCGACTGCTTCTTCCCCGTTTTGCCTTCAGAGGTTCCCCTCAACATGGTGGGCGCCTGGTCTGGTTCCCAAGGATTCCCCCACCTCCCCACCATGTTTTTCGTCGCCATGGTTGCCGCCATTTTGGGGGATAACTTGTGCTTCCTCCTGGGAACCCGGCTCATTGCCCTTATTAATAGAGCCCAAAAGGGCACGAAGGCTTATGACGCCTTGACGTGGGTCAAGCGCAACATTCGACGCAGCGGCGGCGCAGCCATCATCATTGCGCGTTTCATCCCCTCGGCCCGGCTCTTCATGACGATTCTGCTGGGTTCCATGCGCTACCCGTGGGTACTGTTTTTCTTCTTCGACACCATCGGCGTCCTGCTGTGGGTGGCACAGGCTCTAGCCATTGGTTATCTCGGCGGCGTGGCCTTCTCCGGCTCGCCAGCAATAGCCATGCTCATTTCCATCATCGCCGCCGTCATCATCGGCTACGGCCTGCAGAAGGGACAGAATAAGCTGCTGGAGTGGTGGGATACCCGACGCGGCTATGCCGAATCCCCCTAAACCACCTCGACGTTGGTGGCCTGCTGGCCTTTAGCGTCTTCCCCAATCTCAAAGGAGACGCGCTGGTTATCTTCGAGGGTACGGAAGCCGGTTCCTTGGATTTCGGTGTAGTGCACGAAGATGTCGCCGGAGCCGTCCTCCTGCTCAATGAAGCCGTAGCCTTTTTCGGCGTTGAAGAACTTGACGGTACCGTATGCCATGATGAGTTGTCCTTTGCGGAAATAAAGTAGTGCAAACTAGTGCACTAGTGTGCCACGTTTGGGCACCTACAGCAGATTAGTGGAGGCAAGCGTGAGTGAGAACCCTCTGGGCGAGGAGCTCGTCGAGCACCTCGTTGAGCGTTTCCCCGAGTCCGAGCTAACACACTCCACTACCCTGCCCGCCCAGCCAGCGAGCTATGCCGAGTGGCCAGAGTGGGTGCTGCCGGAGTTGCGGTCGGCGTGGGAGGAGCAAGGCGTCGCCAAGCTCTATGCCCACCAGGTCGCCGTGGCACAGGCCGCGTGGGAGGGGCGCGATGTGGTGGTCTCCACCGGCACGAGTTCCGGAAAGTCCCTGGGCTACCGTTTGCCCATCCTGTCCCACCTGGCGCAGGACCCGACCGCGTGCGCGCTCTACATCACGCCAACGAAGGCGCTGGGTTCGGACCAGCTGCGCACGGTGCTCGAGCTCACGCAGGGCATCGCTGCGCTTCACGACGTCCACCCCGCCCCCTACGACGGCGATACCCCCACCGAAGCGCGCGCCGGCATCCGCGATCAGGCGCGGTTCATCTTTTCCAACCCGGACATGATTCATTCTTCTCTGCTGGGCGCACACCAGCGGTGGGCGCGGGTGCTGCGGCACTTGAAGTTCATCGTGATTGATGAGGCGCACGCCTACCGCGGGGTTTTCGGGGCGAACGTGGCGCTCGTGGTGCGGCGTTTGCTGCGGCTGTGCGCGCACTATGACTCGCGGCCGGTGGTGATTGCGGCTTCGGCGACCATGCGGGATCCCGCCCGGCATGCTGCACGGCTGACGGGGCGCGAGTTTCTCCCCGTAACCGAGGATGGCGCGCCGACGGGTGCGCGGACGGTCGCGCTGTGGGAGCCGGGCTTCATGGAAGGCATCGAAGGCCAAAACGGCGCCCCCGTGCGCCGCGCCGCCACGACGGAGGCGGCCTGGATGATGGCCGCGCTCGTGGCGCAGGGCGCGCGGACCTTGACCTTTGTGCGCTCGCGGCGCGCGGCAGAGACCACCGCGCTGCGGGCAGCAGAAGAGCTCTCCGGGAGGCTGGGCCGGCCGGATTTTGCGCGCCGGATTGCCGCCTACCGCGCGGGGTATCTGGCCGAGGACCGCCGCGCGCTGGAGCAGGCGCTGGATGATGGCTCCCTGCTCGGCGTGGCCACCACGTCTGCTTTGGAGCTGGGCATCGACGTCGGCGGGTTGGATGCCGTGGTCACCGCCGGGTTCCCAGGTACCGTCGCTAGTTTTTGGCAGCAGGCCGGACGCGCGGGCCGCCGCGGCCAGGGCTCGCTGGTGGTGCTGGTGGCCCGCGATGAACCGATGGACACCTACCTGGTCCACCACCCGGAAGCGCTGTTAGGCCGGCCGGTGGAGGCCAGCGTGTTCAACCCAGCTAACCCCTACATCCTGGCCGGGCACGTGTACTGCGCGGCGGTGGAGAAGCCGCTAAGCGACGCCGACGTGGCCGCCTTCCGCGCCGAATCCGTGGTCCACGACCTAGCCCAGCAAGGCTTGCTGCGCCGGCGCCCGCAGGGCTGGTTCGCTGCTCCCCTGCCGGCTGGCTCCAGCGAGCTCACCCCGGAGACCGCGCACACGGCCGTCTCGCTGCGTGGCGGCTCGGGCGAGGAGGTCATGATTGTGGATTCCTCCGATGGCCGCTTGCTCGGCACCATTGATTCCGCGCGCGCGGTGAGCCAGGTACATCCCGGCGCGGTGTATCTGCACCGTGGCGAGAGCTTCGTCATCGAGGAACTACACCTGGGCAGCGCTGGTGGCGCAGCTCCCGCCGAGCCGGGCGTGGCCCTCGCCGTGCCAAAGGCCCCGGACTACACCACGCAGCCGAAGTCCACGACGGATATCCGCATCCTGAGCGAAGCCGATGAGCTGGTGAACTACGCCCCCGGCCTGTGGGTGGCCAGCCTGGAGGTTGAGGTGACCGATAAGGTCACCGGCTACCAGGTGCGGCTTCCCGATGGCTCCGTGGGCGAGGATATCCCCCTTGACCTGCCGGAGCAGCGCCTGGTGACCCGGGCGGTGGCCTACACCATCGATCCGCTGGCACTCGCAGCGATGGGAGTCACCGCCGGGCGCACCCCGGGCACCCTCCATGCGGCAGAGCACGCCGCCATTGGGTTGCTGCCGCTCATTGCCACCTGCGACCGCTGGGACATCGGCGGCGTGTCCACCGCGCAGCACGCCGATACGGGCTTGCCCACGGTCTTCGTCTACGACGGCCATCCCGGCGGCGCCGGCTTCGCCGAGGAAGGTTTCCGCCGCTTCCCCGAGTGGATCAAGGCCACCTTTGAGGCCGTGCGCTCCTGCCCTTGCGAATCCGGCTGCCCGTCGTGCGTGCAGTCCCCCAAGTGCGGCAACGGCAACAACCCTCTGGACAAGGCAGGCGCTATAGCCCTCCTCGGCGCGCTGGTCACCATGACCTCTTAGACCGGACCAGCGCGGGCAATAGCGCTGCGCCCGCGCAGCCGGGCAGTAACCTCAACGTCGCGCCCATCGATGACGCAGGAGCCAAGCTCCGCGCCGTTGAGCGCGGCAATCTCTGTGGCCTTCGTGCAGGCCTCCCTGCCCTTGGCCACCTCCCACGCACCGGCCACCGCGGCAAGGTCCGCCGCCACCTGCGCTTCGTGCCGCGCCACAACGAGCGAAGCAACCGCCGCAACCGCCAGCAACAGAGAAGCCACTGCGGCGATGATCCCGGCAGTGACGACGGTGGCATAACCCTCCTCCCCCGCCAGGATCCGCGACCAGCTGCGCCGATGACGCCTCATGGCTGCGCCCCGTTGTTCCCACCCGCTGCCATCTCCGCAGGAAACACCGCCTGCGCGCGCATGGTCCCCAGCGGTGCCGGCACGGCGGCCTCAGCGGTCATAAGCCCGGAGCCTTCGCTCACGTTCACCGTCACTCCATCGCGCTGAAAGTCCACGCCGATGGCGGCGGAGCGAGCCGCAGCGCCCGCGGCATCAACGGCAGCGAGGTGGGCCGACAACGTGGCGATGCCACCCACGATTCCCGCAGCAACGATGACGAGCGCGGACAGCGACAATGCCGCCTCGATGGTGACGGAGCCGGCGTCATCAAGCGCGCGCATTAGCCTGGGGTGTTGGACAGGGCGTCGGTGATGATGGACGTAATGGCGCTGGTGACTTCGCCACCATTGACCACGGCATAGAGCACCGCGGCAAGCGCTGCGGCTGCGAGCGAACCCATGGCATATTCAATCGTGGACATACCATCATCATTCCCTAATAGTGACTGGTAGTTTACCTTTTTCTGCATGATGTACCTAGCTTTCTTTTCCAGTGTTTGTGTTGGTTGCATGTACTGAGTTGGTGAGTGGTTAGTTGTATGTGCTGACTTAGAAAAGTTGCTGGCCCAAGCTGATGAGGACAGGTATCAACCCAAGGACCAGGAATGCGGGAAGGAAGCACACCGCCAGCGGTGCTGCGATGAACACGCCAGCGCGTTCCGCCCGCGCGGTAGCTTGTGCCGAGGCTTCGGCACGCAGCTGCGCCACCAAACGGTGACACCCAGCCGCCATGGCCGCACCCGATTCGCCGGACAGCTGCGTCAGTCGCACAAGTTCTTCCAAATGCGGCTGACTGGCCAGCGCCGACCACGCGGTACTCATGGGAACCCCCACCCCGATGAGAGCTGCCGCCTCCGACCACTGCGGTGAGGCTTCAGCGACTGCTAGCACCGCGCTGCGCGTGGAGAGACCAGCCTCTAGGCAAGCAGCAAAAAGCTCCAAGTCGCTTGCCGCATCGAGCGGGCCGTATTCTGCCGCTGGGCCATCGCGCGGCGTCTTCGGGCGCGGTGTGCGCGACCCTGACTGGGCTATCCTCCCGGCTGGCGCAGCAGCAGTAATAGCGAGTGCTGCAGCCAGCAAGGCAGCGGATAAATACGTCACGACCATCACTGCGCTGCCTTCCGCAATATCAAGCGCGACCAGATGAATCCGGCGCAGACGAGTGCCACGCCGACGTCGAGAAGCAGGCCACCGAGACCACCGCCAAGCAAAAGCCCCAAAGAATCCGCGCCCATCGCCCCGCCCATGAGGATGCCCGCCAGCGGCAAGCACGCCAGGATGACCGCGGTGGCCTGTGGGCCCTGCAAGGAGGCCGCGGTCTCACCGGCGTGGCGGCGCGCGGTATCCAGTTGGCTTTGAGCCTGCTCAATGAGGCTCGCCAAGGCCACGCCATGGCGTCCGGAGAGCGTGAGCAACGCCGCGTAGCGCCTAACCTCCGGTGCGGTGAGAGCAACTGCGGGTTCCCCGCCCTGCGCCGCGAGGCCCGCTGCCGTGCTCAACGCGGCGCGGAGATTCTCCGGGGTGGAGTCTGGAAGGGCGTCGGCGCCCCGGCGAAGCGCGCCCGCCGTCGTCGATCCCGCCCGCAGTTCAGCCGCAACAGAGCCAAAGTAGGAGGCGAGCGCTTCTGCGCCGCGGCGCTCGCGCCGGGAAGCCGCAAGGTCGTTGACAAACCACAACGCACAGGCCAGGATGCAGCCGGCCGCCACCACAACCGTCGGCCTTCCGAAGAAGACACAGCACCCCACCCCGAGAAAGAGCAGCGCTGGGGCCAGCGAGCGTGACTTCGGCGATTCCAGCCGCGTCACCGAAGCAGGCTGCGAGAGCAAACACGCCGCTGCAAGGAATAGCCACATCATGGTTCCACCCCCAGCCGCGAGCACAGCTGCGCAAACCCAGGAAGGGGGCCGTCTTCGACCGTCCACACCAGCTGCGGTGTGACCGGGTTTCCCTCCAGCACGCCGACGTGGGCTAAACGCCGGCCGTGCGCGGTGCGCTCCATCCCGAGGACCACGTGCACGGCGGCCGCCAGCTGCGAATGCAGCGCTACGCGGTCGAGCCCGCCGAGAGCGGCGAGTGCCTCCATCCGGGCGGGCACTTCATCAACAGAGTTTGCGTGCACGGTGCCCGCACCACCATCGTGCCCGGTGTTGAGCGCAGCCAACAACTCCACGACCTCCGCGCCGCGGATCTCCCCGACGACGATGCGGTCCGGGCGCATGCGTAGCGCTTGGCGGAGCAGGAGCGACATGGATATCTCGCCGCGCCCTTCCGCATTAGCCCGGCGCGAGACCAAGGTCACCGCGTGCGGGTGATTGGGCGAAAGCTCCGGGGTGTCCTCGATGATGAGCAGGCGTTCAGTGGCGGGCACGCACCCCAATAAGGCAGCGAGCAACGTCGTCTTGCCGGAGCCAGTCCCACCAGTGACCAGGAAGGATGCCCGCTGCTTAACCACGGCACGCAAGACATGCTCCAGGCTGGCGTCAATGCTCCCATTGGCCACCAACTCCCCCAGGCTGGTTTGCGCCTGCCGTAGCACGCGGAGGCTAATGCACGTTCCGCCGGCCGATGGCGGAGCCAACAACGCATGAAGGCGAATGCGGGTGCCATCGGGGCGGGTGAGGCGCCCATCGGCAAAAGGTTGCGCATCATCCAACCGCACGCCCGCCACCGCAGCCAACCGGGTGGCCAGCTGGCGCACCTCGGCGTCGTCGGCAAAGCCAATATCGCGCGGCTGCAAGCCCTGTCCGCAATCAACGAAGCAGGAATCGGGGCCGTTGACAACGACATCGGTAAGGCCTGGCAGCGACAACACTGGTTCCAGCAGCCCCAGCCCCACGGAATCGTGGCGCAGACGCTGCAGGAGGTCAAGCACATCAACATCGCTGATGACGCCGGCTTCCTGACGAATGCGCCGCGCCAAGGCCGGAGCATCGTGGGCAAGCTGCGGCTCGGAGGCCACGATGGTGCGCATCGTATCGAGCAGGCTCATGCCACGGCCTCCCAAATCTGGCGGGTCACCCGCGTCAGGGCGCGTGGCAGCTGCCGCGGCAACCCACTCGTTTCTACCGTGCGGGTCAGACCACGGATGGTCGGCAGGTCAGCGATGGGATCCGCATGGGTGACCGTGGCAATGTCGCTGGAATCGAGACCTGCCCACTGGCGGTGGCGCACGACGACGGAGCAGTCCTGCGGCCGGGCGCGAAGCTCTGCTACCAGCTGCGCGCAGGCGGCAGCCGCCCGCACCTCTGCGGCGGTCAGCAACACTACGTGATCCGCCGCATCGGGGATATCCCACGGAGGGCAGTCCACAACCACGGTCCCTGGGTATAAGCAGGCGGCCTGCATAATGGCCGCGCGCCGTGTCGTGCTCATCGCAACCGCCTCTGCGCTGGCCGACCTCGCAGCCGAGAGAACCGCGATGCCATCTGGGGTGGTGGGCAATGCACGGACGAGGTCTGCCGCATCAACCGCACCGGTCCCCGCAGCGAGATCCGGCCACCGCGCGCCGGGCTTGTTTTCAATGCCGATGAGCAAGTCGAGCCCTCCGGAATTGGGGCACGCATCAACCAGAAGGTCCGCGCCCGCCTCACGGGCCAGCGCCGCCGCCACCGTCGAGACCCCCAAGCCACCAGCGGAACCGGTCACCGCTACGGTCACGCCAGTGGACACCGTTGTCTCGGGACTGGTTTCTGTGGCGAGCGCACCTAGGAGTTCTTTGGATTGCGCAGGCAGGATAAAGGCAGCTGTGGCCCGGCAGCATAGTGCAGCTTCATAGTCGATCGGCCCCGGGTCGAGCGCCACAAAGTACACCCGTGGATGTCCCGCCACCAGGCGAGCTGTCAGCGAATCAGCCAAGACGGCATCCGCCTTGGGCAGGTGCCGGGAGAAGTCCCGCGGATCCTCCACAGTGCTCACTTCCGCAGTACTGGCAGCGGCCGTGGATGCTGCCTCTGCTCGCAGTGTGGAGTCCCCAACGGCGATAACTAGGTGAAACGTGCTCATGCCTGAAGCATGCGCGAGCGAACCAACCGCGCACTAGGGCTACCTAGCCGCCTGTGGATAACTCGGCTGTTTTCGCGTCATTCGCACCCATTTTGCTGACTCTTAAACAAAGTTACGGGGCTTAGGTACCGATAATTCACAGGGAACCAAAAACTTGCCTCTTAAGCGGGCCCCGCGCCTGGGCGGCCCCAAAGCAAATACCCCCGAGCTGCGCTCGAGGGTATCGCAATAAGTGCGGTAGATAATGGCTTGGTTAGCCATTAAACTCGGGTGGTGAGTCTGAGACTCGGCCCGAGGGGCGCTTGCTTTTAGCCTGCGGCTATGGCGTTCAGCGCCTCACTTAAGAGTATCGTTGGCGCTTCAATTCTGTCAATGACCTCTCATGGCTTGTCTCAATCTTCAAAAGTGATGTACGGCAGTCACTGAAGTGACTCTCACCTAATGCAGCCGCAATACCTTTCGAAAGCCTGGCCTTTGGCGAACGATCTTCCAAGAAGGCCTCCAAACCCACGTCTTCGATCTTCTTTCGCGCATGGAAAACCGAACTAGCTAGCAAATCCGCCACCTGCAGAGCCGGACACGTCCGAGAATCCAGGCTAACCGCCGTTGCAAACCGCTTATTTCCGAATCTCTGATTGAGAGAATTCACCAGCGCATCTCCATAGGAAACCCCGACAGGAACATCAATGTGATCAAGCAGCACCACCCCAACCTCACGCCGAGTAACCAACCCCCGTAACAGCCGATCTGTCGCGAACAAATGCCCCTGCCACTGTTCTCGGCTACTCCATGGATCAAAATGCCTCTTGTCCAGAACAAAAGCACCAAACGAGCAGCCCGCGTTTACCGCTGTTTGAAAAATCTCCAGCAAAATAGGTCCAGAGTGTTTAGTGACTTTCGAAAACTTAATCTCGTCAGCCTTTGTGAAGTTGTGCTGCTCACGACATGCCTTAATCTCTCTCGAAAGGAAATCAGGATCCCCCGTTCGAACAGCCGCAACAACAAAATACTTCCCTAAAGTTCCTTTACTCCCTGCTTCATCAACAAAGTAGACGGTGCTTTCTGTAGCAAGTGGCAAACTCACTTGAGGGGGAACGGAACCTCCTCGGCGAGAGGAAGAATTTGAACGATAGCCTGTCACGACTGAGATTATATCGCCACGCCAGGACATTAAATACGAACAGTTTGATGGCGGAAAAATTAAAAAGGTGATGGCCCGCGCCTCGGGGGGGGTGTGCGCGGGCCATCGGTAACCCGGCATCGGGGGGTGCGCCGGGGCAGGCCGCACTGTATATCGGGGCCTTGCACATCACATTATGACATGCGAGGGAACAGATGACAACAGCGAGCGACAACATTCCTTGAGATCCCTAACACCGTGCCGATGCACTCCCGGTTCTGCCTGCTAAGAGGCTACGATGAGCAGGGTAACTCGCACAATGACGGCAGGCCTTCCTCGATGACCGGTACCCCTTTTCCCACTGACGGCGCCACCCGCGCGGCCGCGTTCTTCGACTTGGACAAAACGATCATTGCCACATCCTCGGCCTATGCCTTCGGCCGCGAGTTCATGCACAACGGCCTCATCAGCCACGCCGAGGCCCTCCAGCTGTCCTTAGCCAAAGCAAGTTACATGCTGGCTGGACACAGCAGTGAACACATGGACACCACCCGCGATCAGCTCGCCGCCATGGCCGCCGGCTGGTCCGTCAAGGAAGTCCACGACATCGCGGTAGAGACCATGCACACCGTGGTCACCCCCGCCATTTATGCGGAGGCACGCGCGCTTATCGACGCCCACCGCGCCGCCGGCCACGAGGTGGTGATCATCTCGGCGTCGGCAAGCGTGCTGGTCGAGCCCATCGCACAGGAACTGGGCATCGAGCACGTTGTGGCCACCGAGCTCGCCGAGGAAGACGGCCGGTTCACTGGAGAGATACTGTTTTATTGCAAAGGTGCAGCGAAGGCCGAAGCCTTGGCCCGCATGGCCGCACAGCTCAACGTCGACCCCGACGCATCCTTTGCCTACTCCGATTCCGCCACAGACATCCCGATGCTGGAGCAGGTTGGCCACCCCGTTGCCGTGAACCCGGACCGCCTGTTGAAGAAGCACGCCATCACCCACGACTGGGAAATTCGCACGTTTAAACACCCCGTTCCGCTCTTCACCGCACCCAGCGCCCGCGAATTCGGTATCGGCTCGGCGGTCGTGGCCGGCATCGCAGCCTTAGTGGTCGGCGGGATTTTATTTGCGCGCCAGCAACTGCGCGATTAAGCCGCTTGCGCGATGCCGTCGGCTTCGCGGGCGCCGGCCTCCCAGGCGTCGAGAAGCAGCGTGATGAGCGCCCCCGGATCCTTGTCATAAGCGTCCAGTGCCGCACGGTAGTCCGTGCGATGCCGGTTGAGGTAGGTCTCAGGCACGGCGAATCCCCGCGGATCGAAGCCGGTATGGATGGCGGCGGTACGGGCGGCGACGAGCGCCACGGCGGTGCTGCGCGCACCGAACAGCGAGCGCGCGGCAATCTCCGAGTGCAGCACTACCGGCAACAAGCGGTCGAAATCCACGCCGGCCCCGCGCGTGATGAGCTGTGCCAGCGCCTGCACCACTGCCGGCTCCTGATCCGGGTGGCCCGCGCCGCCCGCCGCGACATCAATCCGGGCAAGGACCTGCAGCGGGGCCCGCGCGAAGGTGCGCACCGTAGCCGCCTGCTTCTCCGGAGCGAGCAAAGAATAGGCACTGACCGCGGGCGGGATACCGTCAGCCTCAAGCGGCGCGCCGTCGATCGCCGCGGCCGCCCGCGCACCGCGCAACAGCGATTCGGAAGAAATAACGTCATACTTGCGCAAGCCCGCGGGTCGGCGGTGTACGCGCGCTATCGCTGCGGCAGCGGAACCGGCTTTGTCCTCCACCCCAGAAAGGGCCATCAGCGGGGTCAGCGGGTCAGAATGCGGCATACCCATTACAATAACGCCGTACCCACTTTGCGGGCCGCACCACATGAACTCTGGAAAGTTCATTACTATGGCCGATATAGATTGCGACAAAACAGTAGGAGTATTAAACCGTGAGCAACGACGGACTATTCACTGACGGGTCCAACAAGTTCGCCCCGAAGGTAGACAGCATTCCCTTGAGCGATGCGGATACCTCCCGCCGTGGCGAAGCATCCATCGGCCAGCTCGTGTCCAACGCCACCGAGCAGATGTCCCAGCTGGTTCGCTCTGAGGTTGAGCTAGCCAAGACCGAGCTCGCTGCTTCTGCCAAGAAGGGCGGCATCGGCGCGGGCATGTTCGGTGTGGCCGGCACCGTGGCTCTGTATAGCTCCTTCTTCTTTTTCTTCTTCCTGGCGGAGCTGCTGGCCGTATGGCTCGACCGTTGGGCTGCCTTCCTGATTGTCTTCCTCATTATGGTCGTCTTGGCCGCCGTCGTGGCCTTTATCGGTTTCAAGCAGGTCAAGCAGGTCAAGGCCCCGGAGAAGACCATCCAGTCCACGAAGGAACTCAAGAAGCTGGTTCCGGGTAAGGCTGAGAAGTCCATCGAGCGTGGTCTCTACACCTAAACCCTCAGGGTCCTTTCTCTCTCTTTACAGCCCCGCCCCGAGCATCTGCGTTCGGGGCGGATTTCGTCTATCTACCCTCCCCCTTCGAAAGGCCCGCCCCTATGAATCCCCTACCGCCCTCCGTAGTGGAGCTTGACGGCCCCTTTGAGCACGAGTTCCTGCACACGCGCGGCATCCGCCTGCACGCCGTCACCGCCGGCAACCCGGATGACCCGCTGGTGCTGCTACTCCATGGTTCTTTCGGCGGGTGGTTCGACTTCCGGAATGTCATTGCCCCGCTTGCCGACGCCGGCTTCCACGTCGCCGCCCTCGACATGCGCGGCTTTGGCATGTCTGACAAACCGCCGCTCGAACCCGGCCAGGATATCCGCGTGGCGGTTGGCGATGTCAGTGGTGCCATCCGCGCATTAGGCCACGATGATGCCTACCTGGTTGGTGCGGATACCGGTGGTGCGGTGGCATGGGCGCTGGCGACCGAGCGGCCCGAGCGGGTACGCGGGCTGGTTTCTGTTTCGGCAGCACACCCAACCGATTTGCGCCGCGCCATCGCCGCACGCCCCTGGGATTTCGGGTGGGTTCTCCTACGCGCGGCGTTGTGCCGCCTGGGAAAGATCGGCGCCCCCAGCCTCCTACTGCGGGAAGATACCTATCACCGGGAGATGGATCTCGATGCTCTCGGATCCTTCAGCGGCGCCGAGCGCGCGGAGGCCCTGCGCTTGCGCGTGGCCTCCTCACGTATTGGAAACGTCCGCCGCGGAATCATCTGGAACCACCGACTGCGCACCGCCGTGGTTCCGCTGAGTTGGCTCGAGCTCAGCGTGCAGTGTCCGACGCTGTTCATTCATGCCGATCAGATGTTGTGGCGGCCGGTAGCCCGGCGCGCGGCGCGACGCTGCCGTGGGGGCTTTACCGCCACCACCACCCCCGGCGCCAAGAACCTCCCCTACCTTGAGAACCCTCACGGTTTTACTCAGACCATCACTCAGTGGCTGCGAGATAGGTAACATTCACCCCCCCTTCGTGTCCCACCCCTCTCAGGGGGATGGGACTTTTTTCATTCTCCAACAAAACCGCAGGTCAGGGACAAATACCTACCGATCTATAGCTTTCATTGCAGGACATATTTTTCGATTCCTTGTATATGAGGCGCGCCACGCGGTAGCTTCATAACAAACCAACACCACAGGTTTTCTACATCTTTCGCACCACGGAGGTCTAAGACCCAACATGACGCTCAAGAAGACACTTGCTGCTCTCTCTGTCGCTACCCTGCCGCTCACCCTCGCGGCCTGTGGTGGCGATAACTCCGGTTCGGACTCTGCTTCCGGCTCCGCATCCGGTGACGGAATCGTCACCGTCAACGGCTCCGAGCCGCAGAACCCGCTCATCCCGGCCAACACCAACGAAACCGGTGGCGGACGCATCGTCGATTCCATCTACGCCGGCTTGGTCTACTACGACGGCGACGGCGAAGCCCAGAACGAGCTGGCTGAATCCATCGAGCCGAACGATGACAACACCGAGTTCACCGTCAAGCTCAAGGAGTCTAAGTTCTCCGACGGCTCCCCGGTCACTGCCAATAACTTCGTGGACGCCTGGAACTACGCCGTGGCCAATGACCAGCTCAACGCTTCCTTCTTTGCCAACATCAAGGGCTTCGAGGAAGGCGTGAAGGAGATGGAGGGCCTTAAGGTCGTCGACGACCACACCTTCACCATCGCACTGAACAGCCCGGAGCAGGACTTCCCGGCACAGCTGGGCTACTCCGCGTTCTACCCGCTGCACGAGTCTGCCCTGGAGGACATGGATTCCTTCGGCCAGAACCCGATTGGTAACGGCCCGTACAAGCTGACCGAGTGGAACCACAACCAGGACGCTACCGTCGTTCCGAACGAAGAGTACAAGGGTGGCCAGACCCCGCAGAACGACGGCATCAAGTTCGTCTTCTACGCCTCCCAGGACGCGGCCTACGCCGACCTGCTCTCTGGAAACCTTGACGTCCTCGACGCCATCCCGGACGCCGCCTTCGACAAGTACGAGACCGACCTCGGTGACCGCGCTGTGAACCAGCCGACCGCCGTGTTCCAGTCCTTCACCTTGGGTGAGAACCTCGAGCACTACTCCGGCGAGGAAGGCGTCCTGCGCCGCCAGGCCATCTCCCACGCTATCAACCGCGAGGAGATCACGGACATCATCTTCAAGGGCACCCGCACCCCGGCCAAGGACTTCACCTCCCCGGTTATGCCGGGCTACTCCGAGGACATCAAGGGCAACGAGGTCCTGAAGTATGACCCGGAGAAGGCTAAGGAGCTGTGGGCTGAGGCCGACAAGATCAACAAGTGGGACAACCCGACCCTCGAAATTGCCTACAACTCCGACGGTGGCCACAAGAGCTGGGTGGATGCAACCACCAACTCCATCAAGAACACCCTCGGCATCGAGTCTGTCGGCGCTCCGTACCCTGACTTCAAGTCCCTGCGCGATGAGGTGACCAACCGCACCATCAAGACTGCCTTCCGCACGGGCTGGCAGGCGGACTACCCGAGCCAGGCCAACTTCCTTGCTCCGCTGTACAAGACCAACGGCTCCTCCAACGACGGTGACTACACCAACCCGGAGTTTGACAAGCTTCTCGACGAAGCCCTGACCTCCACCTCCGAGGAAGACGCCATCAAGAAGTACACCGCGGCCCAGGAAATCCTGTTCAAAGAACTGCCGGTCATCCCGCTGTGGTACTCCAACGCCACCGGCGGCTACTCCGAGAACGTCGACAACGTCGTCTTCTCCTGGAAGTCCCAGCCGGTGTACTACAACATCACCAAGAAGTAACGCCACCTTTGCTACTTCGCACGACCCCCGCAACCTCCGTGAGCGGGGGTCGCCCCACGTTTTCACCCCCGAAGTGTGATTAGAAACGCGCTATAGATTTCCCGGAGCGTGGGATCACACATTAGAATTCTCGTAAGCTTTGACCTGCGTCCCAAAAATCGGAGAACGCTGGCAAGCACCTGCCCCACAATGAGTAAAGGACCACACTATGCTGCGCTATATCGGGCGCCGAGTGCTCCAGATGATTCCGGTGTTCTTCGGAGCCACCCTGCTCATCTACGCGCTCGTCTTCTTGATGCCCGGCGATCCAGTCGAAGCCCTTGGCGGTGACCGCGGCCTCACCGAGGCTGCCCGCGCCCGCATTGAGGCGGAATACAACCTCGACAAGCCGTTCATCATTCAGTATCTGCTCTATATCAAGGGCATCTTCATGTTGGACTTCGGCACGACCTTCTCCGGCGTGCCCGTGACCCAGGTGATGGCTAATGCCTTCCCGGTTACCGTGAAGCTCACCGTCATGGCGATCATTTTTGAATCCGTCTTCGGCATCCTCTTCGGCGTCTTCGCCGGTATGCGCCGCGGCGGCTTCTTCGATTCCACCGTGTTGGTCGTCTCCCTGCTCGTCATCGCCGTGCCCTCCTTCGTTATTGGCTTCGTCTTCCAGTACCTCGTAGGCATTAAGTGGGGCGTCCTGCCGGTTACCGTCGGCGCTAACGCCACGGTGAAGTCCCTTCTCATGCCGGCCATGGTGCTCGGCGCGCTCTCCCTGGCCTACGTCATCCGCCTGACCCGCCAGTCCGTGGCTGAGAACCTGCGCGCCGACTACGTGCGCACCGCCCGCGCCAAGGGCCTGTCCAACGGCGCGGTGACCCGCCGTCACGTGCTGCGCAACTCGCTGATTCCCGTGGCCACCTTCATCGGCGCCGATATCGGCGCACTCATGACCGGCGCCATCGTGACCGAGGGCATCTTCGGCATCAACGGCGTCGGCGGCACCATGTACCAGGCCATTCTGCGCGGTGAGCCGACCACCATCGTCTCCTTCACCACGGTGTTGGTGATCATCTACATCATCGCCAACCTGCTCGTTGACCTCCTGTACGCCGTACTTGATCCGAGGATTCGCTATGCCTAATTTCGAGAAAACCACTCCCTACCCGGGCCAAGAGCACTTCGTCTCGGAAACCGATGAAACGGGTCTCGGCGCGGTCGACGCCGTCAAGGACGAGTCCGCTCCCTCCTCTCAGTGGGGCGAAGCGTGGCGCTACCTACGCCGCCGCCCACTGTTCTGGGTCGCTGCCGTAATGATTCTCGTGGCAGTCCTCCTGGCTATCGCACCGGGTCTGTTTACTAGCACCGACCCGCGCCTGTGCGAACTATCCAGGTCCCTCGCCCCCGCCGAGCCGGGCCACCCCTTCGGCTTCAACCGCCAGGGTTGTGACATCTATGCCCGCGTGATCTACGGTGCGCGTGCGTCGGTCGCCGTCGGCATCCTCACCACGCTGCTCGTCGTGGTGCTTGGTTCAATGATCGGCGCTATCGCCGGCTTCTTCGGCGGCTGGATCGACTCCGTCCTGTCCCGCATCACCGATATCTTCTTCGCCATCCCGCTGGTGCTCGCCGCCATCGTGGTTATGCAGATGTTCAAGGAGCACCGCACCATCATCACGGTGGTCTTGGTTCTTGGCCTCTTCGGCTGGGTCTCTATCGCCCGCATCACGCGCGGCGCGGTAGTCTCCATCAAGAATGAGGAATTCGTGCAATCCGCGCGCTCCATCGGCGCGTCGAGCTGGCGCATCCTGTTTAGCCACATCCTGCCGAACGCGGCCGCACCCATCATCTCCTACGCCACCGTGGCGCTGGGCACCTACATCGTCGCCGAGGCCACCCTGTCCTTCCTGGGCATCGGCTTGCCGCCGACGTTCGTGTCCTGGGGCGGAGACATCTCCGACGCGCAGGCCTCCCTGCGTGTTGCCCCGGCAGTTCTGTTCTACCCGGCGGGTGCCTTGGGCCTGACCGTGTTGAGCTTCATCATGATGGGTGACGTCGTCCGCGATGCACTCGATCCGAAGGCGAGGAAGCGTTAATGACTAACCCACTTCTTGAAATGAAGGACGTTCGCATCTCCTTCACCACGTCGACCGGCGTGGTTGAGGCAGTGCGTGGCGTCAATATGACCATCTACCCGGGCCAGTCCGTGGCCATCGTGGGCGAGTCCGGTTCCGGTAAGTCGACCACGGCGATGTCCATCCTGGGCCTGCTGCCGGGCACCGGCAAGGTCACCGGCGGCCAGATCCTCTTCGAAGGCGAGGACATCACTCACTACAACAACAAGCAATTCGAATCGCTGCGCGGCGACAAGATCGGCTTGGTCCCGCAGGATCCCATGTCCAACCTGAACCCGGTATGGCGCATCGGCACGCAGGTTGAAGAGTCTCTCAAGGCCAACCACGTGGTGGAGGGTTCCAAGCGCCACGAACGCGTTGTGGAGCTTCTGGAGGAAGCCGGGCTTCCCGACGCCGAACGCCGCGCCAAGCAGTACCCCCACGAGTTCTCTGGTGGTATGCGCCAGCGCGCGCTCATCGCGATCGGCCTGGCCGCCCGCCCGAAGCTACTCATCGCCGACGAGCCCACCTCCGCGCTGGATGTAACTGTTCAGAAGACCATCCTGGACCACCTGGAGCACCTCACCGAGGAGCTGGGTAACGCCGTTCTCTTCATTACCCACGACCTTGGTCTGGCGGCCGAGCGCGCCGAACACCTCATCGTGATGCACCGCGGCCGCATCGTGGAGTCGGGCCCGTCGCGCGAGATCCTGCGTTCCCCGCAGCACCCTTACACCCGCCGCCTTGTCAAGGCCGCCCCTTCCCTCGCCTCCTCCCGCATCCGCGCGGCCAAGGAAGCTGGCGTGGAGGCCAAGGAACTCAAGTCGGGCGAGGCTATCGGCACCGCCGTCGAACCTGGCTCCACCGCTGCAGATTCCGCTGAAGGTTCATCTTCCGCGGCTCAGGCCCCGGTCATCTCGGTTCGCAACCTCACCAAGGAATTCGACATCCGCGGACAGCGTGGCGGCAAGAAGCTCCTCAAGGCTGTCGACGATGTCTCCTTCGACATCCGCCGCGGCACCACCCTGGCGCTGGTGGGCGAGTCCGGCTCCGGCAAGTCTACGGTGGCAAACATGGTGTTGGGCCTTTTGGAGCCGACCTCCGGCACCATCGAATTCGAAGGCCGTGATACCTCGAAGCTATCGAAGCAGGAACTCTTCAAGCTCCGCCGCAAAATGCAGGTGGTCTTCCAGAACCCTTATGGCTCACTGGATCCGATGTACTCCATTTACAAGTGCATCGAGGAACCCATGGCGCTGCACAAGGTGGGCTCGCGCAAGGAACGCGAGGCCCGCGTGGCCGAGCTTCTCGACATGGTCTCCATGCCTCGCTCCGCCATGCGCCGCTACCCCAACGAGCTCTCCGGCGGCCAGCGCCAGCGCATCGCCATCGCCCGCGCGCTCGCGCTGCGCCCAGAGGTCATCGTCCTCGACGAGGCCGTTTCCGCCCTGGACGTGCTGGTGCAGAACCAGATCATCCAGCTCCTCGCGGAGCTGCAGTCGGAGCTCAGCCTGTCCTACCTCTTCATTACCCACGACCTCGCAGTGGTCCGCCAGACTGCCGACGACGTAGTTGTGATGAAGAAGGGCCAGGCCGTCGAACAGGGCACCGCCGACGATATCTTCGAAAACGCCCAGCAGGAGTACACCCGCAACCTCATCAACTCGGTTCCGGGTATGCACCTCGATATCGGCACGGATATCTAGCTCAAGCGCGCCGACTACCCGTCAACCTTGCTGTGGTTGGCGGGTTTCGTCTTTAAGGGCTTAAGGATCCTGCCGTGGCTGCCCCTGTTGTATCCGGCGGTGACTGAAGCGCAACCTGGGATCGCCGATATCCCCGTCAGTGTGGCTTTGTCTGACGGGTTCTTCTATCGGGAGCGCCTTTGTTGCAGGTTACCGGCGCTTTTACTCTTTTGTGTTTGGTGGCTGGGGTGTTAGCTGCTGTCGGGTGGTTCCTCTGGTGGTTGTCCTGCTTGTTCGGCGTTGAGTCTGGCTAGTGCTTCTTGGTATTCCGGCATTGCGGTAATCGGTGCTCCCCAGGGCGGGATGAAGCTGACCCCGGTGTTGAGCCGGTACATGTAGCCGCGCCCAGTAGGCCTTTGTGGGTCATCATCATTGATCCCGTTGTGGTAGGCGCACAGGAAGGTCAGGTTCTTGATGTTGGTGTAGCCACCAGCCTGCCAAGGAATGAGGTGGTGCACTTGGCAGTAATCAGCTGGCTTATTACACCCAGGCCTAGAACAGGTGTGGAATTCAGCGTGCAGGGTAAGGCGTTGGTTGAAGTTTGCCCCGCGCTCTAGCCGCCAGGTGTTGATGGGGCCTTCGACAGGGTGCACGATGGTGGCATACCCGATTTCGGCAAACTTGTGGGTGAGGAATTCTGCCCCTGTCATGCGCGCGCCGTTGGTGAGGTTGAGTTCGATCTCGTCCCCGTCACCGTTGATGATCTGGTCCAACTCATTCAGGGTGACGATGACTTGGGTGCGCACCGCAGGCTTGGCGCCGGAGGCTTGGTTGAAGAAGACGTCGTTGGCGGCTTGTAGCAGGTCGGTGTTGTTGGTGGATTCTAGGACTGCGCGCATGTTGGCGATGGTGGTGGCATCGTCAGTAATCGAGAGGGTGTTGGGTCCTTCGGTTCTGTAGGTGATGCGCACGCCTGGTTTGGCGGTTCTTTTGCGTTTGAGTTCTTTAAGGCGTGCGGTGGCCACGGCAGGGATGCGGTGTGCGGGGGTGGCGGCGAGTTTTGCTCGGAGGTTCCACGCGTCGAGGGTTTTCTTTACTTTTGAAACGTAGGTTTCAATGAGTGTGAGGGTGCCTAGGCTGTGGCGTTGGGCAAGGGCGGCTGCACGTGCTTTCTTTTGCTTACCGGTGTAGCGGGTGGGTCCGAAGTACACCTGGTGTAGCTGTGACAGCTCGGCAGCATCGGCTGGGTCGGCGCCGAGCGCGCGGAGCTTTTCGGGTGTGCCAGGTATATGCTCCACCAGCGCAATCCCCGAGTTGCGGAGGCGGAGGTAGGTTTCGATATCCCCCATGGGCACAGAGACTAAAACAGCACCCGCAACCCCGCAACCGGAGTGAAGAAAATACCTGGTGTTAGCCGACGCAGGAGCCGGTTGGGGTGGCGTCGACAAGCTGCGTAACGTCACCCACGTGGCCGCGCACCTCGTCCGCGGTGAGTGCATAGCCCGTATCGGAATCCTCCACGGAAGCACCAAACACAACGCCGAGCACCTGGCCCTCCGGGTTGATCATCGGGCCGCCGGAATTGCCCTGCCGGATGCTGCCGCGCACCGTGTAGGCATCGCGCTCCACGCGGCCCGTGGAATAGATATCCGGCCCCGCGATGGTGAGGCGATCCCGCACTCGCGCCGGCTCCGCCGTGAACGGACCCGACTGCGGGAATCCCAAGACGATGGCATCATCCCCCGTCACAGCCGCTTGCTCCGCCCACGGCAAAGGTTCCAAGCCCAAGCCCGGGCTATGCAGCACCGCAATGTCCACATCCGAGTTGTAGTACACCACGTGCGCCTCCTTGAGCCCGAGCACAGTATCGAGGTGAACCTTATCCGTGCCGGCCACGACGTGGGCGTTCGTGATGACGTAGTCCGGTTCCGTAACAAAGCCCGAGCCCATCAGCCGGCGCGAGCACGCCTCCGCATCACCCAGCACGTGGATTACGGAAGGTCGCACGCGTTCCGCCAGCTCAGGGTCCTCGATGTTCACTGCGGGAGCATCCACCTCCACATCGGCACCGGAGCGCTCCCACGGAGACACCAGCGGCGGCAGCCCAGACTCGTTGAGTAGTGCTGCGATACCGTTCGGCAGCGCCGCTAGGCGCGAGGGTGCCGCTGCATTGAGCGCGCTGAGTACGTGCGACTCACGCAGCGCCTGCCCCGGCCGGCCACCCAGGTTGGATGCCAAAGGCAGGGAAACCAACCAAATCACCACGATGGCCGCCACCGCCTGGAATACCGCACCAACTGAGGAGTCCACGCGCTGCCCCGAGCGGGTGCGCATGCGGTCCCGCAACGCCATGCCAAGCGACGTCCCCACCAGCTGCCCTAAGCCCACCAGCAGAATGAGCACGCCGACAGCCAACAAGAAGCGCACGGCGGCCTGGTCCGCCAAGCCCATCGCCAGCGGGGCAACCACGGTTCCCAGCACCAGCCCCGCAATGATTCCCACGGCGGCGAGGACCGCTGCCAAGGCGCCCTGCCGCCAACCCACGCGAACAGCGAGGAGCACGGCAACCACGATCAGGATGTCAACAGCAAGAGACACAGAGGGAATGCTTTCTTAAGGGCTAAAAGGGGCAGAAACTAACCTATCTTCTCATTATTCAAGGAGCGGTTGAGTGATTCACGCAGATCGTGAACCATTTTCTTATCCCATTCCACGCTCCAGCCCGCATGATCCATCAGCCCAGACAGCACTCCCGCGGTAAAGCCCCACACCAGGTAGCCCCGCGTCCGAAACGCCGGCCCCTTCCAGCGGCCAAATCCCACCATCATGCGATTCGTGGGATCCGCCAGCTCCCGCAAAGGGACGGTGAAGACATCATCGGTTTCCGCGGGGCTCGCCGGCCACACGTCACCCGGTTTATGCCAATACGCCAGGACCGGGCTCACGGTGTTGCCGGTAGCTGGGATATCCAGCTTGCTCCACTGCTCAAGGGGCGTGACGGTGGAGCGGTCGAGGCCGGTTTCTTCCTCGGCTTCGCGCAGGGCGGCGTCGACAAGCGAGGCGTCCTCCTCGTCCTTGCGCCCACCGGGGAAAGCAATCTGCCCGGAGTGCGAGCGCATCGAGGGCGAGCGGTGCGTGAGCAGCACCTCACCATCCTCAAAACTGGTGCCCTTCAGCAGCACCAACACTGCCGATTCACGCCGGCGCTTGGCGGCCGGGACTTGCCGAATGAGGCGTTCTTGGACCTTGTCTGTATCAACCCCGAGCGCCGGGCGCAGCCACTCCGGGGCGTGAGCAGGAAACAGGCGGCTCACTGAAGAACCTCCTCGACGGCCGCCTCCAATTCTTCGGCGGAGCTAAACGGTTTGATGAACTTCTCTTCCACCTTGCCATCGCGCACCACGAGGGTGATGGGGATGACGCCCGGCAGACCCAGTTGGCCGGCGAAGGTGCCGTCATCATCCTGATAGCTGGGGATGTCGACCTGCAGGTCACTCAGAAGCGCGGCACCGTTGGCGGCGTTCGCATCCGCATGGACGCCGACGACATTCCACGTCGAGTGTGAGCGCGCGAGATCTTCGAAGAAGGGCAGCTCCGTGCGGCACGGCTCGCACCACCATGCCCACACCGTGACGATCTGAACGTTCTTGGCCGCCGCGGTACCGGCCGCTCCTAAGCAGGGAAGGTCCACCCCAACAATGGGCCCCTCGGGGCACTTGGGACGCTTGGCTATTTCTTGCTCCTGCGCCTCGGGGACGGGGACCTCCGGCTCATCATCCTCAAGGAGATTCACCACGCCGACGAACGCGAGTGCCGCCAGCGCAACAATGGCTGCGATGCTCACCTTCACGTATCCGGGCCACCGAGAATATTGGCTCATTGCTCCACCTTAACCCCGCGACGGGCACCATGGGGCGAGGACGCAGGCCGTACACTTCGGCTTCCGGGCGGTGCACACGCGCCGCCCGTGGAGGATGAGACGGTGAGAAAATACGGTTTGTTCCTCTTCGGGCACGCGCTTGGCGACGTCCCTCTCAATCGCCCGCGGCGTCTTCGCCTCGGTCAGACCGAGCCGCTGGCTCAGGCGCGTGACGTGGGTATCCACGGTGATTCCCGGCAGCCCGAAGGCATTTCCCCGCACCACCAGCGCGGTCTTGCGGCCGACGCCGGGCAGCGAGGTGAGCTCGTCGATGCCGCGTGGTACCTGCCCGTCGAAGTCCGCGACGAGCTTTTCACCGATGCCCAACAGGTGGCCGGCTTCATGCGCTGAAAGCCGAGTGGGCGGAGAATGCGCTCAAGGTCGGCGCGGTCCGCGGCGGCATAATCCGGCGCGGAGGGGTAGGCGGCGAACAGCTCCGGGGTGACCTGGTTGACGCGGGCATCCGTGCACTGTGCTGAAAGCACTGTCGCTACGAGTAGCTCAAGGGGGTTGGTGAAGTCTAGTTCACAGTCGGCATCGGGATATTCGTCCGCGAGGGCGGTACGAATATGGGCAACACGCGCTTCCTCGGTATCATCGTCATGCTGTGCAAAAAGGTCAGGGGACATAGAAATAACTCTAGTGACGGCAGTTAAAATGGAAAGCATGATTTCGCTCGTTGTTCTCGTCCCGCTGTGCCTCGCTCTGTTTGCCATTCTTATGGAAAAGCTAGAGGCAACGGCCTTCGAGAATTAAACAGATTAGTAAAGGCATGTGACTATTTTTCCCGTTGGTGGAAATAGTGACTAATTGCACTGTATGATGTTGTGCAGTGCCTCGTGGCGCACTGGAGACTAGGTGCGTCAAAATAGACCAAACCAGCTTGCGTCCAAGTGTTTTCCTCGCTGCGCAGGCTTTAAGGAGTAACAGTGGAAGGCGTACAGGACATCCTCTCCCGCGCTGGCATTTTCCAGGGCGTCGATCCGGTAGCAGTACAAAACCTCATCGAGCAAATGGAAACCGTCCGTTTCCCGCGCGGCACCACCATTTTCGAGGAAGGAGAGCCGGGCGACCGCCTCTACATCATCACCTCGGGAAAGATTAAGCTTGCTCGCCACGCCCCGGATGGCCGTGAGAACCTGCTGACCGTGATGGGCCCGTCCGATATGTTCGGTGAGCTTTCTATCTTCGATCCGGGCCCGCGCACCTCGTCTGCTGTGTGCGTCACCGAGGTCACCGCCGCCACGATGAACTCCGAAATGCTCAAGCAGTGGGTGGCTGATCATCCGGCGATTGCGCAGCAGCTGCTGCGCGTGCTGGCTCGCCGCCTACGTCGCACCAACGCCAACCTGGCGGACCTCATCTTTACCGATGTTCCGGGCCGCGTGGCCAAGACCCTGCTGCAGCTGGCTAACCGCTTCGGCTCGCAAGAGGGCGGTGCACTGCGCGTGAACCACGACCTCACTCAGGAAGAGATCGCCCAGCTCGTCGGCGCGTCCCGCGAGACCGTCAACAAGGCGCTGGCCACCTTCGCCCACCGCGGCTGGATTCGCTTGGAAGGCAAGTCGGTGCTCATCGTCGATACCGAGCACTTGGCTCGCCGCGCGCGCTAGGTCTTCAAGGCCGAGCCTGTATATGCCGCCTCCGGGCGGCTGTGGCCCAATGCAAAATCCCCCGAGAATTTCTCGGGGGATTTTCCTATGCGGTGTTTCAGTTCTGAGCCGCGAGGTACTTCAGCGCAGTGCGCGTGGATTGCTCGGCGGCGTGGCGAAGGACCGGGTCGACGTCGTCGTACATCTCATCGACGAGGGTCTTAACGTCAACATCCTCACCAAGGCGCCCGCGGACCTCTTTAATCTGATCCAAGCGGTGGTGGCGGCGGTCAATGTACTTGCGGGCAACCGCGGAGGTGTCCTCCAAGTCCGGGCCATGCCCCGGGAAGAGTGCTACATCCTTGCCGCGCTCTTCGAGAAGGTCCAGCGTCTTCAGGTAGGCACCCAAGTCACCATCGGTCTCAGACAGGAGCACGGTGTGACGGCCAGCGATGGTATCACCGGTCAGAATTCCCTCCAGGGTGGAGTTCTTAGCTTCTTCGGACCATACGAAGAAGCAGGTGGAATCCGCAGTGTGGCCAGGGGTATGGACCACCTCGAGTTGCGGGGTGATGCCGTCGACGGTGATCACTTCGCCGTCGACAAGCGCCTCCGCGCCGTTGCAGTAGTTCGGATCGAACGCGCGAATCGGAGCGCCGGTGAGCTGGCGCAGACGCTGAGCGCCCGAGGCGTGATCATCGTGGCGGTGAGTGAGAAGGATCAGTGCTACCTCGCCCGCTTTCGCGGTCACAACGTTGAGATGCCCCTCATCCTCTGGGCCTGGATCGACCACAATGGCGCGGGAATCTTCTCCGGCGCGAATGATCCACGTGTTGGTGCCTTCCAAGGCGGTGTAGCTGGGATTATCGCACAGCACAACACCGACGGACTGGCTCACGGGACGCAATTGGCTATATGCAGGATGCTCCATGGTTCTAACCCTATCCGATTACTCAGCGATTTCTACGATAACTTCGATCTCAACGGGGGAATCCTTCGGAAGGACCGCTACCCCCACGGCAGAACGCGCGTGAACACCGGCATCACCAAAGACCTCCCCGAGGAAGTTCGAGGCACCGTTGATAACCGCGGCCTGATCCGTAAAGGATGGAGCCGAGGCGACGAAGCCGACCACCTTCACCACGCGGGTGACACGGTCGAGGCCCACGAGGCCATCGATGGCAGCCAACGCGTTTAGCGCGGCCGTGCGCGCCAGCTCCTGTGCCTTCTCGAGGTCCACTTCTGCGTCAACCTTGCCGGTGGCAGGCAATTCGCCGCCCACGACGGGCAGCTGACCGGAGGTCCATACCTGGTTTCCTACCTTGATGGCCGGGATATAGGACGCGAGAGGGGCCGCGACAGAAGGAAGCTCGACACCGAGTTCTTCCAAGCGTGCGAGGGCACCCATTAGGACTCCTCCAGAGGGCGCTTGAAATAGGCGACGACATTCTCCGGGTTCATGCCCGGGGTGATAGTGACGAGCTCCCAGCCGTCCTCACCCCAGGAATCGAGGATTTGTTTCGTCGCGTGTGTAAGAACCGGCGCGGTTGCATATTCCCATTTAGTCATGGGCCCAATGCTACTAAATACCGATGAGTTCGCCACCCTCAGCAAGGTAATGCGCCCAGCTGGTGATGTGCGGATTTTTACGCAGAAGGGCGCGGCGCTGGCGCTCCGTGAGGCCGCCCCACACACCAAACTCCACGCGGTTATCAAGGGCATCCGCGCGACACTCGTTCAGCACCGGGCAGTGACGGCAAATCACCGCGGCCTTACGCTGCTCTGCCCCTCGCACGAAAAGCGCATCGGGGTCACCGTTGCGGCACTTGGCTTGGGTAACCCACTCACCACGCTCGGAGGTTAACGAGGCATTCTTTACCATTGCGGACCGTCCTGCACCTTTGACACTGACTGCCATGGCTAGGTAACTCCTTCCAAGTTCCCCCCGTCGTAGTGGAAGATCGTGAATAACCCTCAACCCGACGGAATATTATGTACCATTGGTAAGTCTATTCACAGACCGGTATACCTGTCTAACAGGTCACACTTTAGGGGGGTCTCCCGGTTGTCGCCCTAAAGCACTAGTGTGTGGAGGGTGACTGTCATCAAATCCCTGGGAAAGCTCGTCCTGTCCACAGCACTGGTCGGCATCCTCATCGCGCTAGCCATCGCCCCCGTCGCCGGCGTCAGTGGCATTGCCGTTGCTAGGACGAACGAAACGATGCAATCGGACATCCAGGATCTCACCAGCGGGGATACCCCCGGCGTGAGCACCATCTTGGACGCCAAGGGCAACCCCCTTGCCTACATCTACGAACAGCGCCGCCATCCCGTACAGCCGGATGAGATCTCCGACGCTATGAAGCAGGCAGTTGTGGCCATCGAGGATCGCCGCTTCTATGAGCACGAAGGCGTCGATCTGCAGGGCAACGTCCGCGCTTTGTGGACCAACCTGGCCGCGGGCGGCGTCTCCCAGGGCGCGTCCACGCTGGATCAGCAGTACGTGAAGAACTATCTCCTCCTCGTCAACGCCACCACGGATGAAGAACGCCAAGCCGCAACCGAGCAATCCATAGCCCGCAAGCTGCGCGAGATGCGCATGGCGACGGATATCGACGCCAAGCTTTCCAAGGATGAGATCCTGACCAACTACCTCAACCTCGTGCCCTTTGGTAACCACTCCTACGGCATCGAGGCCGCCGCCCGCACCTATTTCGGCTCCGATGCCGCGCACCTCACCGTGCCGCAGGCAGCGATGCTCGCCGGCATGGTGCAGTCCTCGGAATACCTCAACCCCTATACCAACGAGGAAGGCGTGCTCGAGCGCCGCAATGTGGTGCTCCAAGCTATGGTCGACACCGGCTCTCTATCCCAGGAGGACGCCGATGCCTATGCCCAAGAACCCCTTGGGGTGTTGGATAGCCCCGCCACGCTGCCCAATGGCTGCATCGGCGCGGGAGATCGCGGTTTCTTCTGCGACTACGTGATGGACTACCTCGCCGATAAGGGCATAGACCGCGAGCATCTAGCGCGCGGTGGCCTGACCGTGAAAACCACCCTTGACCCCGACGTCCAGGACCAAGCTCTCAACGCAGTACGCAGCCACACCGCCCCGGATACCGAGGGCGTGGCGGAAGTCATGAATGTGATCAAGCCGGGCACTGATTCCCGCAAAGTCCTCGCCATGGTGTCCTCGCGCACCTACGGGCTCGACCTGGCCAACAACGAAACCCTCCTGCCCCAGCCCAATTCGCTGGTGGGCAACGGCGCCGGCTCCGTGTTCAAGCTCTTTACCGCCGCGGCCGCCTTGGAATCGGGCTACGGCATCAAAGACAAACTGGCAGTGCCCAAGCGCTACGAGGCGGAAGGGCTAGGCTTCGGCGGCGCTGAGAACTGCCCACCCAACAAGTACTGCGTGGAAAACGCCGGCAGCTACGCCTCCACGATGACCATGCAGGACACGCTCGCCTACTCCCCCAACACCCCCTTCATCCAGCTCACTGAGCAGCTTGGCGTCGAGCGCATCGTCGACATCGCCGTGAAGCTCGGCCTGCGCTCCTACGAGGAGCCCGGCAGCTACGACGGCGAATCCTCCATCGCCGACCACATCAAGGACTCCAACCTGGGCTCCTTCACGCTCGGCCCGACGGCGGTGAACGCGCTCGAGCTTTCCAACGTGGGGGCGACGGTGGCGTCGGAAGGCATGTGGTGCGAGCCGAACCCCATCGAGGAGGTCACGGACTCCCACGGTAACGAGGTGTACCTCAAGCACACCCCGTGCGAACGCGCGGTGGGCAAAGAGGTGGCCAAGGCGCTGGAAAACAACATGACCGCCGATACTGAAAAGGGCACGGCGGCCGATTCTGCGCGTGCTGCGGGCTTCAGCGGAAAGGCCGCCGCCAAGACCGGTACCACGGAGTCCAACCAGTCCTCGGCATTCCTCGGCTTCAACTCTGAGGTTGCTGCCGCGCCGTATATCTACAATGACGGCACCACCACGAGCCCGCTGTGCACCGGGCCCGTGCGCCAGTGCGCCAACGGCAACCTCTTCGGTGGCAAGGAGCCCGCATCAACGTTCTACACCATGGCCGCGCGCGTTCCCGATGCGCTGAAGGGAACGGTGCCGGACTACGACCGCGCTTATGATTCGGGCACGGTATCGCCGCTTATCGACGGGTTGAAGGGCAAGTCCGAAAGCCAAGCCCGCTCCGCTCTGGAGAAGGCTGGCTACGTGGTCAAAACCACCGAGGTTCCCGCGCCCGGCGTGGGCTACGGCAAGGTGGTTCGTGTCATCACCGGCGCATCCGGCACTAAGAAGGGTGCGGAGGTAACGCTGCAGCTTTCCGACGGCTCCGCTGGCGACTCCGCAAGCTCCGGCACCTCTGGCTACAGCTATTACACCCCATCAGCGCCGAGCGGCAACGGCGGTGGCACGGACAATGGCCAGCCGGCTACTCAGTCCGACCCGCTGTTCTCCCAAGAGGATGTCGACCGCTTGACGAACGACGTGCGGGATTTCTTCGGGCTTTAGCGCTTAGCGCGCTAAAGCGTAAAAACGGGCTAGAGCGTGACAAGGCGCTAAAGCGTAAAACGAGCTACAGCGTGGGTGCTAGCGCTCCTGCGCTAGCACGCTAGTTGAGGGCGGCCTTGACCGCGGTGGACAGGCGCTTGCCGTCGGCGCGCCCAGCAGCCTTGGCGGTGGCCACCTTCATCACGTTGCCCATCTGCTTGATGGTCACCGGCTCGCCGGAGTCCTTCTCAACCTCGGCGATGGATTCAGCGACGAGGGAGTTCAGGGCGTCGTCGTCAAGCTGCTCCGGCTGGTAGGCCTCGAAGAAGGGGACGTCGACAAGCTCTGCCTCCGCCAACTCGGGGCGGCCGTTTTCCGCGTAGACCTCTGCGGACTCGCGGCGCTTCTTGATCTCACGGGCGATGACCTTGAGGATGTCCTCATCGGTGATCTCGTGGCGGGAACCAGTAGTTTCCTCCGCTTGGATGGCAGACAGCAGAGAACGGATGGCGCTCGTACGGGCCTTGTCCTTGGCCTTCATCGAGGTCTTGAGGTCAGCACGGATAGTTTCTTTCAACTCACTCATGCCCTTCAATCTACGCCTGCCGGCCAGGTAGTGTGGTGAAGGTGAAGATTTTCCCTGTTCTTGGCGGACTCGCCGCCGCCGGCCTAGGCGTTGCCGCGTGGGCGCACTCAGAACTCACCAAGTTTGAGCTCAAGGAGTACACCCTGCCGCTGCTGGAGCCCGGTACGCTGCGCGAGGAGTCCGAGTTCCGTATCCTGCACGTGTCCGACCTCCACATGATCCCGGGCCAGCGCGCCAAAATCGAGTGGGTCTCAGGCCTCGATGCCCTTGACCCGCACTTGGTGATCAATACCGGTGACAACCTCTCCGACGAGCGCGCGGTCCCCGAGGTCCTCCGCGCCCTTGGCCCGCTGCTGAGCCGCCCGGGGATGTTCTGCTTCGGCACCAACGACTACTGGGCGCCGCGTATCCCGAACCCCTTCAACTACCTGATTGGGAAGAAGAACGAACCTTCCTACGTGAACCTGCCCTGGAAGGGCATGCGCGCGGCCTTCCTGGAACACGGCTGGCACGACGCCAACCAGGCCCGCGTGGAGTTCAAGGTGGGCGATGTTCGCCTGGCTGCCGCCGGTGTGGACGACCCGCACCACGATTTGGATGACTACTCCGAAATCGCCGGCGCCCCGAACGAGGACGCCGACCTCTCCTTGGCGCTACTGCATTCCCCGGAACCTCGCGTCCTGGAGAAGTTCGCCGCCGACGGCTACCAGCTGTCTCTGTCCGGGCACACGCACGGCGGCCAGCTCTGCCTGCCTTTCAAGGTGGCGGGCTCACGTTCCATTGTGACCAATTGCGGCATCGACCGCGTTCGCGCGGAGGGCCTGCACCGATTCGGAGAGATGTACATGCATGTCTCCAACGGGCTGGGCACCTCGAAGTTCGTTCCTTTCCGCCTCTTCTGCCGCCCGTCCGCCACGCTGCTGCGTATCACAGAGAAGGCCGCCTAGGATTACCCCCTCCACGCTGCCGTTTTGTCCTTTCAGGCTGGGGTGCGTTACAGTATTCCGGTACCGCTTAGAGCGAGACACCGGGATATGGCGCAGCTTGGTAGCGCGCTTCGTTCGGGACGAAGAGGTCGCAGGTTCAAATCCTGTTATCCCGACCATTAAACCCGCAGGAAACTGCGGGTTCTTTTCGTTTTCACCGGGCGGCGGGCAGGGCGTCCGCCCTCCTAGAAGCTGGAGGAGCCACCCGAACCGGAAAAGCCCGAGCTAAACCCGCTGTTGACGCCGCCGCTGCTGCCGGAAGAGCTATCGCGGGCGGCAGTCGCGTCACTGTCCCAGGTGCTCACAACATAGAAGGGCACGTAACCGTGGTAGCCAGAGCCGGCGAAGAAGTGGGAGTCATAGATATGCGTGCGTACGGGGCGTTCCTCGGCCTCGTTCTCCTTCTGCAGCTGTGCTTGCAGGTGCTCCGAGAGCAGCGCGGTTCGGTCCAAGAGCTCCAAGTAGCGCTCCATGAACTGCGGGTGGTTCGGCGCCTTGGACAGGGCCACGGCGGTGTCTTCCAGCTCCTTGGCGTGGCGCTCAAGCGCCGAGTCGATGTCCGCAGCCAGGTACCCCGCCTGGGCGAGGTCCTTGCCCAGCTCGTAGAGCTCATAGCGGCGCGTGTCGGGATCAGCGTTCTCGATGCGGTGCAGCTTTTCGATGTTAGCCTCGGCGGTCTCTACACGTTCGCAGAGCAAACGCGCACGAGCAATGAGCACGGAGCGTGAGCGGAACTGCTCGTCCGGCGCGTCGGCCGGAATCGACATGAGGGAACCCACCTTGTCATCGATGGCCAGGAAGTCATCGCGCAGGCCCTCCCAGTCCTCGCGCAGGCGCTCATCCACTAGACCCGATTGCAGCGAGTGCGCCCGGATATCGATCTCCCGCAGGCGCTGCGCCACATCGGTATAGGTCTGCGACACATAATCCCAATCCTCGCGCGCCTGCTGCGCGTTCTTCTGACGGCTGCGGCGAGTACCGCCAACGATGCCTGCACCCGCGCCACCAACGCTCAGGCCCGCTACCCCCAGACCAATGGCCGCCCCAACGCGGTTATTTTGAGCACTCTCAAACTGGGTATCCGCAGCACGGTCCACGTCGATCGCTGCCGCCGCACCCGCAAAGAGACCAGCAGGAATGTTGTCATCCCGCACGCCCGGTTTAATGGCTTCGATGGACTGCTCGAGATGACTGTCATTCTTGCGCAGCTTCATCTGCTCGGCCACGTCCTCACCCGCGAAGACGAAGGCCTGGCGCGGATCGAGGCCGACGCCGACGAAGACTTGGCCATCGGCAAACTTATCCTTGCCAATGAGCTCGGGGTGATTATCGCGCAGGTACTCCTCCACGGAGTCATTGACGTTTTCTTTGTTCTTGGCAAAGACCATGTAGTGCAGCCCTTGGACCACGTCGGGGGCGGCGATCCGGGAGACGTCGCCAAGCATGCGCTCTTCCTCCTCCGGAGTGAGCACATCGTCGGGGTCCATGATGTCGGCCTGTACCTCGCGCTGCGCGGGCTGCATGAGAAAATCGGCACGCTCCGGCGCATCGAAGACCGCCAAGCTCGCGCCCGCACCAATACCTCCGAGCAGCAGACCTCCCGCCACTACTGCACCGACGATAGCGCCGACTGACGTTATTTTGGGACCACGGCTGGCGGCAAAAGGTTTGATATCGCGAGAGTCGGTCACGGTGATTCTCCAATGCTTCAGCGTTCAGTGCCGCCAATTTTACCCCCGAAAATTGGAAACGACGCGGTGCCCCTACAGCAGCCGCGTCGCCCCTATTCCCTATCACTCACAACGGATTGGAGAAACCGTTTGCCTACCCCCTAAGTAGGCTTTGTGAGCGATTCTCACTCTAGCACTATTTCCCCTCGCAACGGTAGATAAATCTTCAAAAACTCTGTAACGCTTCTACCGGCTCAGTCGATGCTTCACACGCAGGCCTTTGAGCTAGGCTTTTCCATTTTCTTCGTGCCTAGCGGGTGCCCCCACGAGAACGAAAGCCGCGATCGAAATTACCCCCAAAATAGCCAGCGCGGTCCACAGCTGTGGGGACTGCCCCCCATTGCCTGCCACGGTGATGGCGGAGGTTGCCCACTGCATGGGAAAGAGGTGCACGAGCGCACTCATCGCGGCGTTGAGATCGGTTCCCGTCGAGGCCGCTTTCCACGCCCATCCCACGACGCCCACCTGGGCTACGCCAAGCACGCTGCCTAGGCCCCAACCAGCGAGCCCCAGTCCGCGCACGAGTGCGTACACAATGCTTGCCGACGCCACCCCGGCCCCCGCCGCCGCGAGACCCGCCCACGCCACGGCCGCGGCGGTTCCACCGGTAGCAAGAAGTGCCACGAGCAGGCCCACCACAACTCCGATCAGCACCGCGCCGCCCAGCAGCGCGAGGATACGACGCTCCACGCGCGTCAGCAGCGCTCCGATAACCCCGCCGCCCAAGACGGCGATAGCCGCGAGGAGCATGGCCACGATGGGGCTGAGCAGCTGGGAAGGCGCGCTATCGTCCTCAGCTGGTCCGGCCACGGTGGGCAAGGCACGCTGCGCGCCCTGCACCTTGGACCGGTTCTGCTGCGCCATGCCGTCGACCTTCTCTGCGCCGGCAACGAGCTTGTCCACACCTTGCAGGGCCTCATCGACCTTGGAGTTGAGCTCACCAATACCGGCATTGAGCTGCTTTGCGCCCTCCGTGGCTTGGTAGACGCCATCGTGGTAGGCGTAGCCGCTCACGGCCAACTGGTTGGAGAGCTCGCGCGAGCCATCCTTCAGCTGCGTCAGTTGATCCTGAACGGACTGGTCAAATTGGAAGTTCTCCACTTGGCTGCGCAGATCACCGAGCTGCGAGCGGATGTTCTTCGCCTCCGCCGAGTTGTTTCCTTCCAAGTCCTTGAGGGTGCCGTCGATGGCCTGCAGGATCTGTCCGCGGACCACGCCCAGGCCGATGACTTGGTCGACGGCGCCGCCGACGCCGTCGGCCAGCTCGGTAGCACCGTTGCCCAGCTGGGCGGTGCCGGATTGCAACTGGACGAGACCGTCGTATAGCTCCTGCGAGCCGCCGGCCAGCTTGTCCACACCGCCACCCAGTTCGCCGGCTCCATCCTTCAACTCACCGGTGCCATCGGCCAGCTGCTGCGCTCCATTCGCCAGGAATCCCGCCTGGGCATTGGCTTCGCTGAGGGCGCGGGCGACGTCGTAAAGCTCAGCGGGATCGATGGTGCCATCGCTGGGCGCACCCGCCTGCTCCTGGGACCAGGCTTCGGCTGGCTGCCACTCGGACACGGTGGCAACGACCGCGCCGATAACAAGCGGCACAATAAGCACGAGGGCGAGAAGGAGTGCGCGGGTGCCAACCTGTCGGTTAGCGTCGGCAGGAGTAGCTAGGCGTGAGGTCATGTAAAAGAAACTATCGCCCACGCTGGGCAAAAGCGGTCAGGCGCGCGGAAAAGCCCCGCCAGGAACTAGCTTCAATGAACTAGACCGGCGGGGCTACTGGGGTTACGTAATTAACGCGTATGCGTTAATTACTTCTTCTCAGCGAAGAGCTCGCGCACGCGCTTGCCCAGCTGCGGGGAGACGGCATCCCAGTAGGCGTAGACGCGCTCCTCGGTCTCCGGGGACACACCGGCCATAGCGTTGGTGATGTTGTCCGCCAGGCGCTCCTTGGCGCCATCGTCGTAGACGTTCTCGTACAGGTCGGTGGCCTGGACGGTGTCGTTGTCCTCAGCGTGGCGGATATAAGGCGCACGCACCAGGTCGATGCCTGCCGGGTCCGGGTTGACGTAGAGATCCGGCGCGGTGGTGGTCTCCTGCTCCTTGAAGCGCAGGTTCTCATCGCCATCCAGGTAGCCGCCGCCCTTGGCGTGGCGGTTCGGGGAGTAGACCGGATCCTCCGGGGCGTTGAATAGGTACTGCATCGGACCCTCGTGCTCATAGGTGTTGACCTGGTTGAGCGGCTGGTTCACCGGCAGCTGCTTGTAGTTCGGTCCGATACGGTAGCGCTGCTGGTCGGAGTACGCGAAGACGCGTGCCTGCAGCATCTTGTCCGGAGACAGCCCAATGCCCGGGACAATGTTGGACGGATCCAGGGCAACCTGCTCAATCTGCGCAAAGAAGTTGCGCGGGTTGCGGTTGAGTACAAAGTATCCGACATCCACCAGCGGGTAGTCCTTCTTGGACCAGGTCTTGGTGAGGTCGAAGGGGTTGAAGCGGTACTCTTCAGCCTCTGCCACCGGCATGATCTGGACCTTGACGTCCCAGACCGGGAAGTTGCCTTCCTCGATGGCGTTGTAGAGGTCCTCGCGGTGGTAGTCCGCGTTCTTGCCAGCCATCTCCGTGGCTTCGGCGTCGGTGAAGTTCTCCACGCCCTGGCGGGTCTTGAAGTGGTACTTCACCCAGAAGGCATCGCCGGACTCGTTGACCCACTGGAAGGTGTGGGAGCCGTAGCCATTCTGGTGGCGGGTGGTCTTCGGGGTACCGCGGTCACCCATAAGGTAGGTCACCTGGTGGGTGGTCTCCGGGTTGCGGGTCCAGAAATCCCACTGCATGTCAGCATCACGCAGGCCGTTGGCGCCCAGACGCTTCTGGGAGTGGATAAAGTCCGGGAACTTAATGCCGTCACGGATGAAGAAGACCGGGGTGTTATTACCCACGATGTCGTAGTTGCCGTCCTCGGTGTAGAAGCGCAGCGCGAAGCCGTGGACGTCACGCCAGGTATCCGGGGAGCCCTGCTCGCCGGCGACGGTGGAGAAACGACCCATCATCGGGGTCACGGTGCCCTTCTGGAAGAGCTTGGCCTTGGTGTAAGCAGAGACGTCCTCGGTAACGTGCAGCTCACCAAAGGCGCCATGGCCCTTAGCGTGCGGGGTGCGCTCCGGCACGCGCTCGCGGTTAAAGTGCGCCAGCTTTTCAATCAGGTGGATGTCATTGAGCACTACCGGGCCGTTCTGGCCAACGGTGATGCTGGTGTTTTCAGTAGCAATTGGCTGACCGGAGGGGCGGGTTGTGTTCGGGCCGCCCGGGGCGCGCTGGCCCTTGTCTAGAACCTTGTCTGCCGCGGACTCATTCGAAGCGTTAGTCATGGGGTTAATGCCTCCTAGATCGGTTGATAATTTGCTTTACATTATCAATCACGGACCTTTCATAGCCTACCCATAAAAAATGACCTGCGCAACAGTTTTTGACGTTGCCAGAGTTCACGGCCTTAAGCCCGAGGCACCCAAGTCCTGCCTCCCCCGACTGGTAAGTTATGGGAGGTGAAACGACACTCCGAGCGCGACGATGCGCGCGTCACCGACCTCGCCCTCAAGGCAGGCCGTGGCGATCGCGCAGCCCTCACGGAGTTCATTAAGTCCACCCAAGATGATGTCTGGCGCCTGCTCGCCCACCTTGGCGGCCCCGATATCGCGGACGATCTCACCCAGGAGACCTACCTGCGCGTCATCGGTGCACTCCCCCGCTTCGCTGCACGCTCCTCAGCGCGCACGTGGCTACTTTCGCTTGCGCGCCGCGTGTGGGTAGATAACATCCGCCACGACATGGCCCGCCCGCGCAAGTCCGCCACCGAGTACGAGGATGCCGCCGCCCTCGCAGCAACTCCCGAAAACGCCGGCACGTGGAGCGAGTGGATCGACGCCCGCACGCTTATCGACGCCCTCCCAGAAGACCGCCGCGAAGCCCTCATCCTGACTCAAGTGCTGGGCTATACCTACGAGGAGGCCGCGAAGATCGCCGGGGTTCGTGTTGGCACTATCCGCTCCCGCGTGGCCGGGCCCGCAAGGACTTAATCAACCAACGCGGCTAATCGTTATCGAGCCGTTACAAATCGGCTTGGCCGGCCATAGAACCTGCATCTACATGCGCCAAACGGCAAATTCTGACACCCCCGCCACTGCCTATCCTTAAGGAAACCGCAGCCCCAGCTGGAAAACACCGATAGACCACGCCTAATCTTTTCCGAGGCACACGTGATAAATCGATAGTCGAACCGGGCCCGCGAGGCTTTCCCGATTGCCCGCACCACACCTTGGGTCGTGATGGCATTACCCCGGCGCGTGTGAGATTGAGAGACCTCTTTACTTTATGTGGAAACGCGCAGTGGCCATTTCCATGGCCTTCATTGGTGTCGTCGTCGGCGCCGGCTTTGCCTCCGGACAGGAAGCACTCCAGTACTTCGTGGCTTTCGGAAACATGGGCCTGTGGGGCGTGCTCCTCGCCTCCGCCCTCATGATTATTACTGGCGTGGCAATTTTGCAGCTCGGATCCTACTTCCAGGCCGACGAGCACACCGCAGTCTATGACAGCATCAGTGGACCTATCGTCTCCCGGATCCTGGACTGGGGCACCCTGGCCACGCTGTTCTCCATTGGCTTCGTCATGTTCGCCGGTGGTGGCTCCACCATCAGCCAGCAATTCGAGGGCGTGCCCATCTGGGTGGGCGGCGCTATTATGCTCGTGCTCGTCCTGCTGGTAGGCCTCCTCGATGTGGATAAGGTCAGTAACGTCATCGGCGCGATTACGCCCTTCATCATTATCTTCGTGGTCCTGGCCACCGGCTACACCATCATCGTGACCGACGTGGATTGGTCCCAAGCCAATGAGTTTGCTGTCAACAACGTCGAGAGTCCGCTCAGCAACTGGTGGCTGGCTGCGCTGAACTACACCGGCCTCAACGTCATGTGCGCGGTCTCGATGTCCATCGTCATCGGCGGCAACATCCTAGATAACCGCGCCGTCGGTGTTGGCGGCCTCATCGGTGGCTTCTTCTACCTGCTTCTGCTTGCCCTCCTCGTGGTTTCCCTCTACATGGTGGCGCCGGAAGTCTACAAGCAGGACCTGCCGGTGCTGACGCTGATCAACCACGTGAACCCGGCTCTGGGTTACTTCATGACCTTCATCATCTACGGCATGGTCTTCAACACCGCCATCGGCATGTTCTACGCCATGGGCAAGCGCCTGACCCGCAAGAAGCCGAAGCTCTTCTACCCCGTCTACGCGGGCGCCTGTGTCGTGGGCTTCATCCTCTCCTTCATTGGCTTCAAGCAGCTGGTCTCCAGCGTCTACCCGATTCTGGGTTGGATTGGCCTGCTCATGATTGCCGTCATGGTCATCACCTGGATTACCCAGCGCGACAAGATCACCTCCGAGTCTGACCGCCGCGTGCGCGCCCGCACCTTGGTTAAGCGCCGCCTTGACCCGCGCGAGCACTTCACCAAGAAGAACGAGCGCGAGCTGCGCAAGCTGGCAGCGGCCTCCAACATGGAAACTGAAGAGTTCGTCTCGACCGTTGCCGATGAGATCCACGAGGAGCTCGAGGCCGACGATGAGATTGAATACGACCGCGAGGACCCAGATCCCTCCGTAACCTTCGTGGAGCACACGAAGCCCGAGGTGCCGAAGGACTAGCCCTTCCGCACACCCCCTTTCCCATTACTCACAAAAGTCCGCCCCCAGATATCACTCTGGGGGCGGACTTTTCTTATTTATGCGGGTTCTAAAACCTGACTTGGCTCACGGTTAGGTGATGAAGGTCACCCTTGACATTGTGGCCTGGAGGTTTGGTGTTGTGGCGGTTATTTTTTCGGCACTAAGCGGGTATCGGCGGGGGTAGCCGGTAGTCTGATT